>JACCRE010000270.1 GCA_013813775.1 Planctomycetaceae bacterium
TCGACAGCCTGCTGCCCGACCGCTGGCTGGCAGCCCACCCCGCCTCCCGCTGGCAGATCAACGATCTGCGTACGAACGAGCGAAATCGGAAACGCGGATGAGCGGCGCGGTTGACCGTGCGCTCACGTTCTCCGTCCGCAACTCGCGGACGCGAGCCTCGCATATGTCGCCGAGCGACTCGGCACCGAAACGATCTTCACGCTCGACCGTCGCGACTTTGTGATCTTCCGCACGTCGGCGGGAAGCTCGTTCCGCTTGCTGCCCGAAACGTTCTGACGCCGGTCACGACAGCGGGTTAAACCCGCCGGCCCGCGAGACTTTCTAAACGCTCGCGTTGCCTCCGCCGAATATTCTCGAGCGAGTCGTCGGGGATCGCGGCGATGAGCTTCTTCGTATAGTCCTGCTGGGGATCGGCGTAGATGGCTTCTGAGGGGCCGAACTCGACGATCTGGCCGGCGTTCATCACGGCCATCATGTCGGACATGAACTTCACGACGCTCAGGTCGTGGCTGATGAAGATGTATGTCAGCCCGCGCTGCTCTTGCAGTTCCTTGAGCAGGTTCAGCACCTGGGCCTGCACGCTCACATCGAGCGCCGACACGCTTTCGTCGCAGACGATGAACTCGGGTTCGACGGCGAGTGCTCGGGCGATGCCGAGTCGTTGCCGCTGACCTCCCGAAAACTCGTGCGGATACCGCCGGAGGTGCTCGGGAGGCAGATCGACTTCTTTCAAGAGCGCGGCGGCGCGATCCCCGCGTTCGGAGCGAGAGCCGTGCAGGCCATGGACGCCCATCGGCTCGACGAGCATCGCCTCGACCGTCATCCGCGGGTTCAGCGAGCTGTACGGATCCTGAAAGATGATCTGCAGCTTGCGGCGGACGGCTCGCAGGTCGCGGCCGTCGAGTTTCGAGAGCGGCTGTCCTTCAAACGTGATCTGGCCGGATGTGATCGGAAGCAGCCGCAGGATCGCCCGACCCGTGGTCGTCTTACCGCAGCCCGATTCGCCGACGAGACCGAGCGTCTGCCCGCGGTAGACGTTGAAACTCACGCCATCGACGGCTCGCACATGGTCGGTGATTCGCGAGAAGACCCCTTTGCGGATCGGGAAGTGGACGTGCAGGTCGGTGACGCTGAGAATCGGCGTTTCGCCCTCCGCCACGGTTTTCGTATCAGCAGAATGCATCGCCGGATCGAACGGGTGGCCGACGGTTTTGAGTTCCGGTGTCGGGTGGAGCAGTCGTCCGCGACCGCGGCTCGCGAGTTGTGCGATACGTTCTTCCGACAACGGCTTTTCGGCGATCGAGATGCTGCCGTCGGGCTGCTCGACGACGGTCATGAAGTCGGCGACGGTCGGCAGACGCTTGTACTTCGTATCGAGCCTCGGCCGGCAGGCGATCAGACCCTTCGTGTAGGCGTGCCGCGGGTTCGCGAAGATCTCTTCGACACCGCCGGTTTCGACGAGCTTGCCGCGAAACATCACGGCGACATAATCCGCAATTTCCGCGATCACACCGAGGTCGTGCGTGATGAACAGCACCGCCATGCCGCGCTCGTCGCGCAGCCTACGGATCAGATCAAGGATTTGCGCCTGGATGGTGACGTCGAGCGCGGTCGTCGGCTCGTCGGCGATGAGCAGCTTCGGATTGCACGACAAGGCCATCGCGATCATCACCCGCTGCTTCTGACCGCCCGACATCTCGTGCGGAAAGCTGCGGATGCGTCGCTGCGGATCGGGGATGCCCACCTCGTCGAACAGCGCGAGCGTCCGAGTCAGCGCTTCGGCCTTGCCCACCTTCTGGTGGAGTCGAATCGCCTCGGCGACCTGATCGCCGACCCGATAGACCGGGTTGAGGCTCGTGCCCGGCTCCTGAAAGATCATCGCGGCGTCGCGGCCGCGCACCTGCCGCATCTCGCGCTCCGGCAGCTTGACCAGATCGCGGCCGAGAAGTGCGATCGTTCCGCCTTCGATGCTCGCGGCATGCTCGGGCAGCAACCGCATCACCGACAGCGACGTCACGCTCTTTCCCGAGCCGGACTCGCCGACGAGGCCAAGGGTCTGCCCCGGCGCGATCGACAGCGAGACGTCATCGACGGCTTTGACGACGGCTTCGTCGGTCCGGAAGTAGGTTTTCAGCCCGCGCACGTCGAGCACGGACGACGCGATTGCCGTGGTTGCAGCCATGCGACCTTTCAGCGAGCGACGGGCGCTACTTCAGGAGTCCGTAGGTCTCCAGCGTGCGACGCAGCTTCGCGGTTTCATTCTCGGTGAGCGGCGTAAGCGGCAAACGCACGTCGCCCGTGTCTCGACCGAGCAACGCCATCGCCGCCTTGAGAGGAATCGGGTTCGTCGAGAGCGACAGCATATCGCGGCACAGCGGGAACAGCTTGTGATGGAGCCGCTGGGCCTCGGCGACGTCGCCTTTCTTCCAGGCGGTGATTAACGCCTTCACGTCGTTCGGAACGATGTTGCCGACGACCGACACGATGCCCGACCCACCGAGCGCTAGCAAGGGCAGCGTGAGGCTGTCGTCGCCCGACAGAAGCGTCAGGTTCGACCCTGAAATGATCTGGGACGCCTGATCCATCATGCCGGTCGATTCCTTGATGGCGACGATCGTGGGCAACTCGGCGAGACGGCAAATCGTGTCCGGCTCCATGTTCTTCGCGCTGCGGCCGGGAATGTTGTAGAGCACGATCGGCAGATCGACGGCGTTCGCGACGGCTTCATAGTGCCGATAGAAGCCCTCCTGCGATGGCTTGTTGTAATACGGCGTGACCATCAAGGCGGCGTCGGCCCCGGCCTTCTTCGCAGCCTTCGTCAGCCGGACGGCCTCGGTCGTGCTGTTCGAGCCGGTGCCGGCCATCACCTTGACGCGGCCGGCCGCCTGCTCGCACACGATCGCGACGACGCGCTCGTGCTCGTCGTGCGAAAGCGTCGGGCTCTCACCCGTCGTGCCACAGGGGCTGACGCAATCGGCGCCCGCCTCGACCTGAAAATCGACGAGCTTCCGCAGCGCGGCCTCATCGACGCTGCCGTTCCTGAACGGCGTGATGAGCGCGACGGTCAATCCGGCGAAGGCTTCACCTTTGCGGGGCATGGCATCTCAATCTAAAGCGGCGGTTCAGAAAGTATTGATTCGAGACGATCCTGGATTCCAAGTTCGATCGCCCACGTCCTCATATAGCGTTCGTCGAGTTCGCCCTGGACGGCTCGAATGTCTGCGACGTCGCCCAAATCTCTTGGCCGATGGGCCAGCAGCTTTAGCAAAATGAGATCTTCAGCCGTCGCCAGCCAAACAGACATCCCCCAGAGTTCATCGGACTTCCTCCGTCGCATCATCTCTTGTTGGAAGCGGGTCTCCGCCAGGAAGATGTCGGCGTCGATTCCGCGCCCGCCAATGTACAACTTGAACTTGACGAGGGGCATCCCCGCGACTTCGTCGACCCGTCCGCCGCGATATGCCTCTGGCACGTCGAAGCCGGCAGCATCGAGTTCGTCATAAAGCACAGCAAGGCGGTCTCTGGAGATTGTTATCGCCAAATCCACGTCGAACGTCGGCCGCGGTATTCCTAAAAGCCGGACCGCCAAGCCTTCCATGACGATGTACGGCACCTTGAGGCGCTCGAAAATGCCGATGCACGTGGCGAGAACCTCGTCGAGGTCATGCATCGCATCGACCCGTTCGCGCCATATGTTCCCGCATCGCACGGTTACGCTCATCGTTTTGCCGGCGCAATAGATCGAACCGGCGATCTACGACCTCCGGCGATCCGTGCAACAGCGCCGGCAGGTTGTCGCGGATCATGGCCAGCACGAGGTCAGCCCGTTCCGCGACGGTCATTTGGCGATATCGTTCGATGGTTTCGGGGCTAAGCATCTCGCGCTCCGGATTTCGATCAGCCGCCGTGTTCACGGATTTCGCCGACAGCTGTCACCAGCACCCGCTTCGTCATGGAGTCGATTTCGTAGAAGGCAGCGAGCGGGGGCACGACGATCCGGCGAAGGCCTTCGGACGCTTCGCGACCGTTGCCGGCCGGGTCGGCCGTCAGAAGGCGATCGATCCGATGCTGAGCGCGGGCGACAGCGTTCGAATTCGCAGCGGCCATCCAGATTTTGGCGAGCAGGTTTTCCGCATCGCGGCTCCAGGTCACGCTGTACCGGCCCATGTCATCCAGCCGCCTTCGCGTCGGAATCCTGAAGCCGCCTGAGCAACGCCCGCAATTCCTCGTTCGTCGCCCCGGCGGATTTCGCCTCCTCGAGGGACCGTAGGTGGGCCTGGACTTGCTCCGAAGTGTAACTTGGCTGATTAGACTCGCGCGACCGAAGCGCCTGGGCGATCAACTCATTCTCACCGGGAATCTCGTAGGCGGGCGGTTTGATCCTCGCCACGAGACGGCCCGAAGCATCGCGGACCTCGATCGGCTCGGACGCACCGTTCAACACGCCGGTTTGTTCCTCGTTCAGGACAATCGCGACCATATCACTTGACTCCCAACTCAGAAACGGCCTCCCACCATTGTATCACGCGACATCGCACCGGAGCCTTATCGCCCCGTCCAATTCACTTTCGACATCTGCGCGAGCGCCAGCAACAGCGTCTGGACACCCTTGCGGCCGTGGCCGTTCGCTTTGAGGGAAATATAGAGCTGCTCGGCGAGAGCGAGGCCGGGCATCGAAAGGTCCATGCGTTTCGCCTCGGCCAGCGCGATGCCCATGTCCTTGATGAAGTGCTCGACGAAGAAGCCGGGGTCAAAGTTGTTCGCCATCATCCGCGGGCCGTAGTTCGACAGCGACCACGACCCCGCGGCACCGCTCGACACCGACTTCAGAACCGTCTCAAGATCGAGGCCCGCCTTGTAGCCGTAGAGCAAGGCCTCGCAGACGCCGATCATTCCGGTGGCGATCAGGATCTGGTTGACCATCTTGGTGTGTTGACCGGCCCCCGGTCCGCCCTGGCGCACGATCGTCTTTCCCATGACTTCGAAGCAGGGCCGCACGGCTTCGACGGCCTCCTCGCCGCCGCCGATCATGATCGAGAGCGCCGCGTTCTTCGCGCCGACGTCGCCGCCCGAGACCGGCGCGTCGACGCTGTGGACGCCCTTTTCGTTCGCGGCCTTGCCGATCTCGACGGCGAGCGACGGTTCGCTCGTCGTCATATCGACGAGAATCGTGCCTTTGCGGCTGCCGGCGAGTGCGCCGTCGTCGCCGAGAAACACCTCGCGAACATCCTTGGGGAAGCCGACGATCGCGAAGATGATGTCCGACGCCGCGGCGACCGCTTTCGGATTGTCAGCGACCTTGGCGCCCTTGGCGACCAGCGGTTCGAGCTTCGATCGGGTTCGGTTGTACGCCGTCAGCTCGTAGCCGGCCGCCAACAGATGACCGGCCATGCTCGTGCCCATCACGCCGGTGCCGATCCAGCCAAGTTTCGTCTTACCGGGAGTCGCGGGAGCGATGGGCATGGTTGGGCGGCTGATTTTCAATGTGAGGCGAATATCCAGGAGGGGAGGAGGTCTTTCTTCGTCCCTTCTCCCATCCTTCCGTTCTTCAATTCTTTCCCGCAGTATATCGGTGACTTCCGTGATCGTCACCCGACCTGTTCGCCCTTCAATCCGCCGTCGATGCACGCCGAATCGATCGCTTGGCTCAACGGCCGGTTTCTTCCGCTGAAGGACGCCTCGCTCTCGGTGTTCGACGCGGGAGTCACGAGCGGCGCGAGCGTCACCGAGCGGCTGCGGACGTTTCGGCATCAACCGTTTTTGCTCGACGAGCACCTCGACCGGCTGTGCGCGGCGGCAAACGCGGCTTTCGTGCCGCTCAGGGAGCCCACAGAAGGCATGCGATCGATTATCCATCACGTCGTCGAGGGGAACGCCGCGAATCTGCCCACTGAGCACGACCTCGCGATCTCCGTCTTCGCAACGGACGGCGTCGCGGGCGAGCCGTCGCTGTGCGTTCACGCCGCCCCGATCTCGGCGCCGCAGTACGCGAACTCTTACGAGCTCGGTATCGCACTGACGACGCCGAACCTGCTCGCGATGCCCGGCGACGTGCTCTCGCCGCAGATCAAAACGCGCAGCCGGTTGCACTGGCACATCGCCGATCGTCAGGCCGATCGGATCGAAACGGGATCGAAAGCTCTGCTCGTCGATCGCGAGAACTACATCACCGAAACGTCGACGGGCAACGTGTTCATCGTTCGCGGCCGGCAGCTCATGACGCCGCGCAGAACACGCACGTTGCACGGCATCAGCCAGGCCTACATGATGCGGCTCGCCGCTGATTTGACGCTCTCGGTCGCCGAAGCCGACCTGCGAGTCGACGACGTGCTTTCGTCGGACGAAGCGTTCGTGACGAGTTCGATTTATTGCGTGCTGCCCGTCGTTCGGCTAAACCAAGGCCGCATCGCCGACGGCAAGCCCGGCGGCGTGTTTCGCGAAGTGCTCGCGGCATGGTCGGAACGCGTCGGCGTCGATATCGCCGGGCAGATGTGGCGGATGGCCGAGATCTCCGAGGCGACGTGAACACCGGAAACCCATGAAACAGGCGCTCGCCGACCATCTGGACTTCTTCCGTCAGTTTCGCGAGACGTTCGCGACGACGGGAGCCGTGGCACCAAGCAGCCGGTTCCTCGCGAAGGCTCTGACCGAGCCGTTGTCGCGACGTTCGGAACCGGCGCGCATCCTCGAAGTCGGCCCCGGCACCGGAGCCGTCACTCGGCACATCGTGCGACAGGTTCGCGAGGGCGATCGTTTTGATCTCGTCGAGCTGAACACGCGGTTCGTCGAGATCCTCAACGGCCGGTTCGAGCTGCACCCGGAATATCGCAAGGTCGCCCATTGCGCCGCCGTGCATCACGTGCCACTTCAAGAGTTCCAAACAACCGCACCGTACGATTTCATCATCTCGGGGCTTCCGCTGAACAACTTTCCGCCGTCGCTCGTCGAAGAGATTTTTGGGGCCTTCTTCAAACTGCTGAAACCCGGCGGCGTGTTGAGCTACTTCGAATACATGTACGTGCGGCCGATGCGCAAGCTCGTCGCGAAGCCCGACGAAAAGCAGCGGCTCGCCGGCCTCGAAGAGGTGATCCACCGGCACCTCGGTCCGCACCGCTTCCGGCAGGACTGGGTGTTCGTGAACGTGCCACCCGCGTGGGTGCAGCACCTGAGAACGGCGAGCGCGGTCGAGGCGTGAGGGCACGCGAAGCCGAGGGGTCGCAGCCCCTCGGCTTCAATCACGCGAGGATCGGCAATGCGTGCGACGCGCCGTGCTGCAGTTCGCGTGTGACGATCATGCCCAGCAGCGTCGTGGGCGAGGCATCGTAGATCGCGACGTTCGTCGCCGTCCCCGCCAGCCGCGGATTTCCGTCGAACACGACGATACGATCACATCGCGTTCGGCCGGTGAGTTGAAGGGTTGAGGATTGAACGTTGGGGGTTGAGGGTAAGGTGTCTCTCGAATCTCGTCTCGCGTCTCTCAACGCACCGCTCAACTCTCCACCCTCAACCCTCAACTCCTTCTTGCTCGGTCCGTCGACGAACACCTCGACCTCGCGGCCGATGAACGTCGCGTTGTCTTCTTCGCTGATCTCGTTCTGCACGGCGAGCAGCAGGTTGTTGCGGCGGCGTTTTTCGGCTTCCGGAACGTCGTCGGCGAGTCGCTCGAATGCCTTGGTGCCGGGACGCGGGCTGTACTTGAAGATGAAGCTGTTCTTGAAGCGGAACTCCTTCACCGACTCGACGCTGCGGAGGAACGACTCCTCCGTCTCGCCGGGATGTCCGACGATGAAGTCGCTCGACACGCTGCAGCCGGGCACGATCTCGTTGATCCGGCCCATCATCTCGCGGTACTGCTCGACGGTGTAGCCGCGCTTCATGAGCTTCAGCACGTCGTCGCAACCCGACTGCAACGGCGTGTGCAAGTAGTGGAAGCACTTCGGCAGATCGCGGATCGCCTCCAGCAGATCGACGCTCATGTCGCGCGGATAGTTCGTCACGAACTTGATCCGCTCGATTCCCGGCGTGTCGTGGATCATCACCAGCAGGTCCGACAGGCGGTGCAGGCGACCGTTCTCGGTATGCTTGTAGCTGTTGACGGTCTGGCCGAGCAGGCAGACTTCCTTCACGCCCTGTTCGGCGAGAATCTCGACTTCGCGAACGATCAGGCTCGGCGGGCGGCTCTGCTCGGGACCGCGCGTCGTCGGCACGACGCAGTAGGTGCAGAACTTATCGCAGCCGATCATGATGCGGACGAACGCCTGATGCGGCGTCGGCCGCATCTCCGGCTCGCGGAGCGGGTCGTAGCTCTCGAAGCTGCCGGCGACGTCGGCGCGGCTGCCGTCCTTGCGGCCGAGGCTCACCGCGAGTTGCCGCTCGCGATTCGATCGCGCCTCGTCGACGAGCCGCGGGATCTCAGCGAGTTGCCCCGTGCCGACGACGAGATCGACGTGCGGTGCCCGCTTGAAGACGAGGTTCTGGTCCTTCTGGGCCATGCAGCCCATCACGCCGATGACCTGATTCGGCCGCTTGCGCTTGCTGTGCTTCAGGATGCCGAGCCGGCTGTAGATCTTGTGTTCGGCCCGTTCCCGCACGCTGCACGTGTTGAACAGGATCGTGTCGGCCTCCGACTGATCAGAGGTGAGCTCGTACCCCTGCTTCCGCAGGGCCGCGACGACCAGCTCGCTGTCGAGCATGTTCATCTGACAGCCGACGGTCTCGACGTAGAGCTTGCCGTTGTGGGTGCGATCTTGTGAAGTCATCGAATACGAAATGGAACGATGATGCCGGTGCGAGTTCGAAGCCGTAAGAACATTTCACAACTTCGGATCAAAGGCCGCAAAGAGGCACAAGATACGCAAATGATGAACGAGCGCCCTGGAATCTGATTCCTGAGAAGCACTGGCAAAGCCCGTGGCATCTCACCCGAATCTCAGTCGTGACAGACCATTGCCGCGTTTCGATCGATGGTTTTTCTTCTGCGTCTTTTGTGCCTCTTCACGGCGAATCTTCCGTCAGTCTAGCGCTCCGCGGGAGTTTCGGAAGGCTTCGCCGCTGCGGCCGCTCGGCGTGCGTTACCCGTTTGGACCGCCAAATCGCGACGGACCTTTTGCTCGTGCGATTTCATGAGGGTCAGGAGCGTGCGAATCGCCAGAAACGAGGCGAACGCGCATAAAGCAATGCTGCCGCCGTCCATGGCCCGCCATCCTCATTCTATTTTTCGTGTGTCCTCACACAACTCCCCTCTCCTTGGGGAGAGGGGCCGGGGGTGAGGGGAGGTCTGACGCGCCGCTTGCGCTCGTTTCCGTTTCGCGCGAGAAATATCGAGGTTAACGGGCGCGGCCGAATGGATGCTTCCGCCGCCTCGTCCCCTCACCCCTGCCCCTCTCCCGAGAGGAGAGGGGTTCTATTGGACGATCACGTCGAAACGCGTTCGACGTACTCGCCCGTTTCGGTGGAAATCTTGACTTTGTCGCCTTCGCGAATGAAGGCGGGAACTTGAATCTCGCTGCCGGTCTCGACCGTGGCGGGCTTGGTCACGTTCGTCGCCGTATTGCCGCGAGCGGCCGGCTCGGTGTACGTCACCGTCAACACGACATGGCTGGGCGGAGACATATCGATCACGTTGCCGTTGTAAAGCAGCAGATCGACCTTGTCGCCTTCCTTGAGAAACCGCATCCGCTCTTCGACGCTCTCCACCGGCAACGTGTATTGTTCGTACGTGCCGTTGTCCATGAAGACGTAGCCGGCCGTGTCGCGATACGAGTATTGACCCTGCGTCTTTTGCACGTCCGCCGATGACAGACTGTCGCCGCTGCGGTAGTTGCGGTCGATGATCGTGCCTTTGAGAAGGTTCTTCAACCGCGTCTTATAGATCGCCTGGCCCTTGCCGGGCTTGACGAAGTTCAGTTCGAGGATTTCCCAAGGATCGCCATCGATCTCGACCTTCAGGCCCTTCTTGAGTTCACCGACATTGATCGCGGGCATACGGCAACGCTTCTCAGTCCAGGGGGCAACAAGAGATTCGCCAGAACAGTGGCAGCTCGGCCCCCTCGCGAGGTCTGGCTGTGTCCTGTCAACCGCAACGACGATATCACATCGCCCGTTCGGTGAAAATGCCGCCAAATGCTGATGTAAGGCTGGCGTCTGAGCCGGAAACGTCAGTGACCGGAGCGCATCTCGCTCGACCATCTCCAGTCGCTGACGCTCCTGGCTCACGGTACGGAGTACGACCTTGGGAATTCCGAAATCCCGGCAAGCAACTTTTATGTCGGGCGCACGATGATCGATCGCCCGCTTGCTCGTGAGGGCGAATCTGAGGCACCGCCCGTAGCCTGCGAGCATCGCCTATTTTTGCGGAGTCGTCTTCCCAGACCGGGACGAAAGCAACCGGCTGAGGCTTCGTTGGGAGAAGGACTATGGCTGGCTGCGAGTTCGCCGAGGATCCGAATCCCGCCGTTCGGGGCACGACGCTCTACCCGGCGAAAGGCAGCGCCTGCATGAAGGAGACGGCGGTCTATTTGCCACTCGGACATGATTTTCTGACGGCGAAACTGCACGTCGTGCTCTGGATTCACGGCTATTACGTGAAAAGTGCTCGCGATCTGCTGGAGCCAGCCGATTCGGACAAGGACATGTTCCTACGGCAGAACGTCATTTCCACCCGGAAGGACGTCGTGCTGATCGCCCCTTGGCTGGGTTACAAATATGTAGGAGGGGGAAGCCTGGGCCTTGGCGATCTCGGGAAGGGCAACGGCTGCCAGAAATATCTCGACGAAGTGCTCAAGGCACTGAGCCGGTTCCGAAGGGACCACGCGGCGAAAGCGGCCGGCAACGTACCAGGCACCGGTGAACCGCCGGCCTTGGCGATCGAAAGCCTGGCCGTCGCCGGCCACTCGGCGGGTGGGGCGATGATGCGCGACGCCGTCGCCGCCCTCGGCGACCAGCGGTCGAGCCTCAAGGAGTGCTGGGGGTTCGACTGTTTGTACGACGACCTCTGGCCCGGGTGGGTCACGAGTTCCGCGCTCAGCGACGTTAAGCTCTACATGTATTTCGCGAAAGGAATTCGTGGTTCCCGAGTCATCGACCTCTGGACGAAAACCTACGGCACGCTGAAGAAGCCGCGTCCCGGAGGCCGGCCGAGAAATGTTTTCATGACTCCTTCGCTCAAGGCGCTGGGAACGCTCGTCGATCGAACCGCGTTTCAGACGAGCGAAGAAATCCAAAAGAAGACTGCTCTCGACGACTACGAGCGACTTCGCAAGGCCGCCGATCCGCTGCTCGATAGCCGCAATCCCGGCGAATACTGGTCGAAGCTGTCTTCAAAGCTCAAAGGACACTTCGAGGTCGTCGCCGACGTTTTCGGCCCGCGGATCGGGCAGTCGGCGTCGTTGTAATTCCTGCTCGCGGGACATGAGGGCGGTTGGCGTACTACGATGCCGATCCAGCCTCCTTACCGCCCCCAACCCCGAGTGGCGTTGTTTCGTGTCCGTTGCAGAACCGTTTGTCGCTCGCGACTCCCGACCCGCCTACTTCCGCTCTCTCGCCGAGGCCATCCGCGATCCCGACGAACTCATCACGTCGCTCGACTTGCCGGACACTCTTCGCGAGCCGGCCCGGCGGGCCGCGGTGTCGTTCCCGCTGATCGTGCCGCGAAGCTTTCTCGCCCGGATGCGGCCGGCTGATCCCGACGATCCTCTCTTGCGGCAGGTCTTGCCGATCGGTGCCGAGAACGATTCGGTGGAGGGGTTCATCGCCGATGCCGTCGGCGATCTTCACGCCCGGACGGCGCCCGGACTCATTCACAAGTATCATGGCCGCGCGTTGCTGATCGCCGCCGGCTCCTGTGCGGTCAACTGCCGGTATTGCTTCCGCCGACACTACCCTTACCAGGACGATCCTCGCCGGCCTGATGATTGGGAGCCTGCACTCGCGGCGATCGAAGCCGACCGGTCGCTCACCGAGATCATCCTCAGCGGCGGCGACCCTTTGATGCTGACCGATTCGCGGCTCGCGTCGCTCGTCGCGCATCTCGAAGGTATTTCTCATGTCCGAAGGCTGCGAATTCACACGCGACTGCCGATCGTACTGCCCGATCGTGTGACGGCGGAACTGCTCGACCTGTTCGCGTCGACCCGACTCGCGACGGCCGTCGTCGTGCATGCGAACCACCCGCGGGAGGTCGTCGGCGATTGCGCGGTGGCCTTGAAAGCACTGGCCGCGTCGCCTGCGTCCCTTCTCAATCAGGCGGTGCTGCTGCGCGGCGTGAATGACGATGCCGACATCCTTGCGGAGCTGTCGGAACGGCTCTTCATGCTCGGCGTGTTGCCGTACTACCTGCATCAGCTCGACCGCGTCGCCGGTGCGGCCCACTTTGAAGTTCCGGAAGCGACGGGACTCGCGGTCGTCGCCGAACTTGCACGTCGTCTGCCCGGATATCTCGTTCCGCGTTATGTCCGCGAGACGGCGGGCGAACCGGGCAAGACATCGATCCATTGACGAGGCTCCGGAAACGGTGCGAGGCCCCGGCAGCCGCCGGGGCCTCGACGAAATAAGTGCCTCGACGAGATAATGACCGACCGCGAATCACTGAGGTCGCCGCTGGCCGCGTAGGCTCGCAAGATCAAACGTCTCGCCCTGCATTTCCTTCCACTGCGCCTTCTGATCGTCGTCGAGCAGCGCCGCAACCTGCTTTTCAGTCTCCTCGCGGCTTTGCTGTGCCTTCTCACGACCGCCGTCGCCTTGGCCGAACGCCTCGCGACGCTTTTCCGCCTGCGCGTCGAGCGTCGTCTCGATCTTTTGCTTCTGTTCCGGCGTCAGCTTCAGCTTGGCCGCGACCTCCTCGCCGCGTAATGCCTCGACCCCGGCGGCCTGAAGCGAAATCTGGTCGAGCCGCTGCTTCTGATCCTCGTTGAGGACTTCGTCGATCTTCTTCTCCGTCTCGCGGATCAGGCTCTCGATCTTCTCCCGGTTCTTCTCGAACTGCTCGCGTGCCTGCTCTCGCGACGTGCCCTCCCCGACAGAGACCAACCCGCGAAGCTGTTCACGGTGCTTGTCGGACGCGCTTTGCAGCTTCGTTTGCTGGTCGCTCGTGACTTTGAGTTCGTCTTGGACCGGCTTGGCCTGCACGAGAAAGATCCGGATGCCCTGCTGCATCCCGAAGTACCCTCGGCCGCCCCGGTCCTGTGCGACGGAGGCCGACGTGGTCAACAGCACGGCGGCGATTGCCACGAAAGATCCCATCCGCCTGAGCATTCGGTGCTTCATCACGAGACCCTTTTCGAGAGCGTGAAGAGGAACAGCGTGTCGGCACGACCATGGCGACGCGCTTGAGATTACTGACTCGTCAAGTCCAACGCGCTTCCAGTCGGAACGCCCTTGAACACGCGTGATACGGATTCTTACATGAAAGGGCGCGGGGTGGCCCGGCCCGAAGGGCCGGGTCGCGCAGCGACAAGACGCCGGTCTTTCCACGTTCGAGCGGCCAAGACAGGCTTCCTGCGGCTCCGCCGCCCGGCCTTGCAGGCCGGGCCACCCCGCGCTGTTTCAATCTGGAATCCGTATGAGACGACCGGAGCAGTGCGCTTCAGCGCCTCCACCACCAAAAATGAAACCGTGCCTGATGGAGCATCGGGCACGGCCGGCGGATTGTGCTGAGAACAGCGCGGTTCAAGCGGCTGCGGATGCGACCGGGCGTCTTCGCAGCCGATAACCGACGCCGGCGAGAGACAGGAGGCCGCACAGGACCATCGAGGACGGCTCGGGCACGGCTGCCGAGGAGACGAGGGCGAACGTGAGATCGCTGCCCGAGGCGACGATCGCGCTGCCGTCGACGATGATTTCGATGGCACCAACGTTCGTCGGCGTCAGCGCACCGCCCGGCCCCACGAATGAGGAGTACAGCAGCACGTAATCTCCCATGAAGCCGTTCGTCAGCAGTTGCGCGCCGCTTGTGAAAAGCGCGCCGGTCGCGGCGTTGTAGAGATTCACGGTCAGCATCAGCCCGCTGCCGGTCACCGTCAGGTTCTCGAACACAAAACCCGCGTTCGTTCCGCCCTGCGTCAGATCCACTCCCCCGAGGCCCATCGGCGAGAGCATTCCGTCGGCCCCGCCGTCGTAGATCAGATTGGCCGTGCCGCGAGCGGTCGACGAGAATTGATCGAAATTGAAGATGTCGGTATCGACCTCGTTCGACGAGGCTCTGACGGTCTGCGTGCCGAACCCGATCTGGCCCGTCTTGTTCACGATGATCTCGCGCGACATGCCCAGCACACCGGCCTGCCCACCCAGCGAGCTGATCACAGGCACGCCGTTGATCGTGTCGTCGCTGGCGACCTGACCGCCGGCGGGAGACGAAAAGCCGTCGATCACCAAATCGGCCTGCAGTGGTGCGGCGGAGAGTAGTCCGACGCCAAAGCAGAAAACGCCTCGAAAAAACAGGTTTGGCACGAGAAATCCGTCCTGCACGATAATTGTTGAGGACAAATGGCCCAGCTTGTCCGAAAGTCACTCCGAATCGCAGTTCACCCACTCTGATTTCCCGACCTACCTGCTGTCAATCTCCGCCTTGTCGATTTGTCCGAACCAGTACATATCGGCACGCCGAGCGATGCCTGCCACAGTGAACGATGGTGAAGGCAACCGGCAGAGCCGTCGCGGTTTGGGAAGAAGCCAAATCCACGACGAAGGTGCAGCCGCGCAGTCAGAATCGACATTGGGATCGGGCGAGGCACGTGCGCCTCCGCTCCGCGTTCGTTTCGCGAAACGGGCCGGTACAGCCGGCTCTATTCATCGCCCGACGGTCCGTACATCCCCGGCACCGGCACGTCATTCAGCCGCAGGTAGACCGAGAGGATCGCGCGGTGGTGGATGATGTGATTGATCACGAACGTGCGGATTACGCCGGCCCGGGGCATGGTGATCATCGCCTGGCCGCCCTTGAGCAGCGACCAGTTCTTGGTCATCGCTTCATCGCTCGCAGAGGCGATGGCTTTCTTCGCGCTGGCGACATTTTGATCGAAATGCTCCAGGATCTCGCGCGTCGAACTCAGTTTCGGCGACTGATACGGCTCGCCGCTGGACGGGGCGATGTCCCATGCATCCCGATTGATCGTGCCGTCGACCCAGCCGGGCATCTCGGCGATGTGATTCGCGTTCCAGCCGATCGTGTTCGACTTCGGATGCGCCTTCCAGTCGAGCTTGTCGTCCGGGATGCGCTCCAGCACCTTCCGCGTGCTGGCCATTTCCTGTTCGAACTCGGGGAGAATGGATTCGGCGTAAGTCAATTGAAGCTCCTAAATAGAATTTACGCGATCGAATGCGGAGGCTCGTTGTCGGCCGTGTTCCGGTCCGAGCTGTTCGCATCGTGGATTGACTCGGCTGTTCCAGATAAGCGAAAAGCAATAGCCTCTCGCGCCGACCTTCGAATCTTCGGATCGTCCGGAGAAAGCAGGACGGCGTCGATCGCGACGGAATACGCTTTAGGCGTTGTGCTCACAAGCATCCGGACCATCTACGTCGTCGCCCCGCCCACTTCTGGTTTTGAAATAAGACACTCTCGACATCGTTCTCACCCACCCGGCCGGCCGCTAGTACTCGGCGCTAGAGCTACCCGCGGAAAATCACCTCATTGTGGTAGTCAATGAACCGCTGTCCAACCTTGTGCGCGCCCGCCTGCCGGAGCATATGCGTCTCTAACCGCAGCGCCCCGAGATCGCAAGCCGCGTGGTGATTGGGGCACAGGCATACGACATTCTCCGCTCTATCTGGACCATTGTGCGGCTTGCCGAGTGGTTGCAGGTGATGACCTTCCGCGTAACAAGAGCCATCGGCCAATAGGACTGACCCGCCGCAGAT
The DNA here is from genome assembly GCA_013813775.1 of Planctomycetaceae bacterium. Taxonomy (GTDB): domain Bacteria; phylum Planctomycetota; class Planctomycetia; order Planctomycetales; family Planctomycetaceae; genus JACCRE01. The sequence goes on from JACCRE010000270.1 coordinate 15,853, forward strand.
TTGGCAGCGATGGTTATGATTTCGCTTCACCCAGTTCGCCAGGGCTGTGTCCCGAACAATGCGGGAAATAGTCGTTTCAACCCGATCGGACGGCGGTGCGTTCAAGTCCGCCGCCGGAGGAAAGACAAGCTCGAGCGGAGTGTGGTCCAAGTCGTTGCCGACGTTGCCAATCACCTCCGCCAACCGGCTCCGGTAGCGGTTGAGCGTAAACGTGGAGGCCAGAGCAATCCAGTTAGCCAGGTCGGGCGGCATCGGCGGTAACCACAACCGCCCGTAGTCTCGCAGCGAACCCTGCTCGCGTGTTTGGGCTGCATCGGTAGGCCCGACCCGATCAGGCCACTGTCGCGGCCGACCCGGAGCCGCAGCTCGACGCGGCCACCCCCGCGCACCGTCAGCAGGGCGTATGGGATACTGTTGCTCCCGGCGCGCATGGGCCACCCGACCCGGACATGACGGGGAACCCCGACGGTGTAGAAGTCGGCGCCATCCCGACGGAGCATGGGAGCCAACTGCTCCGCGATCGCCCGGCACTCGGCAGGCCACTCGTCGAACATCGCTGTTCCTCGCGTGCTCTAGGGGCGAACTCTGCTTCTTCCCGTGATACCGCGTGTGAAGAAACGCACGCAGGGTATCCGAATTCGATGGAGGCTGGTGGCCAAAACCGTTTGCGACGAAACCGTTTCCGCGGAACGAATGAACGATCTTGAAGGCCGGCACGGAAAACTCGCGTCACACAGGCGACCGCTCGAACAGATCCTTCACCACCTGCCCTTTGCCGTCTTCCGTCACGTAGAACGGGCGCTTCTCGATCTCGAAGCTCGTCGCGGGGCTGATGCCCATGGCGGCGTAGATGCTGGCGTGCAGGTCGGTGATGGTCACGGGGGTGCCGAGGGCCAGGCAGGGGCGTTCTTCGGCGGTCGCGCCGTGGACGTAGCTCTTCTTGATGCCTCCGCCGAACATCAGCACGCTGCAACCCGCCGTGAAGTGGCGGTGCAGGCCGTAGTGGATCGGCTCTTCGAGCGTGTCGCTCTTGGCTCGCGACTGGTCCTTCGCCGTGCTGCCGGGGCGGCCCTCGATCATCATGTCGCGGCTGAACTCGCTCGCGAGGATCACAAGCGTGCGGTCGAGCAGGCCGCGTTCTTCGAGATCGAGAATCAACTGCGCGATCGGGCGATCGATCTCGCCTTTCATACGCGCATAGGTCTCGTGACCGTTCTCATGCGTGTCCCAATGCAGGAACGGGACGTACTCGGTCGAGACTTCGATGAAGCGTGCGCCGGCTTCCGTCAGCCGCCGGGCGAGGAGGCAGCCGAGACCGAAGCGACCGGTGTCGTACTTCTCGTAGCTCTCCTTGGGTTCGAGCGTGAGATCGAACGCCGTGCGGTCGGGCGATTCGAGCAGGCGATGCGCGTTCTCGATGCTCCGCAGCATCGACTCGCGATGATAATCACTCGCGAACTCGGCGTCCGGACTCGCCGCGGCGAGTTGCTTGAACTTCTTGTAGCGGCTCGCGAATCGATCGGCCGTCATGCCCTGCGGCGGTCCCACGGCGGAGGCCGCCTGATCAGGATAAGGCAACAGAAACGGGCCGTACTCGCTGCCGAGGAACCCGCCGGTGTAGAAGGCTTTAAGTTCCTCCTTCTCGCCGATGTCTTCGAGCCGCTGGCCGATGGCGATGAAGGGGGGGATCGCGGGGTTGTTCGGACCGAGCACGCGGGCCATCCACGACCCCATATGCGGGGCCGCGACGGTTTGCGGCGGCACATAACCTGTGTGCCAATGATACTGATGCCGGCTGTGCAGGATGTTGCCGAGGTCCGCGACGACGTGCGAGCGGATCAGCGTGCCCCGGTCGAGCACGCCGGCGACATGCTCCAGCCCTTCGCAGATTTGCACGCCGGGGATCGCCGTGTCGATCGCAGGGAAGGTGCTCATGACCCTCTCGACGGGCAGCCCCTTCTCGAAGGGCTGATAGCGTTTCGGATCGAACGTCTCCGGAGCCGCCATGCCCCCCGCCATCCACAACAGGATGCACCGATCGGCCGTCGCCTTCGGCGCGGCCGCCGCGGCTTCTTCGGCGAACAACCTCCGCGGCTCGCCGGCGGCGAGCGCGGCGATGGACGCGGCGGACATCGCCTTGAGGAAGTCGCGCCGAGTCGCGGCGACTTCGGCGGGATTGCGGGGGTTCGCATGTGGATCAATTAAGAAGTGCATTGTGATTCCCTATTTGCTCACCAAGTCATACTGCCAAGTCCCGAGGCGGTCATGGCAGCGCTCGAATCGGACCGCTACTCCCAGCACTTCCGAGACTTGAAAGCCTTGCTGATCGGGAACAACCGGTTCGAAACCGGATGTCCCTCGCGTGTGAACGACGAAGGTCAACTCTTTTTTCCGGCCGTCGGCGATCCAGAACTCGGTGACGCCTGCGTCGAAATAGGAGCGCGGTAGGCGAATGGTGTCCTTTCGGACGGTGCTGTCGCTGACGACTTCGATGATGAGATCAGGAGCACCTTCGACCTCAATGAAACGTCCTTGTTCAGCACCGGCCTTGGGCACAAGTCGTGCGCGGCCGGATTCGATCGCATCGAAAGTGACGACGATGACATCGGGCTCGGCCGAAAGGCCGACCTCAGGCGACGAAACGCGGACGCTATCGGTGAAGGCGTAGCCCAAATCGTACCGTCGCACGTGATTCGCGATGCCCCGAGCGAGTTCCATTTTCACAGCGCCGTGCGCGATCACTTCCTCGCCGGCCATGTCGCTCACCTCGATGTTTCCGGCGATATAGTCGAAGCGGCCGGAGTCTGGACATTCCTCCGAAAGTGCCCAACGACGGAACGCCTCCAGGCCAGCCATTGCCTGCGAGGGCACGGCGACTTCGCATTCATCCGATGCAACAAGAAACCCTGCGGACATGCCTTGCCTCGTACTGCGATGGACGTGCGAGCCTTCCTTCTACCTTACGTGCTGAAACTCCGGCAGCAGCACGATCGCCCATAGGAGATCCGTCACGCCCTCCTGACCCGGCGGCGAGCCGGCGAGGTCGAGGGCGACGGCGAATTCTTCATCCGTCGGTTCGCGAGACAGCGCGGCCTTGAAAAGGTGGGAGACCAGCACGTCCGACGGCAGGTCCTTGAACTTCGCGACGAGTGTGCCAGCCCCCTTGGTGAGCATCTCCGCGAGCAACGGACCGTTCGACAGATCGAGAGCCTGCAAGGTCGTCAGTTGGTCCGGCCGGGTGGTCACAACCTGCTCGCGGTTCGGGCGGCCGAGCGATCGCATCAGCGGGTCCGAAACGACGAACGCGGCCCGCACCGGCGGTCCCGCAACACCATCGGTGATGTCTTGCGGTTCGACGCCGATGTTCGCGCTTGCCTTGTCGGGACCGGTGCCGGTGATCGTCCAGACGGCGTCGAGGAATTGCTCGGCGCTCAGTCGCTTCGCCACCGGGCCGGCGTAGACGTATTCCCCTGTCGTCGGTTCCTCGTCGAGCGGCACGACCTGCGACTGATACGCTTTCGACGACGCGATGTGCCGTATGAGCTTCTTGAGATCGTAGCCGTTCTCGACGAGATCGCCGGCGAGGTGCTCTAGCACTTCATCGCTCCATGGCTCGGCGGCCATGGCGTCCACCGGCTCGACCAGACCGCGGCCCATCATCTGCCGCCAGATGCGGTTCGCGATCGTGCGCGGCAACCGGCCGTTGCCGGGATCGGTCATCAGCTCGGCGAGTCGCTTCTGACGCTCGGCCGGCGGAACGCTCGCGTCGATCGTGCCCAGTTCCGGAAAGACGAACTTCGCCTCGGCCGTCTTGCCCTGCGGAATATCGCAACGGTGGAGTTCAAGCGGCTCCTCGGCGACGATGGCGGCGAGGCCGTAGGCGTCGGTGAGCTTCCAGTCGTCGATGAAGCTGTCGTGACAGCTCGCGCACTTGAGATTGATGCCCAAAAACACCTGCCCCACGTTCTGCGAGAACTGCAACGGGGGCACCTGGCTGGCGTTGACCCGTCCACGCCAGATGATGCCCTTGGCGAAGCCTTCCGACTCAGGCGTGGGCGCGATCAGCTCCCGCACGAACGCGTCGTAGGGCTTGTTCGCGAGCAACGCCTGATAGAGCCAGCCCGTGATTTGCTTGCGACCGCCGTCGATGAAGCCCGTTCCCGCGTAATCGTTGCGCAGCAGATCGTTCCAGAAGGTCATCCAATGCGCCGCGTAATCCCGATCGCGCCCCAGGACTGCCTCGACCGCCTTCGCACGTTTGTCGGGATCGGTGTTGGCGAGAAACTCCGTAAGTTGAGCCTCGCTGGGCAGCAGGCCGACGACATCGAGATTCAAGCGTCGCAGAAATGCCGCATCGTCGGCGGGAGACGACAGCGTCACGTCGTGCTCGCTCGCATACGCGGCCAGCAAGCGATCGATGGGGTGCTCGCCCGTCTCCGGCGTGGCGGGCGGGATCTCGACCTTCTGCAGAGCGAGCGGTTTCGACTTTGGCGCGGTGCGGAAGGTGAAACCGTCGGTCCAGGGCAGATCGGCCTCGATCCAGCGGCGCAGCAGCGTGACCTGCTTCTCGCTGAGCCGATCGCCTTCCGGAGGCATTTTGTAATCCGGCTCGTCGCTGGTGACGCGGTCGATCAGGTCGCTCGCAGCAGGATCACCCGGCACCACCGCACTCGATTCGAGCATCGTCGCGCGCGTGTCGAGCGAGAACGAGCCTTTGTACGTTCCGTCGGTGTGGCACTTCGCGCAACGGGCCTTCAGAATCGGCAGCACATCGTGCGCGAAATCGATTGGCGCGGGGTCGGCGGCGACGCTGGGCGTGACGCAGAGCAATGCCGTGAGCGCGGCAGGCAGTACGAACAACCTCATGGGCACGCAGGTCCGATCAGAGGTGGGAAACGATACGGAAGGATATTCATCGTACCCCGCCGCAGAGCGAACGGGCAACGCCGCTGCGATGTCGAACGCTCCTCCGGCATTCGTCGCATGCATGGTTCCGCCGGAGCCGTCGCAAGGTTATACACGTGCAGCGTGGCACGCCCTGACGACAGGAAGGACGTGGCGATCCGGAATCGACCACGCCCGTTCAGGGCGTGCCGCCCTACGAGCCTTTTCGTGTTGTGACGGGAGCGAATGATGACTTGGGCCACACGTTGCCTGCTCGCGATGTCCGGCGTGTTCTCTCTCTTCGCGGCAAATGCCGAAGCCGGCCCGCTGCAAGCCGGCGCCGCTTCCATCGACGTCACTCCGCCCGCCGAATGGCTGCCGATCGCCGTCAACGGGGGGTTCACGGCGAAGTTCGTCGACACGATCACCGATCCGCTGCATGCGAAGGCGATCGTGCTCAGCGACGGCGCGACGACGATCGTGCTGTGCACCGTCGATAGCTGCGTCATCGATCGAGCTCTGATGGACGAAGCGAAGGCGATCGCCGAAAAGGAGACGGGCGTTCCGACGAGCCACATGCTCGTCTCAGCGACGCACACGCATTCGGCTCCCGCAGTGACCGGCGCGCACGGCACCGACGCCGACGAACGTTATCGCGAGTTTCTGATCGGCAAGCTCGCCGAAGCGATCACGACGGCCCACTCCAAGCTCGCTCCCGCCGAGGCCGGCTACGCCGTCGGCGAATGCACGCAGTGGGTGCATAATCGCCGCTGGCTCATGAAGCCGGGCACGGCTCTGACGGTGCCGTTCACCGGCCGCGGCGAGAACACGGCCCAAATGAACCCAGGGCATCAGAATCCCAACATGATCCGGCAGTCGGGGCCGTCCGATCCTACCGTCACGTTGCTCGCGATTCGCGATATCGAGCACCGACCGATCGCCGTCTATGCGAACTACTCGACGCATTACGCGGGCGCGCCGAACATCTCCGCCGACTATTTCGGAGTCTTCGGCGAAGAGATGCAGCGGCTGACCGGCGGCACAACAGACTTCGTGGGCATCATGTCCAACGGCACGAGCGGCGATGCCAACTGCATCGACTTCTCACAGCCCGCCAGGAAGTTCACGCACACCCAGGTCGGTCGCGACGTCGCCGGGGAAGCGTTCAAGGCCTATGAGACGATCGAGTTCTCCAATGACATTCCCATCGCGAGTGCCGAGACGACGCTCACGCTCGACGTCCGGCTGCCGAACGAGGAAGAAGTCCGCCAGGCGAAAGAGTTTCTGGAAAAAGAGGTCGGCGATCGGCTGCCGAAGTCCGTCCCCGAGAGCTATGCCCGCGAAACCGTGCTGCTTTCGGAGATGCCGCCCACGCGCGAGTTGAAGCTGCAAGCCTTCCGCATCGGCGAACTCGGCATCGCGACATTGCCGACCGAGACCTACGGCATCACCGGCCTGACGATCAAGCAGGACAGCCCTTTCAAGCCGACGCTCGTCGTCGGCCTCGCCAACGGCTGGGACGGCTACCTGCCGACCCCCGAGCAGCACCCCTTGGGCGGCTACACGACTTGGCGCTGCCGCGCGAGCTGCCTTGAAATCGAAGCGGAGCCGAAGATTCGTGCGGCGCTCGCCGGACTGTTGAAGCAGGTCGCGGAATAACACCTTGCAGGCGGCTCCATACTGGCGTAGGAGCTCCCTGAACCGCAGTCTGCCGCGCAAGAATCGCTCAGCCAATTCACGCGGCACTCTCTGAAGTATCCTCTTGCAGGCATTGGAATTGACAAGCTCATGCCGCAGATTATTCTCAATGCGTTCAGTTCACAGAATCACAAGTTAGCAGACGAAGGCAGCGCCATCAAGCCCTCGCCCAAGCTTGTCACTACAGGACCCGCGGTAGCCCCAAGAGGGAAATACAACTGTAATACTAGGGCGAGGATCATTGCGATGACACGATGGCATGTTCCTTCGACGTGGCGTGAGTGGGACCGGACTTTTCTTCGATCACTGCCGGCGCTGGCCATTGCAGCTGCCGTCGGTTTGTACTTCGGCGGGCCAGCGGACAATCTGATCGTGATCGCTTGGCTGCTCCCCATATGGTTGGTCGCGCGAAGTCGAGCGTCGGTGACCTATCCCGAGCGAGAGTCCGCCTAACAAGGCGCTGCAGTTGACCCGCGGCCCAACGGCCGCTTTGGCGCTGCTCCTCCGCAGCGGTTATACTTCGCATTATCCGCTCGCTTGAGCGCCGGGTGCCACTGGCGTGTCGCCAGTGCGAACGGTCTTTCATCCTCGAATCTTCAGTGCGGCTCGACTACGACTCGTTGATTTCGTTGGGTCGATCTTGGTCGAAGCTTATGGGCAGCCGCAAGGTGACTTGCACTGGCGACACGCCAGTGGCACCCAGCCGTCCGATAGGAAGCGATCGCTTTCGCGTCACTCCGCCTGTTCCAGATCGAACAGCGCGTGCTCCGACGAGAGATTCCCGACGGGAGGCTCTGCAAACCACCAATGTGAGATCGCGAACAGGGCTGCGAACGCGAGATAACCGATCGCGATGCCCCAGGGACGGAACGCCGTCGCACCATCGGCCGGCGTCTGGAACAGATACAAAAAGTCGGGCACGTTGCCGGTGATCTGGTAGGCGTGCATGAGTCCAAGAGCCGTCAGCAGCGCAGCGACGAGACTCCAGCAGGCCGCTGCCACGAATCGTCGCTCGATCAGAAAGACGCTTACGGCGGCGAGGATCATGCAGGTGAAGATGTATCCGCGTTCCAGGACGAGCATGCCATGCAGCAGGAAGCCGTTCGATGCCGCATGCGACATCGCGGGAACATCGCCGATGAGGTTTTGCACCGTCGGTTGACCGGCGATCAGAAACGCGCCTTGAGTCACCGTCCACCCGAAGGCGGCGATCGCGGGGAAGAGGCCGACGGCCACCGCGGGAGCGTGGGCCGCCGGAGTCGTCTGATAGGCTTGCGCTGTGATGATCACGCCGATCCACAACACGATCGCGACGCCCGCTTCCAGCGGAACGAGCGCGGCGATCGTCGAGACGGTGCCCGTCAGGCAGATGAGCGTGATCACCAGCCCATTGAGCGTGCTGTAGCCGCTGCGGGCGCCGAGTTCCTTCCAGCCGGGATGACCGATGTAAATCGTCGTCGGAAAGCAACTGCCGAACGCCGCCGCGAGCAGCGTGCCGACGCCGTTCACGGCGAGCGAACTGCGGGTGTCGTAGCGATCGCCGGCGGCCTCGGCGGATTCGATGTTCTGCAAGCTGCCGACGACGTTGAACAGCCCCATCGGAATGATCACCGATAAGGCGCCGATCCATTGTTGAGGTTGCGACAACGTCGCCCAAATCTCGCCGACGACCGGTGACGGCAGATAGAAGCCTCGCGCTTCCCACGCCGACGAGACCAGAGACCACTCCATCGGCGGCCCGGCGATCGAACGGGGCAGCCACGGCACGAGCAACCACGCCGACAGCGTGCCGATCAACACCGCGAGCAGTCCGCCCGGCATCGCCAGCGGGAACTTCACGCGGGCGAAGTAAGTGACGAGAATCACCGCGAGCGGCGGCATCGCCACGAGAGGCCGCTGAAAGATCTGCAAGGCGAACGTCATCGAAATGAAGCCGACGGCGATGCCGGCGAGCGTCGAAAGCAACGCGGCCCGCGGCGTCGCCCGGCGGATGCGTTCGGCGATGAACGCCCCGGCGAACTCAATGACTCCGCTGCCCAGGCAAGCGATGAGCCCCAGCACCCAGGCGTGCCGCGCCGCAGCGTCTTGCTTTGCTCCGCCTGCGATCGCGACGTCATACGCCGGACCCATCACGAAGAAGATGAAGACGAGCAACGAGGGTGTATTGATGCCATAGGGCAACGCCGTGACGTCGCTCCGTCCCGCTCGTTTCGCGACTCGATGCGCCTGCCAGGCGTAGAACAAGTTCCCGGCCAGCAAACTGACAGCCGCCCCCGGAAAGATGTACCGCAGGAACAGCGGCGAATCCGGGGCGATGTTGCAGCGCTGCTGCAACAGAAAGATGACCGTCAGGAACTGCACGAGGTTATCGACGAACAATCCGAAGAAGCCGTCGAGATCGCCGCGGCAGAAGAACGGGTTTCGCATGGTGAGGGATGGCGAACGGGGAACGGCGAACGGCGACGAGGGCGGAAACAGGGTAGGCGATCCATGAAATGAACGCGATGGCGCACGACTCGCTCGAAGAGCCTCACGCAAACACGCGAAGGCGTAAATTGAATGGAAGTCTTCTCCTCGTTTCCATGACTGACTGTGGGGACGAGAGAACGCAGTATCACGAGCATCGCAGAAAAGAGTCTGACGCAGAGGCGCGGAGAGCGCAGAGAGGCCGATCGAGGGGCGGTGCGTGCGTCCTGCTTTTCCTCCGCGCCCTCTGCGCCTCTGCGTAAGCTTTCTCCTTGCTTTTGTTCTCTGAGGCCGGGACAAAACCGGCCTCTCTCTGCTGCGGCTCACGAATCCAGTCCCCCTCTCCTTGGGGAGAGGAGTGAGGGGATGTCTTGCGGTCTCATCTCTGTGCTTTTCCGCTTCGACGACCACCGTGCGAGCGAACGCAAGCGACGCGGAGTGTCCACCTTGCCCCTCACCCCCGGCCCCTCTCCCGAGGGAGAGGGGAGTTGTGTCCGAACCACTCGGTCGAGAACGCCATGCGCTGCTGACGACATCACGCTTCACCGAAAAGACGCTCCGCCACACTCTGTGATCTCTGCGTCCTCCGCGATGAACTTCATCGTCGGCCCTTGGAGTCTTCGCGTCTTTGGGTGAGACTCTTTCTTCTCGGCATCCACGCACACAACCTCCCATCTTCCGCATGATCGATCAGGTTCCCAATCCGCTCGCCCCGCACGAACACTGGATGCGCAAGGCTCTCGACCTCGCCGTGGCCGCGTTCGACGCCGACGAGGTGCCCATCGGGGCGATCATCGTGCACGGCGATCCTTTGGGCGACGGCCGCATCATCGGCGAGGGCTATAACCAGCGGGAGATGCTGCAAGACCCGACGGCCCATGCCGAAATGATCGCCATCACCCAGGCCGCCGAGTCGCTGAAGTCATGGCGGCTCACCGACTGCACTCTGTACGTCACTCTCGAACCCTGCCCGATGTGCGCCGGGGCGATTGTGCAATCGCGTATTCCGCGAGTGGTTTACGCGACCGCGGATGCGAAGGCCGGCGCTTGTCACAGCCTCTACTCCATCACCGAAGACCCTCGCCTCAATCACCGCTGCGCCGTCCTGCCGGGCGTCCTCGCTGCCGACAGCAAGGCGCTCTTGCAGGAGTTCTTTCTGCGGAAACGGGCGTTGGGGAAGAAGTGAGGCTGCGTGGTATGCTGGGATGACATTCGAAAGGAATACGGAATGGCAAACGCACCGTTTCTGCGTCGCGTTCGACTGCGGAACTACAAGAGCATCGGCGAATGCGATGTCGAACTCGGCCGTTTCACGATCCTCGTGGGGCGAAACGGGTCGGGGAAAAGCAACTTTCTCGAGGCACTACAGTTTCTGTCTCACTCTCTTGAGACATCCCTTTCCTATGCCGTCGCGAATGCCGGCGGGTTTGCTTCGTTGATGAATCGCAGAGCCTCCGTTGGCGATCTGTTGGAGATCGTCGTCACGATCGAACTCGGAGAAGATGACGTTGCCGAATATGGCGTCGTCATTCCGGAAGATCGGAGCTTTCTGGTCGCGCGTCACGAGTATTTGAAGGTGCGGAGCGTAGAAGGAGCCTGGCAGACCCGCTTCGAATCGAAGTCGGGCAAGATCACGTCCATGGTCAACACAGGAGACCTGCGGTTTCCGGAAGGCAGGCTTCTGCTTCCGCTGATGACGGGCGACGAGGCTGCGGCAACGGTCTATGAAACACTGCGATCGGTACGAATTTACGATCCGGAACCGGCCGCGATGCGAACGATGGCGCCGTTAGATGGAGCGACACTCGATGCGGACGGCGCGAATGCCGCCGCCGTCTTCTCACGATTGCAAGGTCAGCAGGAAGCCCTTTGCACGAGGCTCACCGACTATCTTGCGGTAATCGTCGACGAGCTTATCAGCATCGGCGTCAGAACGGCCGGACCTGCGTCACCGACCTGCGAAGCAACGCCGTATGTCGAAAAGTGGCTGAGGTTTTATTTTGACCGCAGGGCAGGCATCGAATCATTTTCTTACGACGAGGTGTCAGACGGGACATTACGCGCCTTGGCGATTTTGCTTGCCGCGATGCAACGGCGTGAGGATGGCCGTCCGATCCCCGTAATTTGTATCGAGGAACCCGAGGTCGGACTTCATCCGGCCGCCTCGGCCGCGCTCGTGGAAGCCCTGCGTGAAGCCTCGATCTTTTCGCAGATCATCATTGCGACGCATTCGGCCGACATTCTCGATTGCCTCGACATCGAGACAGACCGTCTTCTCGCCGTACAAGCTCGCCGAGGGCAAACGAAGATCGGCCCGATCAGCGAAGCCACTCGTTCCATCATCCGCGATCATCTTTACTCCGCAGGCGAATTGCTTCGAATGGACCAACTCGAACCGGCATCGCCGTCGGTTGCGGAACAGTCGGCGTCGACGACGAACGGGTGACACGCATGGCGGACGGCCGTCTCCGAATCGCGTCCATCGTCGAAGGGCATGGCGAGCAAAGTGCGATCCCTCGCTTGCTTACGCGAATCTGCAAAGAACTCCTGAATGCGGAATTCGTCGATGTGCTGAAGCCGAATCGTAAGCGGAGGGATCGTTTGATCGGCAACATCGGTGCGGAACTCGAAAAGGCCGTCGAGGCGGCCGCCCGGCTGCTCGCCGAACGAGGTAAGGATGGTATTCCGTCACTGATTCTTGTGATCGTCGATGCCGACGACGATTGCGCCGCAGCGATCGCAGCGCAGATACGGCGTGTGACAACTGCGACGCGTCGCGACGTTCGCTCGGCATGCGTTGTCGCTGTGAAGGAGTACGAAACGTGGTTCGTCGCTGCAGCGGAATCTCTTCACGACCATTTGGTTTGCGATCAGAACGAGATCCCGCTCGATCCTGAAAGTCAGAGATGCGGCAAAGCCTGGATCGAAAAGCGATTTCGTAGTCCGAAATACAGCGAAACGACCGATCAACCACGGCTGACCTCCCAAATGGACCTCGTCGTTTGCCGCGAACGTTGTCCTTCGTTCGACAAGCTCTGTCGGGAGTTGGAGAAGGCATTGAGCGGCGTCGAACCGTGACCGTCACTACCATTCCCCGCTCGACCGCGGGTCAAAAGCTTCCGTTCGTTGGGCTTGAAAAACAGGGTCGCACCGGCGCGGGCCGCATCACCCCAACTTCATCGCGAAGTGATGGCTCGTGATGTCCATGCGGTGCCGCAGGTAGAAACGGTGCGCGGCGAAGCGTTGCACGCCGGAATCGAGATGCAGCTCGCCGCACCCAAGTTGCTTCGCTTCAGCGACGAGCCACTCGAAGAGTCGGTCGCCCTGGCCCTGCGACCGGTGATGCTCGTCGGTCACGAGATCATCGACGTACAGGAAGCGCCCCCACGCCAGGTTCTCGATCACCCGATAACCGGCGACGGAGACCGCCTGGCCGTCCGCCTCGCAATACACGAGGCGGTAGCCCGCCGATGTCTGTGCCTGAACCCACGGCACGAACTCCGCAGTCGTCAGTTGCGGCCGCAACTGCCGCATGACCGCGAAGCACGCGGCGATCTGCTCGTCGGTCTCGGCACGATGAATCGACATGAGGAGTAAGGGTGCTCTTCAATGGCGTGAAGGGCGTCGGGTGATCTGGAGGACGGCACTGATCACCTCCGGCGAGGTCGCTGCCTCGTCGATGATGGTCTATAGTTGAGCGACGAGGGTCAATCGCTGAACTCCCTCAACTCTCAACCCTCAACCCTCAACCGCAATGCCCGCCGCCCCCGAGCTCGCCTACCAGACCCCTCTTTCCCCAGACGAGCCGCTCACGTTCGACGTCGGGCAGGTGTTGCCGCCGGTGAAGGGGCTGGGGGGATTGCTCGACATCGAGTATGACTGGGACCGCGTGCCGGTGCCGTCGTCGTTGCGGGAGTTTGAGCGGCGGTGGGCGAATCGGCATGACCCGCTCGACTTCTCGGGCGTCTGGCGGTTCCGCGAGCTGCTGCCGTTCGCTCCTCCGGAGCAGATCGTCACGATCGGCGAGGGTCAGACGATCCTGCGCAACAGCGACGGCGTCGCGAAGTACGCGGGGTTCAAGCCGGCGAGCCTGTTTCTGCAATACGAGGGGCTGAACCCGTCCGGCAGCTTCAAAGACAACGGCATGACCGCCGCCTCGACGCATGCCCGTATGGTCGGCGCGAAGGTGCTCGCCTGCGCCAGCACCGGCAATACGAGCGCGAGCCTCGCAATCTACGCCAGTGCGACGGGCTTGTTCCGCTGCGTCGTGTTCGTCGGCAGCGGCAAGATCGCCTTCGGCAAGCTGTCGCAGGCTCTCGACTACGGGGCGCAGACGATCCAGATCAAAGGCGACTTCGACGACGCCTTGAAGCGGGTCCGCGAGGTTTGCGCCGCGGCGAGCATCTATCTGTGCAACAGCGTCAATCCGTTCCGGCTCGAAGGCCAGAAGACGATCATGTACCGCGTGCTCGAAGGGCTGCGGTGGGAAGTGCCCGACTGGATCGTGGTGCCGGGCGGCAACCTCGGCAACAGCAGCGCGTTCGGCAAGGCGTTTCTTGAACTCAAGCACCTCGGTCTGATCGATCGCCTGCCGCGACTCGCGGTGATCAACGCCCAGGGCGCCGACACGCTCTACCGTCTGTATGAAGACGGCCTCCGCTGGAACGGCGGTCGTCCCGATGAAACGCTCGTCGCCAAATTTTATTCCCAGATGGACGCCGAGGAACGTCGAGCCGATACGCTTGCCACGGCGATCCAGATCAATCGTCCCGTGAACCTGCACAAGTGCCTGCGAGCGCTCGACGCCTGCGACGGCGTCGTTCGCGAGGTCAGCGATCAGGAGATTCTCGACGCGAAGGCCGCGGTTGGGGCGGGTGGCTTCGGCTGCGAGCCGGCCAGCGCGGCGAGTGTCGCCGGCGCGAAGCTGCTGCGTTCACAAGGCATCATTGCACCGAGCGATCGAGTGGTCTGCATCCTCACCGGTCACGAGTTGAAAGACCCGGACGCCACGGTCGCCTACCACAGCCGTGACTTCGAGAAGTTCGCCAAAACGAGCCGCTTCCCGAACGTCACCGCCGCCCCGCTCGCGAACGGCCCGACGGTCGTCGACAACGATTTTGAAGCGATCATGCGGGTCATCAAGGGTTAGGAACGAACCGCCAAGGCACCAAGATCGCCAAGGTAAACAGCCGGCGTTTCCCTTTCTCGCGCGGGACATCAAGGAACTTGGCGTCCTTAGCGCCTTGTATGCTCAATCATCACAGAAGTGTGTGCTGGAGATCGCAGTGAGAGAGCCTGCGAAGCGTAGCGAAGCAGGCTCTCTCACTGCGGCCGGCGGCAGATCGATTGCCACCGGAGGCTATCAGCGACGGCTCGTCGCCGAACTCGCCGACGCCGGCTACACCGTCGCCGTCGTCAACCCCCGCCAGGTCCGCGACTACGCCCGCGGCCTCGGTCGGGGCGGCGACTGCGACGATCCGGCGGATCGCCTCGTCGTAAGCGATCGGCTCCTGGCGAATGCCGGCTGAGCCTTCGAACTGCGAATGGCCTTTACGAAAGACCATCGCGGTTCTCCCAGCTGAAGACGTCTCCCTCCGGCAACTCTGCCACGCCCAGATGACGGAGCATGAACAGAACCTGGGCACGATGGTGCATGCTGTGCGTAATAATATGCGCGATCGCGCCGCCGCAGCTCTTCTCCACGGGCGGATCGTCCAGGAAGTCCGTCCAGAGAGCGTCCCAACGGCCATCCGCGGCCACTCCGCGAGCCAACCGGCCAAGATCATCGGCCGCACGATTCAACCGATCATGCAAGCCATCAATCGAGCTGCCATTCGACGGATCTGCATCGCCCGGACGGATCGGTCCGCCGCACATGAGGTCGGTCCAGACTTCCATGTTGCGAACGATATGTAGCAGGCTCGCACGGACGGTCCGGTGGCCGATGTCAAACGGCTGATCCAATTGCTCGGCGGTCAGTTCCCGACAGAGCAAGAGGAGTTGTCGCGTCGTCCATGCGTCATGTCCGAGCAGGCGATCAAGCAAGTCCATCTTGCATCCTTCGCAGCGAACGGCGACGGGCGATCCGCGAGACAGCGACAGAAATCGTCCCAGACCATCGTTATTGATGGTACTTCCCGTTCCGAGCGCTTGCGGCCGCGATGATCCGGCGAATCGCCTCTTTGTAGGCGATCCCGCAGTTCGCCAAGGCGGCGGCGAAGCCGGCGTCGAGAGAGAGGCAGGGGTTGGCGTTCGCCTCGATGACCCACGACCGGCCCTGTTCATCGACACGGAAATCGACGCGGGCGTAACCGGCGAGGCCGAGGGCGTGCCAGGTCTGTTCCGCAAGCTCTCGAAGCTCCTCGAGGAGGTGTTTATCTTCCGGCCCGAAATCAAACCTTCGCGGCGTTTCGCTGTACTCGAAGCTGTCGGAAACCCACTTCGCCGCGTAACCGACGATACGGGGTTTGTCCGCGGGGAAGGTCTCGAAGGTGATCTCTGCGGCGGGCAGAACCTCGGGCGTCCCGTCTCCCCGGTCCAGCACGCTCAGGTTGAACTCGCGGCCGTCGATGAAGGCTTCCGCGAAGAACGGCTTGCCGAACTGGCGATGCCGATCGCTGATCGCGCTCGCCACCTCGTCGATCGATGATGCGGTGATCACGGCGCCATCGTCCATGCCGAATGAGGCGTGCTCGTGAACGGCCTTCAGCAGGAAGCGCGCCGGAAATGACAACGCGGAAGTCTTTCCCTCGATCGCGATGCGATCACCGCGAAGGTACACGGCGGTCGGCGTCGGGATCGCCGTCGCCGTCAGCCGCTGCTTGGTCAGATGCTTGCTGTTGGTGACATGCAAGGCGTCGGCATCGTTGCCCGTGCAGGCGACGCCGATCGCCGAGCAGAGCAGCGGCGCGACCGGCGACAGCCGATCGGTCCCGCCGAGCGCCTCGACGAGATTGAACGCGACCGCGGGACGCACCTCTCGAAGCCGATGGACGAGGCCTTCGAGGTCGAGCGTCACCGACACCGTGACCGGCTCGTGGCCGAGGGACCGCAGAGCTTCTGACACCGCTTCCGCCTGCACGAGCACGTCGCGCTCGTCCGCGGGGGCATCCTCGGCGACGGCGTTATGAAGGATCGCGACGAGCATGAGCCGAAGGGAAAAGCCAGCGAATAGAAACGACCGAAGATCAGCCGGCCCGCGAATCACGCGAATCGACGCGAATGATTCTGGAGAACTCGATCAAGCGCCTTCGGTCGGAAGGGCTTTTCTTCGTCCATTACTCATACGTTTTGATTCGAGCCATTCTTTGGTTCTTGATTCGCGTCCGTTCGCGTGATTCGCGGGCCTCATTTCACGATGAGTGTTGCCGCGGAATCGATGATCCGGCGAATCAGTTCGTCGTACGGCATGCCGACGGCCGTGCAGATCATCGGCAGGTCGCTGTGTTCGGGGTGCAGGCCGGCGAGCGGGTTGACTTCGATGAATTGCGGCTTGCCGGCGGCGTCGCTCCGCATGTCGATGCGGCCCGCATCGCGGCAGCCCAGCGCCCGCCACGCCGCAAGCGAAATCTGTTCGGCGGCGGCGACTTCGGCGTCGTGCGCGGAATCGACGGGTCGATACTCGACGAGTTCTTCGCAGTTCTCTTTGTTGACGTAGCTGTAGACCTCTGGCTCGGCGCTATCGAGCAGCACGATCTCGAGCGTGCCGATGACCTGCGCCTCGCTGCCCGTACCGACGAGCCCGACGGTGAACTCACGGCCCGGCAGGTACTCTTCGACAAGCGCCGGCTGTTTATACCGCGATAGCAAGGCTTCGCACGTCGGCCAGAGTTCCGCGAGGCTCTTCACCTTCGACGCAGGCGTGACTCCCTTGCCGGTGCCTTCGGCGACGGGCTTCGCGAACGCCGGAAAGGCGAGATCCTGACCGTCGGTGGCCGTACCGTCGGCATCACCGCGTGTTGCGACCACGCGATAACGCGGGGTCGGAATGCCGGCGTCGCGCAGCACGGCCTTCGTCATGCCTTTGTGCAGCGACACCGACATCACGAGCGGGTCGGAGAAGGTGTAGGCGATCTCGTAAAGATCGAGAATCGCCGGCACCTGCGCCTCGCGACCGAGCCCTCGCAGACCTTCACAGATATTGAAGACGAGATTCCAACGGTCTCCCGCCACGAGCCGCGACGTGAGCTGCCGGGCATTGCCGATGCGATCGACACGATGCCCGACCCGCTCGATCGCCGCAGCGAGTGCGTCGATCGTCGATTCGCGGTCAAATTCCGCGGTTTCCTCCTCGCCGTAGCCGGCGGCGAGGTATTCCGAGCGAAGGTCGTAGGTCAATCCAACGAGCATCGAGTGTCGCGTCGCCTTCGCTGTCCCAAAGCCACCGGCGAACGCCGGTGGGCCGACCCTCCTCGGATCCGTAGAGCTCACTTCTTTTCGAGCGTCCGCTCCAGCGGCTTGATCTCCTTCTTCTTGTCGTCCTTCTTGGGCTTCTTGTTCTTCTTGTCGTTCTTTTGGCTATTGTTGCCTTTGGCCATGGGTCTCTCCTTTCCGCGATCAAGGTGAAGGTCGTTCGGGGGCTGTTTTGCGACCTGAACAATCACTGATAAGCGCCTGCCTGCCGGGCGGCAAGGTCGGACCTGAGTTCCGAGTATAACTGCCCGTGCCAGCGTTCGGCATCGGTTCGGTTCATGGCGAGGGCGTCCGCGAGTCCGACGCCTTCCGGCAACAGATGGCGCGGGCAGCCGGTCGCCAATTCTTCAGCGACACCGGCTTCGGTGTAGTCGAAGGGGTAAAGCCGACAAATCAAAGGTCGCGTTTCGTAAGGCAGCGTGCAACCCACCGGGCCGAGAAACGTGCAGTCGCCGTTCTCGTGATGCTTCACGACACGCCGCGTTCCATCGGGTTGGAACGTCGCGTCGCGCCACAGCGGGTCGTCGTCCTGGTCGAGGTACTCCGGCTTGCCGGCGGAACGGAACTCGATGAAGTCTCGCCGCCCGATGTGGGCGGAAACCCTCTCGATGTCGCCATCGGTCAAGACGATGTCGGTGTGCTGACAGCAGGTCTCCTGCCGCTTGGCGCAACGCGCGCAAAGGAACTCCTGGGCGTCATCGATGCCGTCATGCACGACGGGAAGTGTGGCGAGGCCCATATCCGTCCGAGCCGAAAGGGGAAATGAGAACCACGGAACACACGGAGTGACACGGAAGGTCCAAGAAAGGACCACGAAACATACGAACGACACGAAAGGATTTCAGCAGGGGCGCCTGGTACTTCAGGAACGAGCCGTCCGATCCTCATGTCTTCCGTACTGTTCGTGGTTTCCTTTCCGTGCCTTCCGTGTCTTCCGTGGTTCAAACGCATCACGGCTTATCCGACCGGATCAGGATAACGATAGACCTTGCCCTGCTCGAAGTTGCGGAGCAGGAGGTCATCACCATCGCGGCCGACGACGTAGTTCGGCATCAGCGGGATCTTACCGCCGCCGCCGGGAGCGTCGATCACGTATTGAGGCACCGCGTAGCCGGTCGTGTGGCCGCGCAAGCCTTCGATGATCTCGAGCCCCTTGGAAACGGGTGTCCGGAAGTGAGCCGAGCCGCTGATCGGGTCGCACTGATAAATGTAGTACGGCCGCACGCGCATCATCAGCAGCTTGTGGAACAGCTTCTTCATGGCGTCGACGCTGTCGTTGACGCCCTTGAGCAGCACCGTCTGCGCACCGAGCGGAACGCCCGCGTCGGCGAGCCGTGCGCAGGCCTTGGCGGCTTCCGGGGTGCATTCGTCTTCGTGCAGGAAGTGAATGCTCATCCACAGCGGATGATGTCGCTTCAGCACGCGGCAAAGCTGCGGCGTGATCCGTTGCGGCAACACCGCGGGCATCTTCGTGCCGATCCGCACGAACTCGATGTGCGGGATCGCTCGCAGGTTGCCGAGCAGCCAGTCGAGCTTCTCTTCGCCCATCGCCAGCGGATCGCCGCCGCTGATGAGCACGTCGCGAATCTGCGGTTTGCTGCGCAGATATTCGAAGATCTTCTCGAAGCGCGCCTTGCTGCTCGTGACGTCGCCGTTGCCGACGACGCGACTGCGGGTGCAGTACCGGCAGTACGTCGAGCAGAAGTCGAGTCCGAGCAGCAACACCCGATCGGGGTAACGATGCACGAGGCCCGGAACGGGGCTGTGACCGTCCTCCCCGAGCGGATCGTCGGCCTCGCCGTAGGATCGCAGGAACTCTTCCGAACGCGGAATCACCGTCCGCCGCAGCGGCTCGTCGGCGTCGTTCGGGTCGAGCAAGCTCATGTAGTACGGCGTGACGCCGACCGCGAGCAGCTTGCCGTTGCCGACGAGACCGTCGCGTTCTTCCTGGCACAGATGCAGCATCTGCTCCATCTGTTCGATGGTGCGCACGCGGTTCTGCGACTGCCAGCGCCAGTCGCTCCACTCCTTCTCGGTCGCGGAAGGGTAGAACTTCTTCCGGAACGCGAGCGTTTTGGGAGTGGTCGTTGCTCGACGGCCCGAAACGACGGGGGCGGCGAGCGTCTTCGTCGGTCGCTTCCTGCGGGCCTGCCCGTCGGGAGCGGTCGGGTCGAGGTGCCGCCGGAGCGCCGATTCTTTTCGTGCGGCACGCGGCGGCTTGCCCGGTTTGTCGGGCGAGAGGTGGCCGAAGTCGGCCGAGTCGATGATGGGGAGAGAGAGTTGGGTGCGTCCCCCCGGACCAGGAGGCTCCTCGGAGGAGAAACCGCTCTCTGCAGTTTTCTCGCTGCCGGAAAACACCGTACCGCTCATCGTGGGGAGAACCCCTGGAGCCTGTGTCGCCGTCGCCTGGCTGACTCCGAGCCGAGCGACGCCGCCGTGCCGCCTAAGGACAATCCGTCAGGCCAGCCGCGGCGATCGAGACGGGTGTCGAACGTCGATGAATCGACCCCTACCTCCATGAGCGCAGAATTAGATTTTCTCTTCGCCAAGAGATCAATGCCTATTTACCTCTCTCGGCACTATTTTCTCCGACTTGCCCCGTCGCCTGCGGCAATCACCCCATCCGACAGCGCTGGGGTTTGACGGTAAGGATAGGACATGCAAAACAGTTTCGCTCAAGTTATCGGCGTTCTCAGCGCCCGAATGCATACGAGTTTTCGGGTGTGTGGCACGCCCTGACGTAGGAAGGGCGTGGCGAGACATCTGACGCCCACGCCCATCCCGTTGGTCTGGGCCTGCCACCCAGCCGGCATAGAACTCTCGGGGTTCTCCCCCGCACGAACACCTTAGATCAGCAGCTATACTCGATGAGGGGTCGCCGCCGAAGTTCTTTTGGAAGCAGGTTATGTCGGTATCAAGGATCTTGTGCATCGCGGCAGTCGTGGCAGTCTCACTCGCGGGAGCGCGGCCCGCGTCGGCTCAACCCGCGAGCTGGCTGACGCGGGCCACGAGCGCGGTGCGAGATCAGTTGAGCACCGACACGCCGCGTGTCTTGCGGAGGTCGATCGAACTCGACAATGCGAGCCTTGAGACGCTCAAGAACCGGCTCGGCTGGTTCGGGATCGAGATTCCGCTCGATCTCCAGGGCGACGTGACGGCCCGGCTGAGTGTGGAAATCGACCTGACGGGCCTCAACAACGCACGCTCCTACCGCATCAACGGCTCGCTTTCGTCGCAGCGGCTCGTCGTCGAGGGCCTTGTGTTGCGGGACTTCTCGGCGACGGTGCGTTACGTCGACGGCAGGCTGACGCTCGAACAACTCGTCGCGACGGTGCCCGATCCGCGTCGTGGACAACCGGCGGGCCGCATCGACGGCCAGGCGACATTGCAGTTGATTCCGGTCGGCGGAGTGACGGCTTCGCTCCGATTGAACGGCGTTCCACTGGAGCAGTTCAGCCGAAAGATCGAGGCGGCCGCAGCGCTCACTGGTGGCCGCCTCATGGGGACTGTGTCGGCCGAGGCACCCGTCGCCACCGTGAACGATATCACGTCGTGGCGGGCGAACGGCGAACTGGCGATCGCCGATCTGTCGGCAGCGGAGCGAGCGGTCAGCCGAGCCGCGACGAGCTTGGAAATCGCAAACGGCGTGCTGACGCTGTCCGACCTGACCGCGACGATCGAAGGCGAACGTGTCGCGGGTGCGGGGACTCTCAACTTCACAAGTCCCTTCGGCTATCAGACGTCGCTCTCGGTGCCTGAAGGTGATCTGTCGCGGCTCGAAGCGCTCGTCGACCAGCCGTTGCCGGCACGCTGGTCCGGCCGTTATGTCGCGACCGCACAGGCGAACGGTGAACTCAGCCCCTTCACGATCGCGGCGGTCGGATCACTGACGGGAAACGACTGGACGGCCGCGGATCTGCCGATCGACGCGTTCACGGCGAACGTCGAAACCGACGGAATCACGCTGACATTGACGAGCCTGAAGGCCACCGCGCTCGACGGAGACTGGTCGGGCGACGCCACGCTGGGACTGGAAGCGCCCTATCGCTACGACTCGACGTTGACGCTCTCGGGCCTGAACCTCTCGCAAGCGAGGTCGCTCGCGAACAGGCTCGATCCGCGGCTGAACCCCGCCGGAACGGCCTCGGCGAAGTTCACGAGTCGCGGCACGCTGGAGCCGCGGGAGATCACGGCATCGGGCGAAATGCAGATCGACGAGCTGCGCCTGAATGGCGAAGCATTTTCGTCAGCGATCTTGCAAGGGTCGCTGATCCCGACCGCGATCGAGCTGACGAGTCTCGATCTCAAAGGGCCGAGTAGCCGGCTGACGGGCAAAGGTCGCATCGAACTCACCGACGAGCATGCCTTTTCCTTCCGGTTCTCGCCGGAACGCTTCGATCTCGCCGCGCTCGACCCGGTCATCACTGTGGCCGTACGAGAACGGGCCAGAGCAGAGCAACCCGTCGCGTTTCAAGCCAATCAGAACGGTGAAGGTGCGGACGACTCAGCAGCGAGGCCGCCCGCCGTCGATGCCGCTCCCCCGTCATCGGCCGTGGCGGGCACCGCGACGGGTGACATCGACGTGCAGGGTCAGGCGCTGCCGTTCAAGCTCGACGCGCTCGATGGATCGTTGTTCTTCGAGGACCTGACGGTCGCGGGGGTTACATTCGACCGGGCCGAATTCGTCGCGAAGACCGAGAATCGAACCGTCAATCTCTCGCGCCTGCTGCTGGCGAAGGGTGAGGGCCGCTTGGAAGGCGAAGGTCGCTTCGGTCTTGATGCTCCGGGTGCATTTTCAGCCACGCTGCGACCGACGAACTTTGTGATCGAGGAAGCGAGTCCGCTGTTTGGTCCGCTGGGCATTGCTCAAATCGATCTGCCGCCGATCTCAGGTTCACTGAACGGCGAACTCGCGGTCGCGGGCGAGACGCAGCCGTTTCGACTCGAAACCGCACACGGCCATCTCGCGGGCGACGACATACGGATCGGACGCCTGCTGGTGGATCGCTTCGAGGTCGCGATGGCCACTGCCGACGACGTGATCGCGATCACCGACCTATTGGTCGTGATCGGTGACGGCCAATTGACGGGCAATGCGTCGATCGGTCTTCAGAACGAGCAGCCGTTCGAAGCCACGCTGCGACCGGAGCGATTTCGCATCGAGCTTTTACGTCCGCTCTTCGGTGAAGGCGGGCTGATCGAGAGCGACTTCCCGCCGGTGTCGGGCCGGCTGTCGGGCGAGATGACCGTGAGAGGACGCGTCGCCCCGGCGATGGTCGAAGGCATTTCCGGCACCATCCGCAGCGAGAACGGCAGCGTTGCGGGTGTACGGTTTCAGAACGCGAGCCTGACCATCGCCAGCGACGGCGGAGTCGCCACCATTCGCCGTCTCGAAGCCGTGAGCGCCTTCGGTCGCCTGAACGCGTCGGGATCGCTCGGCTTGGCCGCGCCCTACAGTTACGCAGCCGATCTGCGGTTTGAAGAATTTGATCTTTCGGCGATCGGCGAGATCACCGCCGCGATCACCGAAGCGCAGCGACCCGATATCGCGAGCCCCGCTGAAGTCGCCCCCGGCACTGGAACTCTTCCCATCGATCTTGAAGGACTCGCGAACATCACCGGCAACGTCGAGGGCGCGCTGACTCCGTTCGTCCTCACCGGCGATGGCACGGCCGGCTCCGACCGGCTCGTGCTCGACGCGAACGACGTCTCAACGCTGTTCAAGCGGACGATTCTTACGACGCCGAGCTTCAACTGGCGTTACAACGAGAACCGGCTCACGCTCGCCGACATCGCCGCGGGTCTCGGGGGCGGCACCCTCGCCGGCACGGCGGCGGTTCCCTTAGGTGACGCGACCGCTGGATCTCTCGACCTCAACATAACGGATGTCGCGCTGGCCGACTTTCTCGAATTGCCGGCTCGAATCGACGGCGTCGCCACCGGAGAGATCGCCGCGACGCTCAGCCCCGTCCAGGCCGACGGCGAGCGCGCCGCCACCGGAACGGCCGACCTTGCGATCCCGGCTTTGCGTGTCGGACGAATCAACGCCGGCGACGTCACCGCCCAAGTTTCGTTCACCGATGTCATGTTTCGATACGACGTCGCCGGCACCCTGTTCGACGGACCGCTGGCTGCTCAAGGAACGCTTTCGCTTGATCCGTCGGCCCGTGAGGCGTCCGCCGGCTCCGTGAGTTGGACGGGGGGGAATCTCGCCAGAGCGTCGGCGGCCTATAGCGATGCCCCGTCACTCGCGGGCCGCGTCGATGCACGAATCGACTACGACCTCTCGGCGGCGACAAAGGCCAGCGGCACGATTGAGCTTTCCGAAGTGCGGCAGGGAACGATGTTGCTCACCGATCGTCTCGCGGCGCGGTTATTGTGGACTGATGGAGAGTTGCGCTTCGAGAACACCGCCGGCGGCTACGCCGGCGGCAGCGTGTTGCTGTCGGCAAGGCTCGACCTTTTTGATCTCACGCGCGGCACGATCGAGGTGCTGCTGCGTCGCGCCGACGCCCAGCGTGCCGTCGGCTGGATTCCGGGGCTGGAACCGCTCGAAGGCACTCTCGATTTGCGGCTGCGCGGCCGGCTGGGTCAGTTGTGGAGGTGGGAAGGCGACGCCGAAGTCGGTCGCGGAACTTATGGACCCCTTGCGTTCTCGTCGGCTCGGGTGCCGCTCACGATCGACGCCGATCCTTTCCGCGGAACTGTGCGAATCGAATCTCGACGGGCGAGCCTGCGGGCCGCGCATGGACGAGGCATTCTGAACGTCTCCGCCGACGTCGGACTCGCCCGTCGCATCTCCATCGACGCGACATTCAACAATCTCGATGCGGCCGAAGTCCTCGACGGCGACGGATTGGGGGACCGTGTGGCAGGAGGTCGCGTCAGCGGGACACTCACGCTTTCGTCACGCGACTATCGCACGATCGCCGATCTCGAAGGTTCGCTGATCGCGTCGCTGGCCGGCTCGCGGGCACAGAATCTCCCCATCATCGGCAGCGTGTTCGACGTCGCGCGCCTACCGACGGGCGGCGGCGGGAACATCGAACGCGGCACGATCCGCGTTTTCTTCCGACGAGGCGTGGCCCGCGTCGAGGAGCTTGCGCTCGCAGGCAGCTCCTTCCGTCTGTACGCCGACGGCACGATTGCGATGGCCTCGCAACGGCTCGCGCTCGACGTCGTCACCGACACGAGTCCCGCCCGAGTCGATCGCCTGCTCGCGGGCTTCCTGCTGCGGCAATTGGTCGATTACGCGACTCCGATCGGCTGGCTCGAACGGGCGAACCGGTTCATCTCCGAACGCGCGCTGTATCTTCGCGTGACCGGCACGATCGAACGCCCCGTCGTGCGCGTCCGACCGTTCGAGCAGCTCGGGCAGGAGGGCGTTCGCTTTTTCCTGAACGAGATCGCCGCGCCGGCCGGCGGCGCGGCGGTCATCTCTCCTTGAACGCGAGACCATCAGCGCGGTCCGGCTCCTGAAGCTCGCCGGCCTGTCTGAAGCCAGTTTCAAAAAGATGATCCGCCATCGCAGCACGGTGCATCTCTACGGATGCGGTGACCGCACAAGGCGGAGAACCATCACGCTGCCTGCTGTGCGGCGGGTCGCTCGGGGACGAGCCGTTCGGTCGTCGGCGTGCCGTCGAAGCGGAGCCAGCGATAGTTTTCGTAATCGTAGAGCTGGCAGATCCGCAGCGTGCGACGGAAATTCGCGATATCCCACGCCTGAACGAGAATGTCGTCGGGATACGCCGCTTCGAGAACCCGCTGTTGCTTCGGCAGGTTGTACAGCGGAATCTTCGGGTCCACGTGATGGGCCGTGTGATCCATGATGTTGTGCAGGGCGACCTCGAAGAAGCGCGGCAGCCGGACATGCACGCCCGATTTCACCTGGCCACGAAACGCCGACCAGTCTTCCTCGCGGTCATACCAGGGCACCTGCGGGTGCGTGTGATGCTGGAAGGTCGCATACGCCATGACCCAGTTCCAGATCATGAACGGCAACATCACGCCGACCGCGATCGAGAGCAGTCCGGTGATCGCCGGATGGACGATCTGCGGCGCGGGCGCGAGGCCCATCACCGCAAGTTGCGTCAGACCGAAGGCGACGACGAGCGCTCGGTCTCGCTGGAACGTGTGAATTGCTTTTCCACGCGGCGTTTGCACCCCCTTGGGGAACATCTCCTGGTGCCACCAGACTTCGACGAGGTAGAACAGCGCGATCCCCGGCTCGCTGCGATAGATGCGTTCGGCCCACTGTCGCCAGCGCGGCAGGCGATCGAACTCGGCCTTTGTGAAGGGAGCGTAGACGGGGTCTTTGCCTCGCAGGTTCGTCCAGCCGTGGTGCATTCCGTTGTGTGAATGAATCCACGCCGCGGCCGGATGCAGGCTCGGCAACAATGCGAGCCTCCCAAGCAGGCGGTTCATCGCCTGAGAAGGCGTGAGGCTGCCGTGGCACGCATCATGACCCACAACGAACAACCCAGCGATCGTAAGGCCGTTCACGCAGGCGAACAGCACGCGTAAGGGCCAGTTCGGTGCCAGGGCGCAGGCCGCGAACGTCGCCAGGTACGGCCCAGCGGTGATCGCGAAGTAGAAAAGCCCTTTCGCAAGCGACCTGGCGCGGCTGTCGTCGGGGAGTGCCGCGCGAACCTCGCTCAGCGTCGGTTCGCGGTCGGGGAGTGACTGGTCGGAGGACATGACAACCCGTCGTGCTCGGCGCATGCGAAACGAGGGACGAAGCACACCGCCGCCCCATCCGGGCGACCATAGTTCATCCCGCGTCACAACGGCAACGGCAGTCCCGGCTAGGGAAGGGAGGGCAACGGCGCTTCTACGGGCTGCGAAGCGTCTTTCACAGTCATCGGAATGCCCGGCTCATCAGCCAGCGTCGGCTCGGCCCCGGTCTCGCCGGCGTCGGATTGAGTCGCAGCCGCGTCGAGCATACGGCGGGCCTTTTCGGCTGCCGGTGTTTCCGGAAACGTGGTCGTGATCTCTTCGAGCACGACGCGAATCTCGGCGAGGTCGGCTTCGGCCCGTTTCTCGGCCAATGTTCTTTCGAGTTCAGCGATGCGTCGGTCGAGCTCGGCGGCATCGAGCAGTGCCGCGGCTTCACCGGCAAGCGAGGCCAGACGGCTGCGCTTCTGCCGCAACTTTGCGGCGTCGTCGGGCTCGTTCTCGGTAAAAGGCGCCGGCATCGCTCCGAACGGATCGTCTGAAGGGCCGCTCGCGTGTATTTCTCCGGGCGGAGGTCCGAAAGCGCTGCTTCCGAACGGATCGTCGGCCTCGATGGTTCGGGAAGTCTGTCTCGAAGACGCAGGCGGATGAAACCCATCGTTCTCGAACGATTGCGACTCACGTGAATCCGTTCGCTCCGCAGCCGCCAGAATTGGAGCGGGTTCGGCCGCCGAGAACACGAATTGAGCGGACAAAGCGAACAGCCCCGCCAGCACGCCCAGCGACAACACGCCGGTCGTGACCAACCCGACGACGAAGACGAATGATTTCGCAATGCGATGCATCGGCCCCTCCTTGTTGAAAACGGCGCAGTCCATCCGTCGCGGCAGACTACCCGGCGCATCGCCCTTCAGCAAGACGATTCGCGAGCAACCCGCTCGGCGGTGCCGCCGGCGACCGGCTTCACAGAATCAGATGGTCACCGGAATCCCGTGAGTCGCGTCCACAAGAGTTCGAACGCGATGACCAGTAGCAGCAGGACGACGATTCCGAACACATGGCCGCGACATACGACGCCTGCAACTTCGCCAAACCCGAAGTGCTTCCCTTGACGATTCCACAACGCGAAGCCGATGGGAATCGTCACCATCCCGAATGCAGCGAGCAGCCACGGCGGTGTTCCCAGGCGCAGCATGTCATGCGCATCGCCGACCGGTTCGATGACGCCGTAGCCGATGTAAACGCCGTTCGCGACGAGGCAGAAGGCCGCGAAGAATCGCCAGAGATGGATGCTCGGCAAGCCCGCCTTCGATGTAAGCCACCAGGCGAACATAGGCAGGGCGCAGCCGATGATCGGTCCGCCCCACACGACCACGAGTGGCTGCGGGTTCGGCGAGACATCGGTCCGCGAGATCGCCAGCGGATGCAGCACGACGGCCGTGACCGTTCCTCTCGTCAGCCATGCCGCCAAAACGTGCCCGGCTTCGTGAACGATCTGCATGCCGAGCCAACAGAGCGGGACGACAAGCGCGAACAGCGAGCCCCGCAGGCGATGGCGAGATTGCTCTATGGCAGGATCGGGCACGATGCGTTCGTCGCAACCTCAATCCGCCGAAGTCGGTTTATCGACGGTCGTGGCGAACAAGAGCGGCGCCAGCAGGAAGGCGTAGATCGCCGCCAGCGCGGCGAGTTGCACGAAGAGAAGCGGGCCGTCGAAGAACAGGAACGCGTGGAAGACGAACCCCGACAAGGCGGCCGCGGTGACGAGGCGACCTTTGCGATCGAGCGGCGGCAACGTCCTTTGCAGCCAGTACAGGAACAGCAGCAACACGATGTCGAACGCGGCCAGCCCGCAGGCAAGCCAGGCGACGAAGCTCATGGTGAAGGCTCCCGCTGAGTCGGCTTGAAGATGTCGATCAACGCGATCCGCCAGCCGGGAACCGCCGGCTCGGCATGAGCGACATCGCTTGATGAGAACTCGATCGCTTGCGTCGGAGCATCGGCCTGATAAAGCCGCACGACTTCGGCGACGGGATCGACGTCCCATACGGCGAGCGTGCCCGCTTCGAAGTAATCGGCGCGTTTCGCCGCCAACTCCGCCTCAGCGACTTTGCCGGAGTCACGCTCGCTGCGGACCTCGACGGCGAACGTCGGCGGCCCTTCCAAGAACCGCATCTCGTTCTCGGGGAACGGACCGAGGAAGTAGGACGCATCGGGCGAGAAGGATCGCCGGCCCGACGCAAGCTCATGCACCGTGTAACCGACGTTGTCGGCGTAGACCTCGCCGCGTCCGGTCCTTCCGGCGTACTCATTAAGGCGGATCGCGATCTGGAAGGCGACACGTCCCGGTTTTCGACCCGTTGGCATGAAGCGCACGATCCTCCCGTCGATCAGTTCGGCTTTGCCGTCGACCTTGTAGAGATCGTCGATCGTCGCGGCGGCTCGTGTTCCAGAGGACATGCGACCTTCTCCGGGACGGGTCCACAACCGTTCTCTTCCACCATCAGGGTATCGCCGCAGTCGAGCCGCGGATAGATCGCCTCGCCGTTCAAGCGCGGCGAAGCTGTCCGGATCCCTTATCGCTTCGCTCCCGGCCGCCGCGGCGGCAAGCCCGGCGGAGCGGAGTTCGCCGCCGGCCGCTTTGCCCGCCCGCTTACCGCCCCGCCCGGCGATTTCAATTTGCCTTGAGACCGCTTCGGACGCACGAAGTGCACGATGATCAGCCCGACGCCGATCACGATGATCAACAGTGCCGCGGCGGCGCGGCCGGCGGCTTCCGCCTTGTTCTTGGGCGGCCCCTGCAAAGAGCCGATCACGCCCGACATCAGTCCGGCGAAGATCGTGATAAGTCCCCATTGCAACCACGAAATCTTACGCAGGCGGTCCATGCCCGTTTCGGTGTCGCGCGTCATGGCATGTTCTCGAGTGGCTGGTTGGAAACGTAATCGATGTCGTAAGCATCACTCGCATGCCGACTCATGATCGGCTGATTCGCGAGTTTGTGTGGACGAAACAAATGTCGGAAAGAGCGCCAGCAGCACGCCCCGACAGCGGCAATCCCGGTCGAGCACGCGCAACGTCACTGAAGCCGATTGCCGTCTGTCACGACTTCGAGCCTCTTGTTTTCGGTCGCCGTCGGCGTCGTTCGTAAAGTACAGTTGTGCCGCTGCGAAGGCCATGACCTGCCTTCCCGTTTCCTCAAATCGTTCCAGCTATGCAACCGCTGGTCAGCGAAGAGCGTCCGCTCGCCAAGAAGGAAACCCTCGCCGACCTCCAAGCTCTGTGAAGACGCGGAGGAACAGGTTGAAGAGGCGGCGGCGAATTGATTCGTCGACCTTTATCGTTTTAAATGCCGCTCCGCTTCGGAACCGGCTCACGCACAAGCGTCGAATGGCGTAAAATCAGATATCCGTCGCCTCTGAACCCACTTTCCCATCAAAGGGTAAGCCTCCCGGCGTGCGCCGAGATTCGAGGCAGGGTCATGCTTGAATTCGCTCGCCGACTTCCACGCCTGCTCAAGGGCCGCCGACGCTTCATCGGGCTAGCGTCGGGCCTGCTGTCGCTCGTCGTGATCGCTTGGGCGACGGGGGCGATGACTCATGCGACGCTGGCCATGGCGAGGCAGTCGCTTTCGACGCACGATGACGTCGCGGCGACGCGCTGGATCAGGATCGCCCAGGCCCTCGATCCGCGGAGCGCCGACGCCGAAGCGATGCTTGCCCGGATCGACCGCCGTCATGATCGGTTCGACGCTGCCGACGATCATCTGCGAAAGGCCCGCGTTTTCGGCTTGGATCGTCAAGCCGTTCGTCGCGAAGAGATGTTG
>JACCRE010000272.1 GCA_013813775.1 Planctomycetaceae bacterium
TGCGAGTCGGCGACGAGGTACAACGACCCGCGGTGATGCACGAGGCCGTAAGGATGCACGTCGTAAGTCAGCGGCTCGGTCGCCTTGGCCGACTGATAGGTGATGAAGGTGAAAGACCGGTCTTCGATGCCGATCATCAAGCGGTCGATGATCTCGCCATGATCGCGGTAGTCGCTGGTCCGCTGATGCGGGTCATGGATCATCGCGCCCAACCGGTCGAGATAGCGCACGGCGTCGTCGCCCAGCGTCGCCCGCACCTTGCGAAACGCGGAGCGCGCACCGTCCCAGAAGTAGGTCCCCGCCAGCGGCTCCAGCAGCCGACGCGCGAGGAACAACGAGAGGACTTCGGAGAAGTCGAACGCCAGTTCGGGGATCTCCTTCACTTCGCGCATCCGCCACCGCTTGCGGCCATGCTCTTCGGAACGCTCTTCGATCGGGAATCCGAGTCGTTGAAGCTGCTCCAGATCGCGCCGGATCGTTTTTTCGTTGACGCCGAACTCGGTCGCCAACTCATGGACGGCACAGCCATGGCGGCGAGCGGAGAGCGTTCGCAAAAGCAGCCAGTGGCGTTCGAACTGCGGGAGGTCGGGCATCGGATCAGTCGCTTGGTACGACGGGCTCATCAGGACGTCGATCCTAAAGAACCAAGCAGACAGGGTACGTCCAACGTGCCGTATGTATAGGGGACACCGGTTCGTTTCTCCCGCGGCCGATTTTTTCCGGCATTCATTGTGTCATTGTGTCGGCAGGGCTGCAGTCGTGGGCCGGCCAGTTCGGTCCGGAGACCTCGCGAAGGGAGTCCCGCCCGCGCGTTCGATCAGCGGAACCAGAGGTGCGCCGCCACCTACAACAGCGTCGCGCACCGCCCGAATCCCCCGCCGTGACAACCTCCATGTCAGGCCAGTCGGCCACAGAGCGCGAATGCCATCCGGACAACTCGACGAGCGTAATCCGTCGTCGGCCAAGTGGATCCCGCGACACACTTCAATTCCTGGCGAACTCTGGGAGGCCCCGCTGAACTTGCTTATGGAGCTTGTCGGGCGTCGCAAGAAGCGAAAACGAAACAGCGTGCCGATAGTAAAGCTGCTAAATTTTCGACCTTTTTGCGTCACTATAGTATAGAAGCCGATGCTTAGCGCTCGGCGACTTTGTCGCCAGCCTCGCGGCCTGCCGAGAGCTAAAATGCAATCGTTTTTGCGTCACTATTACAAGAGAGAAGTGAGAATTGAAAATGTGATGTGTGAATGACGGCGTGATGCCGTTGAAGCGTATCTCTCACTTCTCGAATTCTCGGACCCGCTCGCCGGTCCCGTGACGTGCGTTGAGCCAGCTGCTTCGCACGCTCTTGGCAGTGTTCGCCCCTGATGCAGCGTTCCGCAGGACATCGCCAGCCAGCGCGTCACGGATCCGCTGATCGCAGCCGCGCTCATGGACGCCGTGCTGATCATCGCCTGCGTGCTACCACTCGTCCTCTGCTGGCAACTCCTTCGCCGCGGCGACACCGAAACCGCCGACGCTCTCGTCGCCGAAGTCCTGCTCAACGACCTCGTCGCCACGCAGCCACTGCTCCTCGCCCCGCCAACACAGCGGTTACTGACAAGCGAAGCGCGGGCAGAGGACAACGGTGGAGAACGGCCCGGTATCGCTCCGCCGTACTGATGCCGCGCCGCGGCTGCAAGGGACACGCCGACGCGAACCTGAGCCTGCTCCGCCGCGCCGCGCTCAGCCTGTTGAAGAACGAGCGCACGGCGAAAGTCGGCATTAAGAATAAACGCCTCACCGCCGCCTGGGACGAGACCTACCTGACCAAAGTCCTGTTCCACTCACAACTTTAGACGCAATCGCCCTGGCCTGCGCTCCAGCCGCCCAGCGAGCTTCGGGCAAGCCACTCGCTATGGGTCTACCTTAGCGACCTGACCAACCCGGTCGCGACGCCGGTAGGCGGCAAGAATTATTTCTCGAGCGGGCTTCTCAATCCACTCGAAGCTGTAATGGGACGCGACAATAAGCACTACGATTGTAACGCACTTTATCAGGTCGGCAGTCATCGAATCCCGTGCCACACTTAACGCTCGAAGCCCCACCGATACACACGGTATCCAGAAAACAGCGTGTAGCATGTAAATTGAAAAAGAGATCTCTCCGCCGTATACTAACCAACGATTTTTCAATAGCGTAGTGCATCCTTGGTGTTCAGCGATGGCACTTGCTAGAATCAGGACGCCGAATGCGATCACTGTTACAACTTCCGGGATGTCAATCGACAGACAAACAATGACGACGAGCAGCGATAGATAGTAAATCCAGCGCCACGGCCCTTTATTAATCAATAAATAGACGAGGCATATTGCCATGCCGAACGGAAACTCGAAGAGGATTCTAAGAATCCCAAAATCAAATGTACGATGCGTAAGTTCGCGCCCCGCAAGCGGTGCCAAAGTTGCCGCACAAATCAACATGACGACCGTCGTTACGACGCATGCGGCCACACGCACTCTGGCAATGGCAAACACCAATAGAGGAAAGAGAAGGTAGGCGAACCATTCTGCGCTGACAGACCAGGATGGGATGTTAAATGTTCCTCGCGAACTCACACCCCACGCATGAATCAACATGAGATGAGCCAAAGCGTCGTGAAATAACGGCAAAGGCTCGGACGAGGCGAAATTGATCGATGAAGCGACAAGCCAGATTAGCACGAATGCAAGAAATGTTAATAAATGCATCGGATAGATGCGAGCAAATCGTTTCACATAAAATTCGGAGATATCGAACCTTTGCCGTCTAACGGATTCGAAGTACACATATGTTAGTACGAATCCGCTTAGCACGAAGAAGAAGTCGACCATCAGGTGTCCTCGGTGCGTCCAAGGAGCTACAGCTGAAATGAGTTTGGCGAGAGGGCTCTCCGGGTTGGGCGGGTCGAAGTAATGCCAGATCACGACTATTAGTGCTGCAAAGAACCGCATGCTCGTTAAGGAGTCGATCGAACCGACACGCTCATAAAGCGGCTGCACAGTGGCGCTGTTGTGCTGCGATGGTGATGTGTTTTCGAATGGCATGGCCGGAGGGTACATGCGGAGATCGCTTTGCGTGTCGCTGAACCTCACGGCCGCATAGAGTGCGGTTCATGCGTTCGTCAGGGTTGCATATTGAAAATTATTTTGCGTTGAACCTGTCCGACGTGACTTCACGGTTGATCTGCCGGAAAATGATGTTGTGGACATCACTGGAGTGGGTTACGTAGCGACAGCGTAAACGTCGGTGTGGGCCGGAAAGAGAAATAACATTGCAACGAAGTCTTTGCAATTCGTGAACGGAACGTTATACCTGACGAACCCAATGCCAAAACTCCGCATTGGCTCGTGTCGGCCACTGCGAGAAGCTTCTACGAGTTGTATCTGGGTTCGCTAAGTACAACGTTCCGTTCGTGAATCACGTTCGCAACGCAAGGGTGAGGGAAAAAAGGAATAGGGCATGGGCCTCAAAGCGTCACGCCTTCTTGATCTTCTCGCGACCTTCTGTCACGTTCCGCGTCGCGTTGCGGGTGTCGATAACCAAGTTCGCATGACGCACCACGTCGGCGTAGTCCACCGATGTGTGATCCGTCGCGATCAGCACGCAATCTTGTTCGCCGAGGCGTTCGGGCGTCAGCTCCACGCTTTTCATCTCTGGTAGCGCGGGATGGTGCCGCATCTTCGGCGAGACCGGCACATGGGGGTCGTTGTAGGAGATAACGGCCCCGCGTTGGAGCAGCAGTTCGATCAACTCGAACGAGGGACTCTCGCGAGGGTCATCCACGTCCTTCTTGTAGGCCAAACCGAGAATGAGGATCTTGCTGCCGCGGATCGGCTTGCCAAGATCGTTCAGGAACTCGCCGAGGCGTGAAATGACATATTCGGGCATCCGGTGGTTGACTTCGCCGGCGAGCTCGATGAACCGCGTCGTCAGCCCGTGTCGCCGTGCCAACCAGGTCAGATAGAACGGATCGATAGGGATGCAATGGCCCCCAAGACCCGGTCCGGGATAGAAGG
>JACCRE010000274.1 GCA_013813775.1 Planctomycetaceae bacterium
GGGCAGAACGGCACGATTGAATCGTGATTTGAGAGAGCCTTTGAAACTTCATGACGACAATAACGAGTTTCGGCACTTATGCCAGTAAGGCGGGCACAACCTTGCCCCCATCGACGATCTCGACCGGACGATTGCCGGGAGACATCAATTCCTTGTCGGCATTGATGCCCATGCAGTGGTAGATCGTCGTGGCCCAGTCTTCGACCGTGAGCGGATCGTTCTCGGGTTCGCTGGCCGTCGAGTTCGACGTGCCGTACACGACACCGCGTTTCAGACCGCCACCGGCCATGACCACGCTGAACACTTTCGGCCAGTGGTCGCGGCCGGCGTCGTTGTTGATCTTCGGCGTGCGGCCGAACTCGCTGGCGACGCACACCAGCGTCGAGGCGAGCAGCCCGCGTTGTTCGAGATCGTTGATGAGCATCGCGAAGGCCTGATCGAACGGCGGAAGCTGCCCTTCAATCGCGCCTTTGATGTTCGAGTGATGGTCCCAGCCGCCGTAGGTCATCGTGACGAACCGGGCTCCGCCTTCGACGAGCCGCCGGGCCAGCAGCATGCGCATGCCGGCTTCGTTCTTGCCGTACTGATCCTTGATCGCGTCCGGCTCCTTTTCGAGATCGAAGGCGTCGCGCACCGACTGGCTGCTCACCATGCTGTAGGCTTGAGTGTAGAAGCTGTCGACCGCATCGATCGAGTCGGATTTCTCCTTCGACGTGAAGTAGGTGTTCACGGTGTCGAGCATGCTGCGGCGGCGTGAGAAGCGATCGTCGTCGATTCCGTCGGGCAACGTCAGATCGCGAACTCTGAACCCCCCGCTCGCCGGGTCGGCACCGATGCTGAACGGGGCATACGACGAGCTGAGATAGCCCGTGCCGGCATACTCGTTGGGCTGATTCGGAATGCAGATGTACTGCGGCATGTAGTTCCGCGGCCCGAATTCATGCGAGACGACGCTGCCCATGCTCGGAAACTGCAGCGCCGGGCTGGGCCGGTAGCCCGTGAACATGTTGTGCGTGCCGCGCTCGTGAGCCGCTTCGCCGTGCGTCATCGAGTTGCACACGACGAGCTTGTCCATGACCCCCGCGGTCTTGACCATCTTCTCGCTGAACTTGACGCCGCTGACGTTCGTGTCGATCGGTCCGAACGGCCCGCGGTACTCGACCGGGGCGTAGGGCTTGGGGTCGAACGTTTCCTGATGGGCGGCCCCGCCCGGCAGGAAGATGTAGATCACACTCTTCGCCGGTCCCTCGACCGTCGCGTAATTCTTGAGGTCGGCCCGCGCCTCTTTGATGCGAAGAAAATCGGCGAGCGTCAGACCCAATCCGCCGACCACGCCGACGTGCAGAAAGTCACGACGCGAGACATTC
The DNA here is from genome assembly GCA_013813775.1 of Planctomycetaceae bacterium. Taxonomy (GTDB): domain Bacteria; phylum Planctomycetota; class Planctomycetia; order Planctomycetales; family Planctomycetaceae; genus JACCRE01. The sequence continues at coordinate 1,368 of JACCRE010000274.1, forward strand.
AACGGCATCACGCACTCCTTTGGGAGTTGCAGGAGGGAAACCCAAGTGTCGTTCGTCACTCGACGCGGCAGGCCGTCGCGAGGGCTTCGCGGCTAAGTCTCACTCTGGTTGTCGCTTCGTGCCGGCTGGACCGGCCATGGTAGGACCGGGCAGGTGCGCCCGGCGGAGTCGGCAGGAGCAAACGGATCACCCGTCGCTTGTGCATTGAGGAGACTCGATGCTCTCACCAATGTCAAGCTGCCAAGCCACCATCGCTGGGGGTCTTCCCGGTGCAAGAGTTCATTCCATGTCGGTGGTTCCGATCGTGCGCCAACCCGGAACACTATGACGCATCAGCAGCCACCGTTGCATCCGGGAGATCCCCAACTCCCCCCACCAGCAAAAAAGTGCCTGATCAACAAAAAAGCCTGCCGACGAGGTCGACAGGCTCTCGCGCGGTCCGCAAGTCCGAGCGTCTCTCGGAGACAGTGGCTCGTCGTGACTGCGGGAACAGAAGTGCGAAAGAATGGAAGAAGTCGGAAGCCGAGAACGCCAGTCTCGCTTTCCCAATGTCACCTCTTTCTGACTCCTTTCTGACTCCTGCGATTCTCCCTTCTCCCGTTCTCGCCCTGTTACTTCTTCGCCAGTTCCCGCTCGATCGCCGCCACGACCTTCGGATCGTCCGGACGGACCGGCGTGCGGAAGCGTTCGACGACCTTGCCGTCGCGGCCGATCAGGAACTTCTCGAAGTTCCACTTCACGGGGCCGGCGTCTTCGCCGACCGCTTCTTTGGAAGTCAGGTACTTGAAGAGCGGCGCGGCCTTGTCGCCGTTCACGTCGATCTTCGAGAACATCGGAAACGTCACGCCGTAGTTCTCTTTGCAGAACTCGGCGATCTCTTCCGACGTGCCCGGCTCCTGGCTGCCGAACTGGTTGCAGGGGAAGCCCAGCACCACGAGGCCGTCGTCTTTGTACTTCTCGTAGGTCCCTTCGAGCGGTTCGTACTGCGGCGTTGCCCCGCACTTGCTGGCGACGTTCACGATGAGCAGCACCTTCCCCTCGTACTTCGACAGGTCGGCCTTCTCGCCCGACAGCGTTTCCATCTTCTGACCGAGCACCGGTGACTCCTTTTTCTCGCCCTTGTCGGCCGCCGCGGCCGAACCCAGAACCGCCGCCGTCACCACCATCATTCCGCCGAGTAGACGCCGCATCTGTGAGCCTCCAAGGGTCGAGAAGAGAAGATCATCATCCGAGCCGCGACCGTCCGGGAGCGCTCCCACGCGAACGTCGAACCCTCACGCTTCCTGACGGTCGCGGCTCTGAAGGTCGAAACTCTGATCGCTTCCACCATAGGCGTCCGTCACATCCCCGGCAAACGAACGCGATTCTCACCGCCGCCCGCGCCTGTTATGTTCAAGGGAACGGACGATAAGGCTATTGCTTGCCGAACTCCCCCCTCTCGCTCGGGAAAGGGGGACTGGATTCGTAAGTGGTGTGGCTCCAATCACCGTTCACTACGAACGTGGGCAATATTAAAGATGCGACACGACACCAGCGCGACCGTTTCGACGGCCTCTGAAATGCCGCCGCTGCCTCCCAGCGTCATCGGTTGGCGCGAATGGGTGGGCCTGCCCGATCTCGGCATTCGGCGGATCAAAGCCAAGATCGACACCGGCGCGAAATCGAGCGCGATTCACGCTTACAACGTTCGCGTCTTCGCACGCGGCGGCACCGAGATCGTGTCCTTCGACCTGCATCCCCGACAGAAGAACGAACGCGTCGTCGTTTCCACCGAAGCCGAAGTTCTGGAGTTCCGCAAGGTCCGCAACTCCGGCGGAGCCGTCGATACGCGGCCGGTGATCGTGACGCACGCCGTTCTCTTCGGCCGTCGCTTCCCCATCGAGCTCACGCTCGCCAACCGCGACGAAATGGGCTACCGCATGCTCATCGGCCGCGAAGCCTTGCGGGGACGCTTCCTCGTCAACGCCGACGAATCCTTCCTCGGCGAACGCTGGCCGCTCGGCCGCACCGGCCCGTTCGACTCGATCTCACTGGAGAATCATTCCATTCCAAGCCACGAATAGGGCAAGCCGCGGGCGCCAACCCGCGGGTCGAGCATGATCCCGTCACCCGCGGGCTTGCGCCCGCGGCTTGCCAACTTTTTTATGATTCTGGAACAACATCTCATGACGCACCGCCATCCCCCCGATGCCTCCCACCCCGCGAAGATCGGCGTCGTGACCATCTCCGATCGGGCCAGCCGCGGCGAATATCAGGACAAGGGCGGCCCCGCCGTCCGGGAGTATCTCGTCCGCGTGCTCACGGGGCACTTCGACGCGATCAGCCGCGTGATCCCCGACGATCGGGACATGATCGAGAGCGTGCTCATCGAGCTGTGCGAAATCGACAAGTGCTGCCTCGTCATCACGACGGGCGGCACCGGCCCGGCTCATCGCGACGTCACGCCGGAAGCGACCGAAGCCGTCTGCTCGAAGATGCTGCCCGGCTTCGGCGAGCTGATGCGCAAGGTGAGCCTCGAAAAAGTGCCCACGGCGATCTTGTCGCGGCAGACGGCCGGCATCCGCCACAAAACGCTGATCGTCAACCTGCCCGGCCAACCGAAGGCGATCGCCGAATGCCTCGACGCCGTCTTCCCCGCCATCCCCTACTGCATCGACCTCATCGGCGGACCGTATCTGACGACGGACGAGGAGAAGGTGAAGGCGTTCCGGCCGGGGAAGTGAGCGGATATGGAAGCTGTCTCGTCATCGACAGTCATGAACTCAGCACCCATATGGCCCGAAAATCCTTCACGAAAGTGCGGGCAGATCGTAGAGCCAGTTTCAAAACTTATAGAGCAGTTGCATGACGCAGGCCAGCGTGGCGAAGCCGAGGAACAGGTGGTCGTAGTGCTCGTAGCGCACGACGAGGCGGCGGTTGTTGAACAACCAGCTGATGCTCCGCTCCACGCGATAGCATCGCTTGAGCCGCCGCGCGGCGCGTCCGTCCTGGGTCGGCGGCTTCCGGCGGCTTCCGGCGGTTGCTGCGATGGTGACAGATGAGTTCGATGCCTTGCGCCGCGAGTCGCTCGCGCAAGGCATCGCAGTCGGCCGCCCGATCGTACATCAGACGCGTGGGCTGGCGCCGACACGCGATGCTCGACGAGCGGCTCGATCAGGTTCACCTCGGCCTTGTTCGCGTCAGCGACGTCGAGCGACAGGGGCGTGCCCCTGCGGCTCTCGATCATCACCATCAGCTTGGTGCCCTTGCCCTTCCTGGTGTTGCCGACCGACGCCCCCTTTTTTGCTCCTTTCGGAAGACGCCGGCAGGCACTTCGCTTGCCATACCGACTAAGCTTTCAGAGTTGTGAAACTGCCTCTAGAGTTCGCGAATGCGAATGTTGCGAAGTGACAACGGGAGACCGTGGTCCTGAAAGCCGATGAGGCCGCTGTCGGGGCGGTCCTTCAGACGCGGGTGCTCTTTCAGATCGACCTCGTTGACCTTCTCGTCGTTGAGCAGGATTGTCAGCGAGTCGCCCTTCACGGTGATCAGAAAACGATTCCAATCGCCCGCCGGCTTGGCGGCGGCCTTTGACGGGGGCACGCCCGGGATGACTCCGCCGGAGTCATGGTCGGTGAGCTTGGCGTCGCCGGCGGCGTGGGCATCGAAGATCTGGACTTCGATGCCTTTGGCGACGGGATCCTTCGCATCGCTCACGTTGAAATAGAAGCCGCTGTTGCCGCCCTTCTCGACTTTGTAGTCGAACTCGATCTCGAAGTCGTCGTATTTCTCCTTCGACCAGAGATAGGCGTCGTAGCGAGTCCATCCTTTTTCGCCGGGTCGCGGCGTGAGCGTCGCGACGCCGCGCTCAAGCTTCCAGTTACCGGTCGTGTTCCAGTTCTTCGCGAGATCGTCCGTCAGCAGCACGCGCCAACCTTCACTCGATTCGTCCTGATTCTCCTGGGGCGGAAAGGCGGGAGCGACGGCGATTCCAGACAAGAATGCGGCGACGCCGATCGACGCCGAGAGCACATGCAAAACAGAACGACGACTCATAGCAATGCCTTTGCGAGCGAGTGCAGGAATCGGAATGCCTCTCCATCTTCGTCGCCATCGTAGCATAGCGACGTGCCGCTTCGCAGCAGCCGGGCTGCTGATCGATTCTGCCTCAAGCTTGAAGGGGTTCGTCGATTCTGCTTGAGTTGGCTCGAGCGGGCCGCACCACCAGTGGCATAGTCCACGCGAGAAGCGAGTTCTGCCGGAAGGCGACCGCGAAGCATCGTCTTCAATGAGTCCGAACCGATTCATCATGAAAAGGACGCCTCGTCGATGCCTCGGCCGCCGGATGTGCTGAATCTCGTCGCCTGGCTGGCCGCGCTCTGGTTCGCGGCCGCTGCGGTGTTGCTCGTGCTTGTGTTCGCGACGTCGTCGGTGCGTCTGCATTGGACGACCGACGTCTATCTTGCCTCCACGGTGCTGTTCAGCATCATCGCATTCGGGGCGATGGGCCTCGACAAATCGAAAGCGGGCCGTGGCAAGCGACGGGTCTCGGAACTTGCGTTGCACATGTTCGAACTGCTGGGCGGCTGGCCGGGTTCGATGCTCGGACAACGAACCTTCCACCACAAGACGCGCAAGGTGACGTATCAGGCCGTCTTCTGGGCCATTGTCGCCATGCATCTCGTGCTGCTCGCCTGGACGGTCTACCTTTGGAAGACGTTGCCGTCCGCGTCGACGCAAGCGCCGGAGCCCGCAGTCGCCACCGAACCCGCGTCCGACGAACCGACGATGGTGATAGAACCGAAGGCGAAGTAGATGTGTCCAGGGGAAGCCGGTGATTGCACCGGTGAACTCGCTCCAGCTTCTGGAAGGTCATGAACGCCACGCAGCTTCGCAAGATCGGCATTCCGCAGCACTGCGTCCCGCAGGCGATCAAGACGATCCAGGCCGCGGCGAGGGACCGCGGCACGTCCGAGATCAAGAAGAACCTGAAGCTCGTCGCCGAGTCGCCGCAGCTTTTCGTCGGCGATGAAACCTTCGGCGAGCTGGCTCGCGCCATCCTCGACGAGCGCGAGTTCACGCCTGCAGAGCCGATTCATTATCGAACGTGGGGGACCGGCATCGATGACGGTGCCCACGCCCAGATGCGGCAGGCATGTTCGCTGCCGGTCGCCCGCGGCGCGGCCCTGATGCCCGATGCGCACGTGGGCTACGGCCTGCCGATCGGGGGCGTGCTTGCGACCGAAGACGCGGTCATTCCCTATGCGGTCGGTGTGGACATCGCGTGCCGAATGAAGCTCAGCGTGCTCGACGTGCCGCCAGCGGCGATGAGTGAGCACTTTCAGGAGTTCCGCGATTCGATCGAGAAGGGCACGCGCTTCGGCGTCGGATCGACGTGGAAGTCACGTCAGTCTCACGACGTGATGGACCGGGATTGGACCGTCAGCCGCGTCACCCGCGAGAACAAGGACAAAGCTTGGAATCAGCTCGGCACGAGCGGTTCAGGAAACCACTTCGTGGAGTACGGAGTTCTGACCCTCGCCCAGCGCGACGAGGAACTCGGCCTCGACGCCGGCGAATACGTCGCTCTGCTGAGCCACAGCGGCAGCCGCGGCCCCGGTGCGGCCGTCTGCTCGACGTATAGCGCGATCGCCCAGCGGAATTTGCCGTCTCGCTACAAGGACTTCGGCCGTCTCGCGTGGCTCGACATGAAAGACCAAGCCGGGCAGGAATACTGGGCGGCGATGAATCTCATGGGCGAATACGCCGCGGCGAATCATGCGGTGATTCACGACAACGTGTCGCGGCTGCTTGGCGCGCAGATCATCGCCGGCGTCGAGAATCACCATAATTTCGCGTGGAAGGAGCGGCATGGAGATAAAGACCTGTACGTGCACCGCAAAGGCGCGACGCCGGCCGGAAAGGGCGTGCTGGGCGTGATCCCCGGCTCGATGGCCGACCCGGCGTTCGTCGTGCGCGGCAAGGGCGGCGCGAACAGCTTCGACTCGGCCTCTCACGGAGCAGGCCGCCGGATGAGCCGCACCGCCGCCTTCAGCAAGTACAACTTCAGAGCCGTCCAGAAGGATCTCGCCGCGAAGGGCGTGCACGTCATCAGCGCCGGTGCCGACGAAGTGCCGTTCGTCTACAAGAACATCCTCGAGGTGATGGCCCAGCAGTCGGATCTCGTGGATGTCGTCGCGCGGTTCGACCCGAAGATCGTCAAGATGTGCGGCGACGGCAGCAAGGCCGAAGATTAACGCGTACGGGAGAGCGGGCCGTGAAGCCGAGCGATTGCAGCCGGTCGGCTTCCTTCCCATGGTGATCGTGCAGATATGAACAACACCACGGTCATACTCCGCCCCGCGGCCTCCGCCGACATACCTGAGATCACGCAGATCTATGCGGATCACGTGCGCGACGGCACCGGGACGTTTGAACTCGAACCTCCTGACGAGGCCGAGATCGCACGACGCATGCAAGCCATCGCCGAGCGCGGTCTGCCTTGGCTCGTCGCGGACCGGGAAGGAGAGATCGCAGGATACGCCTATGCGGGTCCATTCCGGGCACGGCCGGCGTACGACTGGCTTGTCGAGGACTCGATTTACTTGCGTAGTGATTGTCTGCGAATTGGCATTGGATCGCTGTTGCTCGACAGGCTGATCGATCACTGCACGGAACTGGGGCATCGCCAAATGCTCGCACTCATCGGTGACTCGGCGAACGAACCGTCGATCAGGGTCCATCGACGCGCGGGATTCCGACACGTCGGCGTGATGCCGTCGGTCGGATGGAAGCACGATCGCTGGCTCGACGTCGTATTGATGCAGCGGGAACTCGGCCCGGGCGATTCTCGGCCAGCCGACGCACGCCTCCGGAGATAAAGCAGAGCGCCTTACGTCAGTTCGATCTCGCTGCCGCTCTCGTCGATCGGCGCGACGTCGACGCTGACGCTCATCTCATGGTGTCCGCCGCCGACGAACAGGCCGCGAACCGGCGTCACGTCGCCGTAGTCGCGACCCCACGCGATCGTCACGTGATCGGTTGAAGGCACGAGGTCGTTGGTGGGATCGAACGCCAGCCAGCCGGCGGGGCCGCAGAACACGCTCACCCAGGCGTGCGAAGCGTCGGCGCCGACGAGCCGCGGCTGCCCGGGGGGCGGGATCGTGCGCAGATAGCCGCTCACATATCGCGCGGCGAGGCCAAGTGATCGCAGACACGCGATCTGCACGTGGGCGAAATCCTGGCAGACGCCCCGTTTCAGGCCAAACGCCTCTGCGACCGATGTCTGCACCGTCGTGGCGCAGGGGTCGTAGGCGAAGTCCGTGTGGAGACGAGTCGTCAACTCGCGAGCGGCCTCGGCGACGGGCCGGACGGACGTGAAACTTCCGCGGGCGTAGTCGGCGAGTTCGTCAGAAGCGACCGCCGAGGGTGAATCGAAGCGAAACTGGCATGCGTCGATGCCGGGATTGCTCAGATCGTCGCAAAGGCTTTTCGCGAGCGTCTCCCACGCGGGAGTGTCGGGCAACACGCCGGCTGGCGACCGCGGCTTCACCTGCACGTCACTCACGGCGACGACATCGAGCGTGCGATAACCCGCGTCGAGCATGAAGTACGTGACTTCGTTGCCGAAGTAGTCGGTCCGGGTGCTGCGATTCGTCGGCGTCGGCGTGATCTCGATCCGACAGGAGTGTCGCTGCTGCCGACCATCGTTTCGCGGCGTGAGCCACAAGGCATTCTGACACAGCGGCACCGTCTCGCTGTGTCGATAGTTCGTGCGATGGGTGATGCGGTAGTGCATTCAGGAGTCAGGAGTCAGGAGTCAGGAGTCAGGAGTCAGGAGTCAGGAGTCAGGAGTCAGGAGTGATTTTCTACCGTTAGTTGCTTGCATGATTCAATTTCTGTTTCCCATTCCCCATTTCCTACCATCACACTCCCGGCCTCAGATCTGCGAACTGTCGTGACACGCCGCTGTGGTGGAGGTAGCGGTGGGTGATCGCCTCGCTGAGTTCGGGCAGGCCGTAGGCCAACTGTTGCAACAATCCGTTCAACTCGCCGTCGCGGCCGGGGTTGGGATCGAGCGACAGCACGTCGAGGTTGCGGACGGCGTACAACAATCCCATCGCCTGCCGTTGCTCGGTTCGCAATCCCGCCTGACGGTCGTCATGCGGCAGGTTGTCGAGGTGCCGCACGAGCGTTTCGAGCTGAAACGCGACGCTGCGGGGGTTCGTGTCGTCGGTCAGCAAGAGATCCAGCACGGCAGCGGCTTGCAGATTCGCCATATAACGCGAGCGATACGTCATGAGACTGTCACCGGCGTCGAGCAGGGATTCGAGCACGCTGGCCTCGTCGCGACCGAGATCGGGCGCCGCCGCCGAGAGCAACCGCGTCACATGCAGCGCATGCTCAAGCCGCCGGCCAATGTCGAGAAAACGCCAACCCTGGCTGCGAGTCATGCTGTCGGCGACGAGTCCGCTGAACGCCGCGAGATCGACGACGGTGCGATTCAGCGGCGGCAGCAGTTCATTGAAACCGAGGGGTCCGCCGTCGGCTTCGGGAAAGTCGCCGGCGATGCGGCTGACGATCCGCCAGGCGTCGAAGCTCAAGCGATCGCGAACCGTCCAGGCGGTGCGATACATCGTCGCCAGTTGCGATCGCAGGCTCGACGGTCGGAGTTCATCGAGCACCATGGCCGGCAGCGTCGATTCGATCGGAGTGTCGTTCGTGATCGTGCGGTAATCAATTTGACCGACGGCCGCCGCACACCGCAGCAGGAGTTGCCGTTCGGGTACTTCAGCGGATTCCGATTCAGTGGCCAGCCGCCCGATCAACGTGCGGAGCAACCGCGCCGCCCCGTCGGCGCGGGCGACGTGGCGACCGAGCCAGTAAAGATTGTCGGCGACGCGGCTCGGCAATTCCGAACCGCTGCGACGCAATTCGATGCGTTCCGACTTCTGACGCAGCAGGCTGACCGGGCGGACCGGCTCGTCCGACAGCACCCAGGCATCTTTGCTGCCTTCCCCCGCCGACACGGTCACGTCGAGTGTCTCCGGCGAGCGCGCGACGCGAGCCAGTCCCCCTGGCATCACGTCGTAGCTATCGCCCGACGTGACCAGGAAGGTGCGCAGCGCGACGCTCCATGGCTCACATCGTCCACCGACGGAAACCGGGGCGCAGCTTCGCTGCACCGTCTCTTGGCCCACGAAGTGATAGGGGCGTCTCTTGATCGACGCCACGAGTTCGTCGCGTTCCTTGGAACTCAGCAGCCATGGTCGAACCGGGTCGTGTTTCCGCTTCTGAAACGCGTCGCGAATGACGAGCGTGTCGAGGTGGGACAGCACGTACTTCCGTTCGCGCTCGCCTCCGCACCACCACGTCGCCACCGACGGGATTTTGAGTTCTTCGCCAAAGAGCGCGCGACAAAGCGGCTCGAGAAACGCCATGACCGCCGGCGCTTGGGCGAATCCGCTTCCCAGCGCATTCGCGACGACGACCGTTCCCTTTCGCACGGCTTGCAACAAACCGGTGACGCCTGCGAGCGAACCGCCCACGAGCTCGAGCGGATCACAGAAAGGCGATTCCACCCGGCGGACGATGACGTCGACGGGCGTCAGCCCGCCCAGCGTCTTGAGCACGACCTTGTCGTCGCGCACGCCCAGATCGGCGCCCTGCACGAGGGTGAATCCGAGGTAGCGGGCGAGATAAACGTCTTCGAAGAAGTTCGCCGTACCGGGACCGGGGCTGAGCAGCACGACGAATGGATTGTCTCGCTGCGGCGCCAGTTGCTTCAGGTGCTGTTGCAGCGCCATGAAGTACGACGCGAGCCGCCGGACCTCGCTCTCGTGGAAGACTTCGGGCAGAACGCGCGACAGCACAATTCGATTCTCCAGTGCGTAGCCGGCGCCGCTGGGATCTTCGGTGCGGTCGGAAGCGACCCACCAGCGGCCGTCCGGCGATCGGGCGAGGTCCGCCGCATAAAGATGCAGGAACCGTCCCGAGACCGGCATCTGGCCATGCAGCGGTCGGAGGAACCCAGCGTGGCTGAAGAGCAGTTCCGGCGGCAGCAGGCCGCGCTTCAACAAGTTCTGCGGGCCGTGCACGTCCTTGAGGACGAGATCGAGCAGCGCCGCGCGTTGTCGTAGTCCGTCGGCCAGGGCATCCCATTCCGCAGACGGAAGCAGCAAAGGAATCCCATCGAGACGCCACGGTCGCACGCGCCCGCTCGGATCATCGTGAGCGTTATGCGTGAAGCCGTTCTCGAGGAGCAGCTTTTCGGCCTGTTGCCAGCGCCGCACAAGTTCTTCGTGCCCGATTTGCGTGAACTGTTCGACGAACCGCGCGACGTGCGGGCGCGGCTCTTCAGGCCTCGCAAACAATTCGTCAAAGACGCCGCGAGGCGAGGTGTAGCCGGCGAAGACACTGGGCGTGGTCGAAATCGCCGCGGACTGGGACATGGAGGGCACAGGGAACCGGCCGTCGGGGCATGTGATGCCGTCGCACGAGGAGACTATACTCCGTATCGGTCGGCGTCCACCGGGGTTCCTGGGTCGAAGGGAGCGGTATTTGATTTTTGGCGTGGGGCCGTATCGTCGGCTTCACGAACGTCTACAATGGGATTCCCGAACCACCATTCGAGAGCGCGCTCGTGGCAGGTCGAAAGACGAAGGGACGAAGCGACGACGCCGCGACATTGCGGCACATGAAGCCGCTCGTCGAGGCGAATCCCTGTCCCGTCGCGATCGTCGATGAGCACGGCAAGATCGCGCTTGCGAACCGAGCCTGCGAGCAGCTTTTCGGCTACGAATCGGGCGAATTGGCGGGCCAGCCCTTCGCCGGTCTTTTTCCGCAGAAGGTCGCCCTTCGGCTGCCGGGATTTTCGGCGGCCAGCGAGATCCCGCTGCCTCCGCCGGGGCATCCCGCCGAACTGACCGCGATGCGGCGCGACGGCGGCGAATTCCCGGCGGAAGTCGGATTCAACGCCGTCGAACATGACGGCGACCGCCTCGTCTTCTCGACGATTTCCGACCTCACGGGGCGTAAGGCGACCGAAGCCGCGCTCCGCAACACCGAAGCGCAGTATCGTTCGCTCGTCGAGAGCCTGCCGCTCAACGTCTTCGTCAAGGACCTCGAAGGCCGGTTTCTGTTCGCGAACCAGCGCTTCTGTCGGATGACGCATCGGCCGCTCGGCGAGCTGATCGGCCTGACCGACTTCGACATTTTTCCCGACCCCCTCGCCCGGAAGTATCGCGCCGACGATTCGCACGTCGTCGAGACCGAGAGCACCCTCGAACAGATCGAGGAGTATCAAGAGCCGGAAGCGGGCGACGGCTCGATGTACGTGCATGTGCTGAAGGCTCCGTCGCGCGACGCCCGCGGTCGCGTGGTTGGCATTCAGGGCATGTTCTGGGACGTGACCGACCGGGTGCGGGCCGAGCGGGCTGTCGCCGCGGCGGAAGCACGTCACCGCGCGACGCTCGACGCCGCTCTCGATTGCATCATCACGGCCGATGGCGACGGAGAGATTATTGAGTTCAACCCGGCGGCACAGCGGACCTTCGGCTATTCACGCGAAGAAGTGATCGGCCAAGATCTCGTCTCGCTGTTGTTTCCCCCGGAATCGCAGAGTCGTCAGCGGAAGATGCTCGACGAGCACCGACGCGGCGACGAGGCTTCGAAGCTGGGGCGTCGGCTCGAAACCGTCATGGCTCGCAAGGGCGGTGCGACGTTTCTTGCCGAGATCGCGCTGCAGCCGATTCCGCTCGGCGGCTCGATGATCTTCACGCTCTTCCTGCGCGACGTGACCGAGCGCCGTCGTGCGGAAGAGGCACTCCGCGAGAGCAACGCCCGATTCCGCAGGCTCGTCGAGTCGGACATCATCGGCCTGACCATCATTCACTTCGACGGTCGTATCCTCGAAGCGAACGACATCTTCTTGAAGATGACCGGCTACACGCGACGCGAGGTCGCCGCCGGCCGCGTCCATTGGGGCAACATCACCCCTGAAGAATATCGCGAAAAAGATCGGATCGCGGTTGAGACTGTGCGCACGACGGGACGCTGCGCCCCTCGTGAGAAGGAGTATTACCGGAAGGACGGCAGCCGCTTGCCGGTCCTCATCGGCGAGACGCTGCTCGATCGCAGCGGTCAGACGAGCCTGTGCTTCGTGCTCGACATCTCGCCTCAAAAGAAAGCCGAAGCCGAACTTCAGGCCGCGAAGGAAGCCGCCGACGCAGCGAACCGCGCCAAGAGCGCGTTCCTCGCGAACATGAGTCACGAAATTCGGACGCCGATGAACGCAATCATCGGCATGACCGAACTGTTGCTCGACACTGATTTACAGCCGCGACAGCGGGAGAACCTGCAGATCATCGGCGACAGCGCCGAGGCACTGCTGGCCCTCATCAACAACATTCTGGACTTTTCGAAGGTCGAGGCCGGCAAGCTCGACGTCGAGAAAGTCGAGTTCCACCTCCGCGACGTGATCGGCGGCGCGCTTAAGAGCCTCGCCGTCACCGCGCACCAACGGGGTCTCGAACTCGTGAGCGACGTGCGGCCCGAGGTGCCCGAGCGGGTCGTCGGCGATCAGTCTCACCTGCGGCAGGTGCTGGTGAATCTCGTCGGAAACGCGATCAAGTTCACTCCGTCCGGCGAAGTCGTCGTCAAGGTCTCCGTCGAAGAACTCCGGAAGAAAAGCGTGATATTGGGCTTCGCGGTGCGCGACACGGGCATTGGCATTCCGCAGGACAAGCAGCGGAAGATCTTCGAGCCGTTCGAACAGTTGGACAATTCGATGGCCCGTCGCTACGGCGGCACGGGACTCGGCCTCGCGATCTGCTCACGGCTCGTTAAGTTGCTCGGCGGACGGCTCAACGTCGAGAGCGGGCCTTCGACAGGAACGACGTTCAAGTTCACGGCACGCTTCGATTTGGCATCGGGCGCTTCCGCGGGTAACGCCGCGGTGGTTCCGCCGCCGACGATGCAGAATCTCAAGGTGCTCATCGTCGATGACAACGCATCCAGCCGTCAGTCGTTGCACGATGTGATCGCCTCGTGGGGAATGACGGCCGTGACGACGCAAGACGCCGCCTCGGCGGCGGAAGTCGTCGCGACCGACGGGATCGACATCGCCCTGATCGACGCCCATATGCCCGGTCCCAGCGGCGCCGACCTCGCCGGCCGACTGCTGGCGAGCGGCGATCGGCTGGGACCGGTCATTCTGATGTATAACGCCGACGATCACGCGGCCGCTCCTCGGGAGACAAAAGGGGTGCCGGTCGTACCCCTCATCAAGCCGATCAATCATTCCGAGCTGTTCGATACAATTCTCGCGCTCGTCGACGGACGACCGGCGGCAGGCCGCATCGCGACGCACGAGGAGGCGGTTCAGCCGAATGTCACGCCGGCCGACGTGCTGCTCGTCGAGGATAGTCTATACAACCAGAAGCTCGCCGTCGGTCTGCTGGAAAAATACGACCATCGGGTGACCGTCGCGAACAATGGCCGCGAGGCGCTCGAAACCCTCGCCACGAAGACTTTCGATGTCGTGCTGATGGATGTCCAGATGCCCGAGATGGACGGGCTGGAGGCGACACGGTTGATTCGCGAGAGCGAGGCTGAATCGGGTAAGCACGTCCCGATCATCGCCATGACCGCCCAGGCGATGAAGGGAGATCGCGAGCGGTGTCTCGCTGCGGGCATGGACGCCTATCTGTCGAAGCCGATCCGCTCGCGACAAGTGCTCGAGGCAATCGAAAAGGCGGTGGGCAACGTGGCGCGATCCTCTTCGCCTCCCCCGAAGAAAAAGAGAACGCGAAGTTCGAAGAGTGCCGTGTCATCCGGCGAGAACGGCAAAGGGCGGTTTCTCAAGTCGCCGAAACCGACGCAATCCGATATTTCCTTTCGGCTTGATCGTACCGCGGCGCTGGCCGCGGTGGACGGTGACGAACACTTGCTCGCCGATGTCGCCGAGGCGTTCCTGATCGAAGCGCCGCAGTTGCTCGCCCAAGCGGAGGCGGCACACGCCAATGGCGACGCCGCGGCCCTGAAGCGATCGTGCCATACTCTGAAAGGGGCGGTCTCCTCCTTCGGCGATCATCCTGCGGTCGGATTCGCTCTCGCGGTTGAACGTGCCGCGGCGGACAAGGACCTCGTTGCGGCGGCCGAGCCGCTGCGACGACTGAGTGACGCCGTCGCGCCGTTATTTGAAGACCTGGGTGCCTTGATCTCCGGTTCCCAACCCACCACACCTGCCTGACGCCGCGGCCCGGAGGCCGGTATGTCGACCGTTCTGATCGTTGACGACTGCCTGACCGATCGTCGTCGTGCAGGAGGACTGCTGGCCCGCGCCGATTTCGAGGTCACGTACGCCGCGAACGGGCTGGAGGCCGTCGATCGCCTTGGCGAAAACTTGCCCGACGCGATCGTGACCGACCTGCAAATGCCGGAGATGGACGGACTCGCTCTCGTGACGGCCGTGACCCGCGATCATCCTTTTGTGCCGGTGGTCGTGGTGACGAGCCAGGGCAGCGAATCCGTCGCCGTGCAAGCCCTGCAGGCCGGGGCCGCGAGTTACGTGCCCAAGCGGGATCTCGCTTCGCAGCTCGTCGAGGCGGTTCGCCGAGTCTGTCTGGCGGCGGGCGAGAACCGGGACTTCGCGCGTCTGGCCGAGCGGGTGATCCACCACCAGATTCGCTACGAACTCGAAAGCGACCTATCGCTCATTCCGCCCGCCGTGCGTGCCGTTCGCGAGTCGCTGGCGGGTTTTCGCAAGCACGACGAATCGGGTGCGTTGCGAGTCGCGATCGCATTTGAAGAGGCCCTGCTCAACGCCTTCTATCACGGAAACCTAGAGGTGAGATCGGAACTGCGTGACGAAGATCCGAATGACTTCTATGAACTGGCGAAACGGCGCTGCGACGAGTTTCCTTATCGAGACCGCAAGGTGACGGTCGACGTCGCGATCACGCCGCAGGAAGTGCGCTTTCGCGTCGCCGATGAAGGACCGGGCTTTGACCCGGCGTCGCTGCCCGATCCGACCGATCCCGAGAACATCGCCCGCGCCAGCGGCCGCGGTCTGCTGTTGATCCGCACGTTCATGGACGAAGTCGCCCATAACATCCGCGGCAACGAGATCGCGATGCTCAAGCGGTTCGGTCACCAGACCGGCGACGTGGCCCGTCCGATCAGCCTGCACGAGCCCGAACACGTGACCTGACGCGGATCAGCCTTTCGGCGACTCCGGTGTCTGTTCGTTGGACGGTTTCAATTTGCCAGGGTGCGTCCGCTCGCTCAGCTCGCGCGCCCAGATATCGCGGAACCTGACCGGGTTGCCGTGAAATTGAATGTGCATCGGCAGCTTATCGACGTGCGGCTCGTAGTGGGGCGGCTGATCGTAGAACGTCCCGCCGAGCAGCTCGGAATGGTTCTGCACGACGACGCCGTTGTGGAGCACGGTCACGTAGCCGGGCTTGACGAGCTTCTGCTCATCGTCGAAGCGTGGCGCTGTGAACAGAATATCGTAGCTCTGCCACTCCCCCGGCTTGCGGCTGGCATTCACGAGCGGCGGCCACTGCTTATAGATCGAGCCGGCCTGCCCGTCGTAGTAGGTTTCATTTTCATAGGAGTCGAGGATCTGCACTTCGTACTTGCCCATCAGGTAGAGGCCGCTGTTTCCGCGACCTTGGCCGCTGCCTTTGACTTCGTCGGGCGCTGCCCATTCGAGATGGACCTGCACATCGCCGAAGGGCTGTTTTGAGGTGATCCCTCCGTTGGTCGGCACCGCGTAACCATCTCTGATCTCCCAGTTCTCGGCTCCGTCCCAAGCAGAGAGATCCTTTCCGTCGAACAGCACGATCGCATCGGACGGCGGCGTTCGCGCGTCGCCGGCGTCGATGATGGCCGGCTTCTCCCACTCGATGCCGCTCTTGTACTCATCGACGAAGATCGCTCCGGCCGCACCCGCCATGGCGACGATCGTCGATCCCGCTGTCCAACGTCCCAGACTGCCGAGCATGCGATGTCTCCCGATCTCGGAAAGTGACCCTGATGGAAAGTGCCCATGGTAATGCCGCTTGATCGCCACAACGGTGGCGTGGCCGCAAAGGTGGACGAGTGTGGGCGATCAATCTAGTCTACGAAACTGCCGTTCCATCTTGACTTCCAAGACGCTTCGTCGCAAATTTGATGGCAACGTAGGTATTTGGCAGAGTCCGTAGGCCACCCAGGGCCGGCGCATCAAAAAATCGACGAAACCCCTTGAAACCCAAGCTGTTTACAGCAAGTCGCGCTTGCCGTCGCGTGCGACCGACTTTTGGGACTCACGTCGAACGTCACTTTCATCGGGAAA
>JACCRE010000281.1 GCA_013813775.1 Planctomycetaceae bacterium
CCTCCACGGTTCGTCTACCGAACCGATCCCGGTCGCACTGCCGTCCGCGACGGCGGCGGGGGCGGTCCGAGCGATTCGAACATCCGTCGCAGGCCGTCGTCGAGAGCCGGGAGCGGTTTCGTCCGCACGATCGGATCGTCCGCCGAACCTCGCACCACCAGGCTCATCCAGCCGCTCGTCGCCAGGTTCAGCACGCCGCCGACAAGCGGCCCGAGCAACGGCACGCGGCTGACGGGCGTCTTGGGCGGAATGTTGTAGAACTCGAGTTCGAGTCGACGATCGAACGTCACGTGGCCCTGACCGATCAGCCAGACGGCGTCTCCGGCCAGAACGATGGCTCCGCCTTCGTGCTGATTGAAGTGAAACGCGCCGTCGTGGATCGTGAAATCGCTCGTGGCCTTGCGGAAGGCGGTGTTGTCGGGCGACGAAAGCAGCGTCAGAATCTGCATGATCACCGGGAATTCGTACAACGCCGCCGGTGCGATATCGAGGCTCCCGTGGCCGGTCATTCCAGCGGGCGAGGAGCCTCGACCTTCGAGGTTGATCGAGCCGTTCATCACGCCGGAGACGTTTTGCAGTCGCCGTCCCGGCTGGCTCTGAGCGTAGCGTTCCAGCGAGCCGCCCGAGAGCGTCGCGCGTGCCGCATAGCGCGGCCCCTGATCGACCAGAACCTCGGCGTCGAACGTCAGGATGCCGCCGAGATAGTCGGCGGTGAGCTGATCTTCGAGGTTGACGTTCGCGTCGCTGGCCGCGGTGAGAGCTTTCGTGGAACCGATCTCGACGCGACCGTTCTTGAACCGAAAGGGGCCTTGAACCCGTTCCAGCCGTTGACCGAGTACGTCGAGCTGCCGGAAACCTACAGAACCGTTCACATCGACGTCGTCGGCCGTCTGCGATCCTTCAAACCGAATACCTCCGACGATGTTCTGCAGCTCAAGACCCGCGTTGATCGTCGCCGGGGTCCGGGTGGTGGCCGTCAACTTCCATCCCGAGCTCGTCGCACGCCCCGGCGCCGTCGAACCCCGCATGTCGAGCTGTCCCTCGATCTGGAATCGCCCGCGCGGATTCAGCGACTCGATCGTTTGACTCACGTCCGCGGGCATCGCGCGGCGGAAGTCGGACTCGAACTCGAAGTCCTCGACCTTGAGTTGCGGAAGCCGCATCAACCAGTCGCCGTTCGTCGACAGCTCGACGGTGGTGTTCGGCGACTCGACACGCACGCCGCCGGCGTGCCACCCCACGAACTCGCTGAGGGTGACCTTGGCCGGCGCCGTGCGACGCCGACCGTTCTCGAACACCGTTCGCGCCGGCGCATATCGCGCCTTCGCCTCGACGTCCTGCAGCACGTAGGGAAAGCGTTTTGTGTAGAGCGTGCCGCGGGACAGATCGAACTTCGTCAGCTCGATCGCGGGTTCATTGCCGGGAATCCACACGACGCGTGCGTCGGCATCGGCGACGCCGCCGGGGCGCAGTTCGTCCCACGTCTGCTGAAGTTCGCGAGGCAGCGCGGCCCGCAGGTCGCCGTCGAGCGGCACCTTTTGAGTGTTGATCGTGAGATCAAGCCCCGGCGTCGGTCCGCCGATCGGGGAGGTTCCGTTGCTCAGAAGTTCCGGCGGCTGCCGGTAGAGACCCTGCCCGGAGATGATCGCCTGCCCATGCGAGGCGACGATGTTCCGCAGGGTGAGCGTCGCTTGATCTGAGTCAAAAGTGACGTCGCCCGTCGCCTTCGTGAGTCGGTACGGAAACTGTTCGTACTCGATCACGCCATCGATGACTTTCGCCTGAAACCACCATTTGTACTTCTGGTCGAGTCCCGCCTGTCGAGAGATGACGACGTTGAGGGTTTCGGCGGTGCCCCGCAGGCCGATTTGCTCGAGGGTTTCCCGCACATCGGGCGGGCAGGCGTTTAGCAGCGTCTCATCGGCGGGAACATGGTCGCTGGTGATCCGCACATAAGCCTCGACCGTCGGCCCCGGATCGACGACTTCCGCCGCAAGGCGGACCGGCCGGGCACCCGCAGTGCCGGTCATGTCGGCCACGAGACGGCCCGGCTGCGCTTGCCGCAACGTGCCGACGATGTCGCGGATCGGATAGGGAAACGGCTCCGGAGTCGCCGACGCGCCTTTCGCCGTCAGCAGGAAATCGCGAGCCGTCCATTCGCCGCTCATGTTGCGGTCGAACGTCGCCGCCAGATCGATTGGGCCGCTGGGGCGCACGATGTCCAGAAACCGCGCCAATCCTGGCGGAACGCGTCCTTCATGTCGGTCGGACACGACGAGGTCTTCGACATCGACCGTGACCCAGCCCGTCGGCGTGGCGCCCGCCAGAACGAAGTCGACATCGACCTTGAGCGTCGCTTTCCCGGAGTCGGCACGCAGGGCGGCGACTTTGAACCGATTGTTGTCCCAGTCGATGCGGCCGCGCAAACGACGCAGCGGAAACGGCAGCAGCGGATTCGCGATGCGACCGTCGGTGCAGTCGAGCCCCGCGGTGAACTGGACGGGGAGGCCCGGACCCGATTGGCCCACGGTGAACTGAACGTCGACCGTCGCCTCGATTCCGAGTCCGGAGAGGTCTTGCGCCGTGTCTTTCGCTGGACGGGCCGCGGACGTTATCGCTCCATTCGCGGTGACGTCGACGCCATCGATACCGCCTACCAGTGTCGCATGTGGTGCGACCGGAGGATCAATGCTGCTCACCGTGCGAACCGGCACCCGGTTCGGCAGCACGTCGTGCTGCGGCTCGTTGTCGGCCAGCAGCCGTTCTTCCGTCTCGCGCAGCTTCTCGCCGAGCGACGCGACCTTGCCGCGCAACCCGGCCGAGGAACGCATCGCGAAGCCGGCGACGTCTCCCCCCGTGCTGAGGCCTTTCATCGAGCCGGAGAGCGACCAGGTGCCGCGCTCGAGATCGATTTCGCCGGCGACCTGCATCTGACCCGCGTTGGAAACGTCGCCCAGTCCTTTGACGAGCAGCCGCTTGCCGTCGGCGGGAACGAGCCGCAGATTCGCGTCGCGAAGCAGCAGCACGACGGGTTCGGAGTCGATCTGCTCAAGAATGAAACGCAGCGTACCGTCTTCGATCTTCCATTCCGGCAGCGGGATGTCGTTGAGATGGAACGGCATCAGGTCTTTGATCGCCCACGTTCCGTCGGGCCGACGCACCAGATCGAGCTGCGGTCGGATCAGACGAATTGTTTTGACTTCGACGACGTGGTCGTTCACGAAGCGCGCGCGATCGATCTCGATCACGCCTTCCGGCACCGTGAGCGTCGGCGGCACCCCTTTGAGCTTCGAACCCATCGCGAAGTCGCGAACGGTCAGCGACTGATCCCAGTCGAAGCGGACCTTGCCGAACACCAGGTCACATGACGGCGCAAGCTCCGACAGGCGGCGCTGGAGCTCGTCACGGGCATAAGCGTCGCCGTTGACCCAGACGTACC
The DNA here is from genome assembly GCA_013813775.1 of Planctomycetaceae bacterium. Classification (GTDB taxonomy): domain Bacteria; phylum Planctomycetota; class Planctomycetia; order Planctomycetales; family Planctomycetaceae; genus JACCRE01. The sequence continues at coordinate 3,440 of JACCRE010000281.1, forward strand.
ACGCCGTCGCGCCGCCGATCAGGGCGACGCAACCCAGCACGGTCAGCGTCCAGCGAACGGTCTTGCGGATCATCGGTGGCGAAGGGCCAATTCCATCCCCTCTCCTCTGGAGAGAGGGGCAGGGGTGAGGGGACGCAGCAGCGGTCTCAATCTGCAGGCCGCCTTCAAGACTTCTGAAACCTCATCGCATGAAAACGGACACAATCAATCTCGACGCGTGAGCATTCCCCTCACCCCCGGCCCCTCTCCCCAGGGAGAGGAGAGACGTCGTGGTGGAGCGGAATCGGGCTCTCGAAGCGCGAGCCGAACATCGCCTGCAGCCCGGCCGCCGAGAGCAGGCAGAGCGGATACTCCGCCGGCAAGCGGTACCGCAGCGAGCTGACGAAGACGCAATGCACCAGCGCGAACAACACGAACGGCGCCGCCGCAAGCCCCGCGAACCACAGGTCTCGACGGCGGTCCCACGCACCGACGACCGCGAGCAGAATCATCGGAATGTAGAATCCAGTGACGGCCAGTTGCGCCGCGGGTGAAGAGAACTGTTCCGCACCGGGCCAGGGACGCACGTATCGCCAGAGTTTCGCGAAGGCGAGTTCCACCGTCCTGAAGGGGTTCTTCCGGACGAACTCCCAGGCTCGTGCGCGATAGGTGCGGTCCATGTCGAACTCGCTCATTCGCGACAAGAGCTGGTCCTCGTCGAAGAATCGCATGTCGCTTTCACCCGTCGCCGTCGGCCCGAGTCCGTCGTAAAGGCTCGGCCCAACCCACAACGTCGTCGGCACCCAATGACCGGTGACGATTCGGTTTCTCACCGTCCACGGAGCCAACGTCACCACTGCGGCGACCACGATCGTGAGCGCGATCATCGCTGCAACGCCCGTTCGACCGCTCGAAAGCCAGTACGCGAGCGGAAAGAAACCCGCAGCCGGCAGCCACGTCGGTCGCACATACGACGCCAGCACGACGCTCACACCGACGACGACCGCGGCCAGCAGGGACTGTCGCGTCGGACGTTTAGCGCCAGTCGCAAGCGGAACACGCTTCACGAGCCACGCCATCGCGACGAGGCTCAATGTCAGCAGCAGAGCGAAGAATGTTTCGCTCAGCACGAGCACGCTGAAGCCGACGAGCACCGGCCAACACGCCGCCATTGCGGCGGCGATCAAACCGGTTCGCCGCGAACCTAGCATCGAGCCCAGCAGATAGACCGCGCCGCAGGCCGCCGTTCCCACGATCGCCAGCACGATTCGCGCGGCCAGGAACGAATCGCCGAAGCTGGCTCGAACGCCTGCCAGCAGCAGCGGGAAACCGGGCATCCGCAACACGCGGCGCGGCGGATCGTAGACGGCGTATTCCTCACCCGCGGCGATCTTGCCGGCGAGCATCCAATAGCCCTCGGCGTCTCCGGGAATCAGGAATGCCCGATCGACCCGGTCGAGATACGAATGCACACCCACGGCCGCCACAAGCCGCAGTGCGAGTGCGGCCGCGAGGATCAATAGCAACGGATGCCGTTTCAAGGCCCCAGACATCGACGACGGACACGGGCGGAAGAAAACCGCCGATCGTAGGTCCGCGCGCGAAACAGGGTCAAGAGCGATGCGGGAAGAGAAGGAGGGGAGAGGACGGACGGCCCTCGTATTCGTCTCTTCTCCCGTTCTTCACTTCGACCATTCTTCTCCACCTCACGGCTCGATCGCATCGACCTTTTGGATGCGCGGCGTGTGCCGTCCCCCGTCGAAGGGAGTCTCCAGCCAGATGTCGACGATCGACAGGGCTTGCTCCGCAGTGATCATTCGCTGCCCGAGCGAGAGCATGTTCGAGTCGTTATGACGCCGGCAAAGTTCGGCCGTCGTGTCGTTCCAGCAGAGGCCGCAGCGAATACCACGGACCTTGTTGGCGGCGATGGCTTCGCCGTTGCCCGAACCGCCGAGCACGATGCCGCGATCGAACTCACCGGCCGCCACCGCGCGAGCCACCGGCACGATGAAATCGGGGTAATCGACCGATTCCTCGGAGTGGGTGCCGAAATCGGCGCACTCATGCCCGAGCGTCTTCAGATGGTCGAGGATGAGTTGTTTGTAGCCGAACCCGGCATGGTCGGAGCCGACCGCGACCCGCATTTTCGCTCTCCTGAAGACGTGGGCTCGGATTGTGGCACGCGGGCTGCGACTCTGCCAAGTCCACGCCTCGGAAAGGACTCAGTCGCGGCGTTTATTGCTCTCGCCACGATCACTCTGACCGTCAACCGGCCAGAGAAGGCCGACATTTTGCGCCGTTGGCGGCTTTCTCCGGCCTCTCGCCGCTTCAATCGCCGATTGGCGGTCCAGAAGCGCGTCGGCATGACCGTTGCATGTCGTAGGTTCGACAGTTCCGAACCCCAAGCAACTTCCAACGTGCCGGGAGCGATCCAATGTTGAAGCTTACTCTTCGCAGATTCTCCGTCGCGGCTTTGGCCGCGACGCTAGGTCTCTCAACCGCCGCTGTCTCGGGGCAACTGACCGAGTTGCCGGCCAATCCACGGTTGAATACGCCCCGCAGCAATGACACACAGCCCGAAGCCGATTCCCGGGCCGGCGGCGCGCTCAGCCGCGATGCTACCCCGATCGAGGGGGCGGAAATCGTGGACGGTGCCGATATCCGCGCGGCCGAAGACGGCGCGGCCCCTCGCGCCGATGTTGACGTAGAAGAAGGCACCGTCTTTGCCGGCGTCGTCACGGGCGTCAGCGACGGTCGCATCGCCGTGCAGATGTCGCCTCCCCGCGTGGCGCGAGCGACCGAGCAGGTCTTCAAGATTTCGACCCGCACTCCGATCATGGTCAACGGCCAGAAGGCCGCGCTGGGTTCGATCAAGAAGGGCAACTTCGTTCGCATCGTCACGATGCCGGGCGATCCCGAAGTCGCGTCACGAATCGTCGTCGCGACCTCTCCTGCTGCTCGCGATCGGGCGGAAGCCAGTGGTGCGGAAGGCCGGCGTCCACCGCGATCGGAACCGGCCGTTGCCGTCACGCCGGGCGTCCCCGATGAGGACCAGGATACGAACTTCGACGTTTTCCCGGAGAGGGATTCGTCCCGCGCCAAGAGGGGCGAGCGGGGGAAGCAACCTGGCATGGCGCAAATGCGGGGTGGCGAAGAAGCCGTTCTCCCCTTGGGGATCGAGGTCTTCGGCCCCGGTGAAGGCGCCCTTGTCACGGAAATGCTCGCCGAAGGACCGGCGGCACAAGCGGGCATCCTCATCGGCGATTACATCACCCAGGTGAATCGCAATCCCATCGGCGACCCGGAACTCATCGAGCAGATGATGCTCGACAACGGCGGAACGGGAGCCGTGGTGTTGACCGTCATGCGCGACGGCCAGCCGATGGACGTGACCGTCGAGCCGGCGCGAGTTCTGGAAGGCAGTCTCGTCGATCAGCGAGCCATCTTTTCGGCGCTTGCCCCATACGGTTTCGCGGGGCCTGCCGCCATTGGCGGCGTGGGCGCGGTCAACGCGGGTGGCTTCGCTCCGGGAGTCGGACTGCCGTTCGGCGGAACGCTCGCCGATTTCAACGGCGGCGGCGTGCAACTCACCGGCCAAGGCGGACAGTTTTTGAACGGTTTGCAGCCCAACGACGTCATCGTCGATTTCAACGGTCAGCCGATCACCAACCGAGCGCAGTTGCTTCAAGCGTACAACGGTCTTCCACAGAACGCCGACTCGCTGGGAATGACCGTGCTGCGGAACGGCGAACGGGTGACTGTGGATATTCCTCGCTCGGCCTTGAACCAGTCGCCTGGCGCTCGCGGCGGAGTACGACCGACAGCGGGCAACGTTCGGGGTCAGACCGGAGTTCGCACTCAGAACGGCTTGGGTGCTGCCGGAACGAACCAGGTTCCCCGTAACCCCGCAGGCGCGAATGCCGCGAGGAACGCCGCGGCGGCCCGTGCCGCAGCGAATCGGAATGCCGCGACTGGCGGGGCGGCGGGCGCCGGTGGTCCCGTCGGCGCGAGTGGAGCATTGGGTGCGGGTGTCGGTAGCCCCACAGGTGCGAGCGGAGCCGCCGGTGCGGGTTCGGGCGGTCCCACAGGCGCCAGCGGAGCCGTAGGCGCCACCGGTGGACCTGTCGGCGCGAGCGGAGCCCTCGGTGGCGACGGTGCCGCAGGCACGGGCGGTGCCGCAGGCGGAACTGCGACGCCGCAGTAGTTCGAGTCGTCCGCTCAAGGGAACTCAAGACCGGTTCGGCCACCCGAGCGTGGCTGGACCGGTCTTTTGTGTTGTCGGAACCAATCAGAAGGAAATCCGCAAGCCGTCGTGTGCCAGCCGGATGTGCGGCGGAAGACGGCGATTCGTCTCCTCGTAGTCGAGTTCCGTCGAGAGGTGCGTGAGGTACGCCCGCCGCGGTCGCAATCGCTCGATCGCCTCCAACGCCTGTTCGAGGTTGAAGTGCGTGGGGTGCGGTTTGTCGCGGAGAGCGCCGATCACCAGCGCGTCGAGTCCTTCAAGTCGCGGCCAGCTTTCCTCCGGGATCTCGCTGGCATCGGTGCAGAAGGCGACGTCGCCGATGCGGAAGCCGAGAATCGGCAGCCGTCCGTGAATCAACCGCACCGGCGTCAACGAAAGTCCGAGAACGTCGAACGTGTCGAGACCGATCCGGGTGAAATCGAAGTTAGGCACCGAGTGATATCCCTCGTCCGGCGGTGTGCGGAACGCATAGTCGAAGCTCTGCCGAATCTGCCGCTCGACCCGTTCCTCGCAATACAACGAGATCGGTCTTCCTAGCCGGAAGCCGCAGATCCGCAGGTCGTCGAGACCGAACAGATGATCGGCGTGCGAGTGCGTGAACACCGCCGCATGCACCACCGGAATCCGCTCGCGTACAAGCTGGATGCGCAGTTCGGGCGATGTGTCGATCACGAAGTTTCCGTCGGGAGCGGGCACGAACACGCCTGTCCGCGTGCGGTTGTTCCGAGGGTCATCCGAGAGACATACGGGGCTGTCGCAACCGATCGCCGGCACGCCGACGCTGCCCCCGCAGCCCAAGATGATCAGTTCCCGTCGCGACAGCATGTCTATTCCCAGCCGACTGTGTTCCTTCACCGCTTCATTTGAGGTGCCACTGGCTTCGCCAGTGCTTCATCGCAACGTCATCCGTGAAGAAACACTGGCGAAGCCAGTGGCACCCAATCCCGGCCAGTCGCCTAGCGCATGCGAAGCGCGACGACCGCCACAGCGAAAAGGCGGAACGCACCGGTTCTTCACCCGCGCAGTATAGGCTTGCCTTGTCGACTTTTCGCATACGTGAGAGTCGAACGAATTGACCAGGAGGACATCGGGATCGGCACCCATAGACGGCCGTCATCTCGCCGCCTCTCCACGGCGCACGCTCATGACATTCGGTGCCTAGAAACGTCGCAACGCGGCCCAGTTCAACCTTTGGACGAAATCCGCCCTTCCTTCGTATCACCTTACTAGATTGTCACTTACGTTGAACTTCATCGCGGACGCCAGAGGCTGGCATATGTGTTGCTTTGAACGACTCTCGTCGCCCCAGGGCGACTCGGCCGCAACCTTGAAACGACGCCCAAGGGCGAAGCGGCCGGGAGCAGAGCCGGACCGTCTCTGTGTGGGAGCGGAACCGGGCGAGCGCCTCTGCTTCCGGTCGTTTCCCCTTGGGCGTTTTGCCGTGCGCGACCGGCGTGCATCCACGGTCTCTGCGGCTATGATGGCGAGGCTTCTCATCGCCTGCCGCAAGCGACCGTCGTGCCCGAGCCTCCTTCAGACGCCACTGCTGGCCGCAAGCTGCGGTTTCTCAGCTTCGAAAGTCGCCGCGCCGACGAAATGCGCTCGCTGATCGCGCGACAGGGCGGCGATCCCACGGTTGCCCCGTCGATGCGCGAGATCCCGCTCGAAGAGAACGACGCGGCGTTTGAATTCGCCGAAAAATTGCTCGCTGGCCGGATCGACGCGGTGCTGTTCCTCACCGGAGTCGGCGCACAGGCACTGCTCGACGCGTTGAAGCTGCGGCACGATGAGACGGTCGTTCTCGCTGCGCTGGATCGCGCCTTCGTCGCTGTCCGAGGGCCCAAACCGACGGCGGTCCTCAAGAAGTGGGGCGTTCATATCGACGTCAAAGCTCCCGAGCCGAACACGTGGCGCGAGACCGCCGCGGCGATTCGCGCGGCGGTTGACCTGCACGGGAAAACGGTCGCCGTGCAGGAGTACGGCAAGCCGAACGAGGCGCTGTACGACGAGTTGCGAGCTTTGGGAGCGGACGTGCTGCCCGTGCCGGTCTACCGTTGGGCATTGCCCGAGGACACCGCCCCGCTGGAAGCGGCGCTCCGCGCATCGCTCTCGGACGGCTTCGACATCTACGCGTTCACGAGCGCACAGCAGGTCGAAAACGTGTTGACCGTCGTCCGACAACTTGGATTCGAAGACGAATTGAGGACCGCGATGCGGCGATCGGTCATCGTCTCGATCGGACCCACGTGCAGCGAAGCCCTCCGCGAGCACGGGCTGCCGCCTGACATCGAAGCTTCCCCTCCGAAAATGGGACCAATGGTTCGTAGCGCGCTGGAGCAGGGTCGCGATGCGATCACCCGCAAACGATCCAGCGGAGCGGCATCGTGATCACTTCCGCCCTCGAAAACAGCCGGCTGATGCGGGCAATCCGACGGGAGCCGGTCGACACGACCCCCGTCTGGATCATGCGCCAAGCGGGTCGTTACCTGCCCGAGTACATGGCGGTCCGCGGCAAGCATGATTTCTTGTCCTTCTGCAAACGGCCCGATCTCTCGGCACAAGTCACGCTCGACGCGCAGCGCATCCTGGGTGTCGACGCGGCGATTCTCTTCGCCGACCTGCCGACGATCCTCGAACCTCTGGGCTTCGACCTGAGCTACGACCCCGGCCCCGTCGTCGCTAATCCGTTTCGAGATTCGGGTGATCTCTCGCGCGTGCGCGAGTTTGACGACGTGAACGCGATGCATTTCGTCTTCGAGACGGTCAAGCTCGTGCGGAACGATTTGCCGGCGGACATCCCGCTGCTCGGATTCGGCGGAGCGCCCTTCACGTTGGCCTCATATGCGATCGAAGGCGGCGGATCGAAGAACTACGTGCATACGAAACGGCTGATGTACCATCATCCCGACGTGTGGCACGAGTTCATGTCGCGTCTCACGACTGCCGTGTCGAAGTTGCTGATCGAGCAACTGCGCGCGGGCTGTCAGGCGGTGCAGATCTTCGACAGTTGGGCCGGCTGTCTGTCGCCAAGCGACTACAAGACGTTCGCTCTTCCGCATACGACGCGGCTCATCGAACTTGTCGAACCGCACGGCCCCGTGATCAACTTTCTGACGGGCAATCCTGCGTTGCTTCCCCTGCAGCGAGCCGGCGGTGGAGCGGTGATGGGTTTCGATTGGCGTGTGGAGCTCGACGAGGCCTGGAGGACCGTCGGTCACGACGTTGCGGTGCAGGGCAATCTCGATCCCGTCGTGCTGTTCGCCGAGATTCCCGAGATCGAACGACGCGCGATCGAAGTTCTGCATCAAGCGGGCGGACGACCGGGGCACATCTTCAACCTCGGCCACGGCGTCCTGCCGGAGATGAATCCCAGCCACGTCAAAGCGCTCGTCGAGATCGTTCATGAGCACGGAGCGCGATGAAGCCGAGGGGTCGCAGCCCCTCGGCATCCCGCGAGTCGCGATCGTCGGCGGCGGTCTCGCAGGTCTATGCGCAGCACTGCGGCTCACGGATCTCGCACGTGAATCGAATCGCTCGCTCGACATCACGGTCTTCGAGGCTTCGGATCGGCTCGGCGGAGCGATCGAGACGCTTCACGAGCGCGATTATCTCATCGAGCGCGGCGCGGATTCCTTTCTGACGAAGCGGCCGATCGTGAGGCTCTGCGAGCGGCTGAACCTCGCTGAATCGCTGATTCCGACCGACGTTCGCTACCGCGGCGCGCTCGTGCTGCGAAACGGCAAGCCGTATCCGGTTCCGGAGGGCTTCGGTCTGATGGTTCCGGCGAAACTGCTGCCGATCCTCACGTCGCCGATCTTGAGTCCGAAAGGAAAGCTGCGGCTGCTCGCCGAGAGCCTGATTCCCGCGAAGCGCGACGATCGTGACGAAAGCCTTTCGTCATTTGTAAGACGCCGGCTTGGCGACGAGGCCTTTGAACGGCTCGTGCAGCCGCTGATTTCCGGTATCTACACCGCCGACCCCGAGAAGCTGAGTCTCGCCGCGACGCTGCCGCGATTTCTCGAGATGGAACGTCGCTACGGCGGCCTCATCCGTGCGACGCTGCGGCGGCGTGGAGCGGTCGCCGAGAACGACGGCAGCGCGAGCGGCGCGCGCTACGGACTCTTCGCGGGGTTGAAGGGCGGAATGGAAGAACTGTTCACGGCACTCGCGAAACAGGTCGAAATCAGCGCGACGGTGGTGACGGGGGCGCGTATCGATCGCGTGACGCGGGAAGGCGAAAAGTGGTGCGTGGAGACGCGGTCCGCC
>JACCRE010000294.1 GCA_013813775.1 Planctomycetaceae bacterium
AGCAAGCGCCGCGTCGCCGTCTCGGTCCGCCCCTTCGCGATATCGGAGCCTTTCAGCAGAGGAAACAGCAGCGCGTCTTCCAGTTCAACCGTCTCTCCGAGGCCATTCGTGAATCGCCCGTTCCGGATCGTCAATTCGACCACGCTGGCACAGTCATGTTTGATGCCCGATCGCCACCGAAGATGATCCGCTCCTTGTCAGGTGCCGCCAACGATCGTACGCGGCGGTGTCGGCGACAACTCGGCCGTCGCGATAGCCGATCGTTCTGATTGGCGTTTCTCCGTCCAGGTCAGAGAACGCACGGCATTCGAGAGAGGTTTCGGCCGCGTGGAAGCGGCAGACGAAAAGGCAAGCCGCGACGGAAGCACCGAATTCCCGGAGGGCATCGATCGGATAAATGCGAGCGTCGGAGATCGCATCTCCGCGACCCCACCACCGGGACAGAACCTTCCGCGCAACAGCCTCCTTCACGAGCACGGCAAGCGTCGCCTCGCGGCCGATCAGGGCGTCGCCAAGCGCCAGCAGCATCCATTCGGAAACATCGAAATTCGACTTCCCAGTGATCGCCTCGATGCCTCGCAACCGCTGCGAGTTGACCTTTTTCGGAAGATTGGCGCCGCCGAGCGCACCGACGGCAGCGTTGGTGACCCAAGGCGGATTGCCCACGACGAGGATCGGTTCTTCCAGCCGAGAAAACTCCGACTTCCAATCGACATTGAAGAAGTTCGCTTGGCGGACCGTGACGCGACTATCGCCCTCGGCGACGGCTGCGGCGGCCATCTTTACGTAACGGTCATTAACCTCGTAGCCCCAGCCGCGCGACTCCGGAAACGCCTCCGACGCCGCCAAGAGGAAATTGCCGATTCCACAAGTCGGCTCGACGAGCGAACGGCCAGAGACGCCCGTCTGTCGCAGGACCTGACAGACGTGACGCGCCAGACCGAGCGGCGTCTGGAAATCACCGAATTCGACCTTTGCCGTCGCCACCTATCACCTGTCAGTTTCAGCTGAGACGAAGAATCCCATCAGTGGCACCGGCACCGGCGATAACCCGGCCGTACTGGAGCCGCCACTGAAGAGCATTCGAGATGGTCAAGTAGCCTTGGTCAGGCGGTCTCGACAGAACGTCGTCGGCGATCTGTCTTGCCCCGATTTCATCGACCGGAAGATTTCGTTCCATAAGAAATGCGATCACGTCGTCGCTGTTGCCGTCACGGTCGAGAATCTCCAGCAAACCGCGGGTGGTCTGATAGTCGGCGGTGCGTGCCGCTTCAACGAAGATCGTATGCACGATTTTTAGCGTGCCAGTGGCCGAATCCGGATCGTCGAATTTGTCATACACGAAGATCAGCAGGGAATATCCAAGCCCATAGACCTTCTGCCGGGCGGATTTGAACGGGCACGACGACTGCGGCTGCCTGACGCTCGTCACCTTCATGTCCACGTCGAGATGAGGGAAATCGATTCCCTTCGCCGAGTTTCCGATTTGAAACTCGTATCTTTCGGTGAGGTATACGCGGAATTTCTGCTCGAAGTAAGTTCCGACCGCCTTGCCGTCCGTCACTCCATGAGAAGCGGTTCGGCATGCAGGGATTCCACAGCAGCGAATGCGATCGCCTCCTTTCTCAGGTCGTCGATGGTAAGCGACGGTTTCATACGCTGATGGTAACGACATCGGCGGTGCGTCTCTACGTTTGCCGGATGCTTCGTGATCTGCAGAGTCGGCAGTTCCGTTGTTTCTCCACGAAGAAGGTTGGTTCAGACCTGCTCGTCATATGGCCGCTTGCTCGCGCTCGCGGCTCTGATCGGCGAAACGCTTTGCAGACGGCACGATCCCGTTCCCCTCCGTCTGCAACAGCACCATGTCGCGGTACGCTCCGCCGGCGGCCATCAATTCTTCGTGCGTGCCGATTTCGGCGAGGCGGCCGTCCTGAAGCACGACGATCTGATCGGCGTGCGTGATCGTGCTCAGGCGGTGGGCGATCACGAACGTCGTGCGGCCGGTCATCAAGGTCGTGAGGGCCTGCTGGATGAGGCGTTCGGACTCGGTGTCGAGATTGCTCGTCGCTTCGTCGAGGATCAGGATCTTCGGGTCGGCGAGGAGCGCGCGGGCGATCGCGAGGCGTTGGCGTTGTCCGCCCGAAAGCTTCACGCCCCGCTCGCCGATGAGGGTTGAGTAACCGTCGCTGAGCTTCTCGATGAACTCGTGCGCGTTCGCCGCCTTCGCGGCTCGCTCGATCTGCTCGCGCGTGGCCTCGCGGCGGGAATAGCCGATGTTCTCGGCGACGGTGCCGTCGAACAGGAAGACGTCCTGCTCGACGATGCCGAGCAGCGACCGGTACTCCTCGACGTCGAATTCACGCAGATCGACGCCGTCGAGCGTCACACGGCCGTCGGTCGGATCATAGAAACGGGCGACGAGATTACAGAGCGTCGTCTTTCCGGCACCGCTACGTCCGACGAGCGCGATCGTCTGCCCCGGTTCGGCGATGAGAGAGACGTCGCGGAGGGCGAATTCGGGAGGCGGGGGAGACGGGAGATCGGGAGAGACGGGGGACGAATCTGTTGTGTCGCCCGATCCGCCGTCTCCCCCCTTCTTCCGATCGCCGGCGTCGTAACGGAACGTGACGCGCTCGAACTCGATGCGTCCCGCGACGCGATTTCTGTCAACAACCTCGGGAACCGTCGGCGTAGCCATTTCACGTGGTTCCTCGAGCAGGTCGAGCACGCGGTCGAGGGCCGACAGGCCGTTCTGCAAGTCCGCGGCGCTGTTGGCAAGCACGGCGATCGGTTCAAGCAACATCAAGAGGTAGGCGAGGAACATCATCAGGTCGCCGATCGTCAGTTCGCCTTGCAGCACCTGATAGCCGCCGTAGAGCATGAGGGCCGCGCTGGCGACGGGAATCATGATCTCCCAGACGACTTCAACGATTCGCATCCACCACCAGACGTGCAGCTCCTGCCGCCCCATCAGGTGCTGGCCCTTGAGATTGCGAGTCGTCTCGCTCCGTTGGCGGCTGAAAGCCCGCACCACACGCATGCCGCCGAACGACTCGGTCGCCTGGGCGTCGACTTCTTCTCGCTGGGCACGAATCGATCGAAATTGCGGTCGGATGCGGCTGATCCACGTTCGATGCGTGACGATAACGACCGGCAGAATCAGCAGCGCCCCGCCTAATAGTCGCCAATCGACAAAAGCGAGAATGATGAGGCTGCCGACGAGTTGGATCACCGCCCGCCAGGGGTTGTAGATCAACTGAAAGATGAGATCGCCGACGCTGCCGCTGTCGTTCCTCAGAATGCTGGCGATGCCGCCGCTCTTGAGATCGTGGACGCGCCCGAGCGGCAATCGCACCGCATGCTCGAAGACACGACGGCGCGTGCTCATCTGCACGCGCTTATTCGCGCGGGTCGCGTACCAGCGGCCTGTGACGTGGACGAAGACTCGCACGAACGAGACAGCGAGCACGATTCCCACGATCGCCAACAGCAACGGCCAGCGTTCGGCGGGAAAATATGGCGCAGCCCACTCCGGCAGCGGTTTGTCGCCCAGCACCGAATCGACGAGAAACTTCGTCGAGGCCGGCGGAATCAAACCCAGCACCGTCGCGATGGTCAGCGTTCCCAGCGCGAAGGCGATGTCGCCCCGATGGCCCGCCAGCAAGCCGTAGAAGGATTTCAGCAGCGGCCGAATGGCGCGGGTGCGACCCCGTTTGCCGGCGCGGTGCTGGTGCTTCTCGGCCTCGGTCGCCTTGCCGCTCTTGAGCTTCCGACGGTATCGCTCGAACCGCTCACGGCTGGGCGGAAGAACCTGAGGAAGCGGTTTCTCGTCACCGCCAAGAGTTCCATTGGTCGTATGCATTGCCGGAATCATTCGAGAGGCGGGAGAGCCGGTCAAGCAAAGCGAGCTACAAGTGCGACCAGAATGACGCTCGTCGGGTTCGCCTCACGTGGCAGCCGGCAGTCAAGGCGTCTAAAATCACCCCTCGCATTGCACGTTGAGAGGTCCGAAGCATGCCGCTGAATCGTGAGAAGAGCCTCGCCGAGTACCGACGCGCCCAAGCCGTGATCCCCGGAGGGGTGAACAGCCCCGCTCGGGCCTTCGGCGCCGTGGGAGGCGAGCCGCTGGTGATTCACCGCGGGCAGGGAGCCTACCTGTTCGACGTCGACGGCAACCAGTTCATCGATTTCATCGGTTCCTGGGGTCCGCACATCCTTGGCCACCGTCATCCTGCCGTGATGGCTGCGATCGAGGAGGCGTTGAAGTTCGGCACCAGCTTCGGGGCACCGAGTCCATATGAAGCGGAGCTGGCCGAGCTTGTCATCGAAGCCGTCCCGTCGATCGAGATGGTGCGGATGGTCAACAGCGGCACCGAAGCCGCGATGAGCGCCATTCGACTCGCCCGCGGCTTCACCGGCCGGGATCTCATCATCAAGTTCGCGGGTTGTTATCACGGTCACGTGGACAGCCTGCTCGTGTCCGCCGGGAGCGGCGCGTTGACCCACGGCGTGCCCAACAGTCCGGGCGTGCCCGCCGGCTGCACGAACGACACGCTGGTTCTCGAATACAACGACCCGGCCGGTCTCGAAGAGGCGTTTCGAGCGCGCGGCGACCAGATCGCGGCGGTGTTTCTCGAGCCGGTCTGCGGAAATATGGGCGTCGTCGTGCCGACGTCGGAATTCCTGCGAACGTCGCGAAGGCTCTGCGATCAGTTCGGCGCCCTGCTCTGCTTCGACGAAGTCATGACGGGTTTCCGCGTCGCCTACGGCGGAGCGCAGGAACTCTTCGGCGTGAGACCCGACCTTACGATGCTCGGCAAGATCATCGGCGGCGGCATGCCCGTCGGCGCGTACGGCGGCCGGAAAGACGTCATGCGGAACGTGTCGCCGGTCGGACCGGTCTATCAGGCCGGGACGCTCAGCGGAAACCCGGTCGCGATGGCCTGCGGTATCGCCACGCTGCGGACGCTCAAGCTCGAGAATCCTTATCCGCGACTTGCGGAGCGAACGGCTCGGCTGTGTGCGTCCCTCGTGAGTGCTGCCGGCAAAGTGGGACTGCCGCACTCCTGCGCGAATGTCGGCAGCATGTTCACGCTGTTCTTCAATCCTGAGAGGGTGACGGATTACTCCTCAGCGAAACGGTGCGATACTGCGCGCTTCGCGAAGTATTTCTGGGGCATGCTCGAACGAGGCGTTTATCTGCCGTGCAGCCAGTTCGAAGCGAACTTCGTTTCGGCGGCTCATTCCGAGCAGAACCTCGAACGCACCACGGCTGCCGCAGTGGAAGTCTTTTCGGAACTCGCCCATTGCGGCGAATGATCTGGCGAAATCGCCCGAATCGTCCCGGGGGATTCACCGGGACAACTTTCGTTCGAAAATACGATATAATCCGCGCCGCCCGACATTCCCGTCCGGCACATGCCAAGCCCGCCAAAGGTCCCACCGATGCGTTTTTGCGTCACACCCGCCTTCACATTGCTGCTGGTCGCGTCACCTCTCCTTGCCGCCGATGATCCACTCGATGCCTTTCCCGCCGAGACCGGCGTGGTCTTGCGAATTGGCGCTCCTTCGGAAACTTCGGGCAAGGTCAAAGGCTTTTTGAACAACGCTGCGCCCCGGTACGCACAACTCAGCGATTCGCTCGGCCCGGCGCTGGGTTCGCTGATCGGCAATCCGACGCTCGCCGGAATCGACCCGAAGCGCGACTGGTACGTCGCCGTCTTGCCGCGGCCCGAGAAGTCGCCTTCGATCGTGTTCGCCGTCCCGACGGCGAACGCCGATGAGATGAAGAAGGCGATCGGCAAAACCTACACGTTCGCCGATTTCGAGAGCTGGACGATCTACTCGCTCGATGCTGAAGCGGTGGGCAAAGTGTCGTCGGCCGATCGCACCGGTTCCTTCCGAACGACTCTGACCGATCGAGTGCGGAAGGTCTTCGACGAAGGCGAAATCGCCATCGTTCTGAACGTGCCCTCGTTGAGGAATACCTATCAGGCTCGGATCAACACGGCGAAAGAGCAGATCGTCAAGGCAGCGACTCAGGTTCCGCCGGGTTCCGAAGCGACCCCGGCGATGAAGATGGGCCAGGAATACAACCGGAAGATGATCGAAGAGTTGATGAAGGTCGTCGAGGATTCGAAGGCCATCGCCGAGAACGTCTCGATTTCAGGCGACGCACTGCGATTTGACGCGATCGCGGTTGTCGAAGCGGAATCGGGATCGGCGAAGTTTCTGGCGAAGCAGTCGCCGTCGGAACTGCCGCTGCTCCAGAAGCTTCCGGGAGGTCGCCTGGCCTATTACGACATGGCTGGGGACTTCAGCCGCCTGATGACGATGTCGGCGCAAATGACGCTCGCCGCGTACCCGATGAACGAAAAGTTGCAGGCGCTCGTGAAGGATTTGGCGAACGTCAAGTTCCGCGAGCTTGCCGGCGCCTTCGAACTGGGCGACCTCGAGAGCGGCGTCATCCGCGGCGTCTCGCTGATCGATGTCGAATCACCCGAAGACTACCGGAAGCTCGCTCGCCAGATGGTGGAAGCGATGGCCACTTCCGAGACGGCTGGAATCAAGCAGGAAATGTCGATCACGCCGGACGCCGAAACGATCGAGGGCGTGAAGGTCGACCTGATGCGAGCCGTCGTCGCACCAGCGCCAGGCAACGAGGCGGCCGGGGCCGCGAAGGGCGTCATGGAAATCATGTTCGGCAAAGAGGGTATGACGCAGCGGTTCGCGGTCGTCGATGGCTTGTTCGTTCAAGGCATCGGCGAGCCGGGAGTCATGGCGAACGCGATCAAATCGGTGCGAGGCAACGGTCAGAGTGACGCCGCGGCACTGAAAGCGGCCGCAACGACTCGTGAGCGGCTCGACGACAAAGCCAACGTGCTCGTGCTGTTTGATCTGCCGAGACTGATGGGAGGCGCGATTCAGCTTGCCGTCGAGAGCAAACGAGTGCCCTTGCCTATCGATCCGGAAGCGATCGAGAACCTGAATCTCGCTCCGTCGTACGCCGGACTGACGATCGCCGCCGAACAGGATGCGGCACGTTTCCGTACGTTGATTCCGGCGGAACAGGTGCGCGGGGTTGTCGAACTGGTGAACGTGCTGCAAAAGGCGGCCCCAAAGCGCGATCCTGCGAATTGATGTGGCTGTATCGACTGTGGCGCCGGTCGCTGTTCGGCGGCGGGGCGTTTTAGCGTCCCGCCGCCTTCGCGCGGGCTATGATCCCCACGAACTCGTGAGGATCTCATGGCCGATGCGATCGATTGGGCGAAGCTGCGCGAGGATGGCATCGGCCGGCTCGCGGTGGATGCCTTGCCGCCGACCCTCAAGCTGCCCGCGCTGCCGCTCGCGGTGACGAAGTTCACCGAGAAGGCCGGCGATCCTGACGTGCGAATGAGGGATCTGGCGGCGGTCATCGAAACCGACACCGGTCTGACGACGGAACTCCTGCGTCACGTCAACTCGGCATATCACGGGCTGCGGAACAAGGCCGGCACTGTCTGTCAGGCGATGACGCTGCTTGGGCTGCGTCCCGCGAAGACGTTCGTGCTGGCGACGGGCGTGCAGGCGGCGGTGCGGGCGCGGCAAAGCAAGCTGATCAACCAGACTTGCTTCTGGAATGCGAGCCTTCAGCGGGCACTGTTCGCGCGAGAGGTCGCATCGCTGCTGAAGATCGACGGTGAGACGGCCTTCGCCGGCGCTCTGCTGCAAGACTTCCTGCTGCCGGTGCTGACCAACGAACTGTTCGATCACTATCTCGACTTTTCGGCGCATCGAGAGTCACAGCCCGCCCTGCTATGTGAGTATGAGCAGAAGCGGCTCGGCTGGGATCACGCTCTGGCGGGGGCAAGTCTCGCCCATCGCTGGCATCTGCCCGACGAACTCGTGTGCTGCGTGCTGATGCATCACATGGGATTGAGAGCGCTCGCGCATCCGCAGTTGAAGCGTACTTCGGTCGCGGCGGTCGCTCTCTCAGCGCTGTTGCCCGATCAGCTTCGGCAGGATTACAGCGGGATGGAGCAACTGTTGCTCCTCGAAGAAAAGTGGCCTCTGTTCAAGCTGAGGTCGCTTATCGAAGCCGTCGATGCCAAGCACGGCGAAATGGCGATCGGCGTGAAGAATGACTTCCCGCTGGCCGTCCGCTGCCAGGCGATCTTCAACTCGGCGATCCGCACGGCCGACGACTACCGAGCCGCCTGCCAGGATGGTTCTTTGAACCGCGTCGCCCTCGCCGGGTGATCCGTCGGCGCAGTTTCCGCGTTCCCGAAGCGAGCGGACGATGAATCGGACCTGTTGCGTCGGATTGCCATTCGCCGCTACAGTCGCCGCCGATCCGCATCCGGAGCCGCCCGACGGAGAATGTTCAGCATGTCAGACGTTGCCGCCCCTCCCGTCGAGAAGGATGTCCCGAAGAGCATCTATCTCGTCGCGTACCCCAAGGTCGTGTTGCTGTATCCGACGTTCTTCGCAGCGATTGCGGCCGGCATCTACATGGCTGTGACCGGTGGCGAGAATCCGGCCGGGGCTGAATTGACCGGGCTCATCTTTCTCGGCATCTTCGCGCTGAATCTCGTCGTGCTGAGCTTCGATTTTCCGCGCACGGCTTCGCTGACGCTGGTCTTTCTGATCTTCGGCGTGGTGATGGGGTTGATCCTGTTCTTTCGCAGCTACCCCGACGCGCTGCCCGCCGTCACCGACTTTCTGAAGAGGCTCCGACCAGTCGCGAACGCGACGTTTTACTTCACCGTGGCGATGCTCCTGGGGCTCATTTACCTGCTGGTGCTGGTGAGCCGCCGTTTCGACTATTGGGAGATTCGTCCGAACGAACTGCTGCACCACACCGGGCTGCTCAGCGATCTGAAGCGATACAGCGCACCGAATCTCCGGATCGACAAGGAGATCAACGACGTCTTCGAGTATGTGCTGATGCGAAGCGGCACGCTGATCCTGCACCCGAGCCAGGAGCGCCGCGCCATCGTTCTCGAGAACGTGCCGAATATCAGCCGCAAAGAGGCGCAGATCACGAAAATGCTCGGTGCCTTGCAAGTTCAGGTCCGCAAAGCCGAGTGACGCCGCGTGCGGTTTCGCCGGACTCCGACGCCGCAGGCGTTCTCACGCCAGTCGAACCTGTTTCGCGGCCCGCATCTCACGGGCGTCGTCTTTCGTCTTGAGCTTGTCGCGCTTATCGTGCTTTTTGCGTCCGCGGCCGACGGCGAGCTTCACTTTAACGATCCCTCGCTCGAAATAGACCGACAGCGGAACCATCGTCAGCCCTTGATGGTCGGCCGTCTCCGCGAACTTGCGAAGCTGAGCCTTGCGGACGAGCAGCTTGCGTTCACGCTTTCGCTCGTGGTTCATGAAACTGGCCTGCGGGTACTCGGCGATGTCGGAGTTGATCAGCCAGAGTTCCCCGTTCTGCAAGCGTCCGTAGGCCTCGTCGATCGTGATCTTGCCGTTGCGAATGCTTTTAACTTCGCTGCCGAGCAGCACGATGCCGCAATCGAGCTCGTCGATCAGGTCGTAGTTGTGTGACGCTTTGCGATTGCGCACGACGACTCGTTGCTTCGACGCGTCGGCTTTTTTATCGCTCTTCGATTTGGCCATGGCGATGAGATTCTAGCGTCCGCGGCGAATCTCTGCAGGGAATGACTTCGGGACTTCACCGAATGTTGCGGGGAACGCCGTCACAGCGGCCGAGGCCCGTGTTGTCCGCTCTCGGAGCGACCGATACAATGACGACATTGTGAACGCCCTGGGTGAACGCCCTGGTTCGCAGTCTCCGCATTCGAAACAGTTGCCGTCCACCCGTTGCATCGGGCCGGTTTCATCTGATTGTATGCCACCGTCTTCCCCAACAACGCCGCATTCCGACCCCCTGGAGGTGCACCTCCTGGGTCTCGTCGACTACGACGCGGCATTGTTTCTGCAGGAACGGCTGGTCTACGAAACGAGCGGCCGTGACGACCGAACGGGTGCCTTGCTGATTTGCGAGCACCCGCCGCTCGTCACGATCGGCCGCGAGGGCAGCCGGGCGCATCTTCGGGTTGAAGATCGCGAATTCATCGCCCGACAGCTGGAAGTCCGCTGGACGAACCGCGGCGGCGGTTGCCTGGTGCATTGTCCCGGCCAGCTTGCCGTCTATCCCGTCGTGCCGATCGATCGCATTTGCATTCGGCCAGCCGACTACATCGGCCGATTGATCGAAGCGGTCATCGATCTTTGCACCGAACTGCGAGTGCCAGCGTGGCCGAGCGAAGACGGCCGCGGCGTCTCATGCCGACTGGGCAGGTTCGCTTCGATCGGAGCGGCCGTCCGGGCTGGCGTGACGTATCACGGAATGTTCGTGAACGTGGCCCCGCCGATGGACCTCATCCGGCTCGTCGAGAACGGACCACGAGGCGAACGGCAGACGTCCCTGTCGGCACAAAGGGCACGTGCGACGGAAATGCACGCCGTTCGTGAGGGACTGATTCGCCACGTGTCCGGCGTCCTCGGCTATTCACAGCACCACCTTTATACCGGCCATCCCTTGCTGCGACGCACCCGCCGAAAGGTCGCGATCAGCGCCTAGGCTCGACGTTCGCAGCACGCACCTTCCGCCGGTTCAATCGGCGATTCGAAAAGATGCCTCATGCAGGCCCCACCCCTGCTTAATATCCTTTCGGAAGCGCCCGCGAAGTCGCCGCGGCGGCTCCCTCCCTGGTTGCGGCGGCCGATGCCGGCGCCGGGGATGGCTTATACCACCGATACCATTGCAGATCTGCGTTTGAACACGGTTTGCGAGAGTGCGAAGTGCCCGAACCGCACCGAGTGCTGGTCGCATAAGACGGCGACCTTCATGATCGGAGGCGAGGTCTGCACGCGCCCGTGCGGCTTTTGCAGCGTGCGGCACGGGAAGACCGAAGACTTGGAGATCGACGAGCCCGAACGCGTCGCCGAAGCCGCTGCCCGACTCAGCCTGAAGCACGTCGTCATCACCAGCGTCACCCGCGACGACCTTCCCGACGGCGGTGCCGAGCATTGGTATCGATGCGTGCTCGCGGTGCGCGAAAAAACGGGCGCTGCGGTCGAAGTTTTGACGCCCGATTTTCGCGGAAATGTCGCCGCCATCGACCGCGTGATCGAATCGCGACCCGACGTGTTCAATCACAACACCGAAACGGTTCCTCGCCTCTATCATCGCGTCCGTCGCAACGCGGAGTACCAGCGAACACTCGACTTGCTCTCACAGGTGAAGGCTCGCAACGCAGCGATCCCCACGAAGAGCGGCTTGATGCTCGGTCTCGGTGAGACGCTCGATGAAGTGATGGACGTGTGCGCCGACCTTCGCGGCGTGGGCGTCGAGATGATCACGATCGGGCAATACCTTCAGCCGACGCCGCAACATCTTCCCGTGGAGCGCTACCTGCCTCCCGAAGAGTTCGACACGGTCGGCGATCTCGTCCGCAAGCTCGGCTTCAAGCTCGTCGCCAGCGGTCCATTCGTGCGGTCGAGCTACCACGCTGGAGAAATGGCGGCGGTATTGGGGAACGGATAAGCGATGGCGGATCGTATTCCCATCATCGCCCCCGACCTTGGTGCGACCGAATCGCCTCGCGTCAGTGCCTGGCTCGTCGAGGTCGGGGAGACGGTCAGGGCGGGCGATCGTGTCGTCGAACTGCTGCTGCCGGGAGTGACCGTCGACGTGGCTGCTCCCGTCAGCGGCCGGCTTTCGGAAGCGACCGTTCCGCTGAATTCCGCGATCTGCGCTGGCCAGAAGCTTGGAACGATCGAGCAAGACGATGACGTTTGAACGCAACGCCCGGCAGTCCTGAGATCCGCATGCCTTCCACTTGGGATGACTTCCGCGGCCACGGCGAGCAGGTCGAGATGTTTCGCCGGGCCATCGCTCGCGGACGCCTCTCTCAAGGCTATCTGTTCGCCGGTCCGGCCGGCGTCGGCAAGCGCACCTTCGCTCGGAAGCTCGCGACGTGTCTGTTCTGCGAAAGGCATGAGGAATACGAACTGGAAGCTTGTGGTCACTGTCGGTCTTGCCGACAGATGGCTGGCGGCTCGCATCCCGATTACTTCGAGGTCGGTTGTCCCGAGGGCAAGCGCGAGCTGCCGATCAGCGTGTTTCTTGGCGAGGAAGACGAACGAGGCCGCGCGGGTCTCTGTTATCAATTGTCGTTAAGCCCCATCTCCGGCGGACGGCGTTTTGCCGTCATCAACGACGCCGACGCGATGAACGACGCGGCCGCGAATGCCTTTTTGAAGACACTTGAAGAACCGCAGCCGGGCGCGATCCTCGTGCTGATCGCCCAGCAGCCCGACGAGCTCTTGCCCACGATTCGCTCTCGCTGTCAACTCGTTCGATTCGCTCCGCTCGCTACGGCCGACATCGTGGCACTCTTGCTGGCGAACGGCGTCACGACCGACCAAGGGGCGGCCTGGGCCGCGGCGAATGTCAGCGAGGGCAGTCTTGAAGTCGCATCACGGCTGGTCGATCCTGCTTTGATCTCATTGCGGCAAACAATCATCGAAGAACTCTCGAAGCAGCCTTTCGATCCGTCGAGGACGGCGGAAAGACTCGTCAAGGGCATCGAGCCCTTCAGCGATCTGGCGGCACAGCGTGAAGCCACGGGCTGGATCGCCCGTTTCGCGGCGACGTTCTTTCGCCAAGTCGCACACGTTCTTATCGAACCCGCAACCGCGGACGAAGCCGCGGCGGCCTTCGCCGACCGCCTGTTGCGAGCGACCGGCGACGACGCCGAAGCCGTCGAGAGGCTGACGGCTCTCATTGACCGCGCCGCGGCCGTCGAGGATCAACTGTCGCTCTACGCATCGCCGGTGCTGTGCATCGAGTCGTTTGCCTACGACGCCGCGAATCGTTTGCGGGGCTAATCTTCTCGCGGGGCGAGAGCTTGGCCGTTCCGTTTGCGGTCCGCGCCACGGTTCGACGTATAATGCGGGCTTCGCCCGTCGCGTCGAATTCTCTAAGCTGTCATCATCGCCGCACGGAGTCGAACGCTGTTCGCTCCGTCGATCACGGATACCATCCCCATGCTTGAGTCAGCGCTCGTTGAAGAACCTGCCGACGTCACCGCGGCACCAGTGCCCGAACCGCCGCCTTCGGGTTATGTGGTTCGATATGGCCTGACGCGTTTCGTCGCCGAGTTCTCGCCGCGCGGATCTGAAACGTATCCGAGAGGCGCCGAGGTCGTCGTTCGCACCAGTCGCGGCACGGAGTGGGGTGAAGTGCTGTGCGCTGCGACGCCGCGAACACGCGAGTTTCTTGGCGTCGCCGAGCCTGAGGGCCGCATCCTTCGCCTCGCGACGCGTAGCGATCGCGAGGCGCTCGAACGGACTCGTGAGTCGGAACGGGAGGCCTTCCGAGGCGGACATGAAGTCGTGCGCGAATCGAAACTGGTGATGCAGCTCGTCGATGTCGAATCCCTGTTCGGCGGTGAGCGGCTGGTCTTCTACTATGTGGCCGAGCAGCGCGTCGATTTCCGCGAACTTGTGAAGCAACTTGCAAAGCGGTTCCGCACGCGAATCGAAATGCGTCAGATCGGGGTGCGTGACGAGGCCAAGCTGATCGCCGATTACGGCGATTGCGGCAAGCCGGTGTGCTGCAACACGCACCTTCGCGAAATGCCGCCGGTCTCGATGAAGATGGCGAAGATGCAGAAGGCGACGCTCGATCCGAATAAGATTTCGGGCCGTTGCGGTCGCTTGAAATGCTGCCTGCGCTATGAATACGACACCTATGAAGCCCACCGAAAAGAACTGCCTAAAGTCGGTGTGACGGTCGTCACCAAGCTCGGACAAGGGCGTGTTTTCGCTGTGGAGTTGCTCGCGCGGAAGCTCATTGTGCAGTACGAAGATCACCGCCGTATTCTGACCGACGAGAAAGACGTGCTGACAGTTGTCCGCGGCAGCAGCGCTCCGGAGATCGATGCCGATGAATCGCAGTGACGTTCATGGTCCAGCATTTGTGGCCGCCAGGCCCGCAGACCACCATCCGTGAGCGGCGCGAAAAACCTCTCGGGAATCCCCCGACGAGCCGTTGACCTATCGACCCGACGTTGTACATGATGCAAAGCAGCAACAACGACGTGCGTCATGAGTGGCTGACTCATTTTCATTCTTCATAGCCCTCACGAGTCGGACGATGAATAGCCTGACGACTTCGCCTTCCAAGACACGACCTCGGTATCACCGCAATGCCTACCATTTCGTGTTCAGCGCCTTGCAGTTCACGCAGGAAAAGCTGAACCGCACCGCGTCGCACGTACTGCACGAAGAGGATGCGCACATCAACGGTCCCGAGTTGTGCGAGGGGCTTCGCGAACTCGCGTTGCAGAAGTTCGGCCTGCTGACGAAGACCGTGCTGCGGAGTTGGGGCGTGACGTCGACCGACGACATCGGCAGGATCGTGTTCGAGCTGATCGAACGCGGCGAAATGCGGAAGACCGACCAGGACACTCCCGACGACTTCTTCGACATCTACGACTTCGAAGCCGCGTTCGACAGCGGCTACCGTGTCGATGTCGCCAAGGCATTCCGTGACAACTGAAGTCCCGGTCGGCGTCGATCACCGGTTTCGCGGACCGTTGATCGTGGCGGCCGTGCTCGCCGTCGCTTGGCTCGGTTTTCTGTCGGTGCTGGCGCTGCTGGCGGCGAATCCGGCCACGGTGAACCGCGAGCAGATCCTGCGTTCCGACGCCGTCGTCGTCGGGGTGGCGGAAAGTCCCGCGAAATCAGGGGTCTGGTTGCGAGTCGAGGAGACGCTCGCCGGCTCTGAGATTCCTTCGCGACTTCGCCTCGAAGGCGTACCAGCCGACCAGTTCGCCTTGAAGCAACGCTACATCGTACCGCTGATTGAAGACCGCGGCCGTTATGCCGTGACGCCCGCACCTCCCGCCTTGAAGGGCATGCGTCTCGTCTATCCCGCGGAACAGGAAACGATCAACGCCGCGACGAAAATCCGCGCAACGGCCGCTGAAATGCCTTATCGGTAACCGGTTGACGCCGCTCGAAGGGCCGTCGAACTGGCGATGACTTGGATTTTCGGTCAAGCTAGAATCCCTTGGCGGCCGATGGCCGGCCGATCGACGATTCAGGATTCACCGCCGGAAATTGGAGTCCGACCGATGCCGCTGTGTCCGCCCGTGCGGCCGGGCCGAAGTGCCCTTTGCCTCGCATTGATCGTCTCCGCTTCGTTCGCCGCTCCGACGTTCGCTGCCGATCCCCCTTCCGCCAGCGTCGCGCTCTCGTTTCAGCCTCGCCAGAAGGGCGTCGAGATCGACGTTCCCGACAAAGCCGACGTCGCCAACTGTACGGTGAAGGTCGAGCGCAAGGGCAATGTGTCCGGCTGGGTCGTGCTGGGTCCGCAAGGCCAGATCCTGCGTCGCTTTCTCGACACCGACGGCGACAACGTCGTCGATCAATGGCGTTATTTCCATAACGGCGTCGAGGTCTACCGCGATCTCGATACCAACGCCAACAACAAGATGGACCAGGCCCGCTGGGTCAACACCGGCGGCACGCGGTGGGGCATCGATGCCAACGAAGACGGCAAGATCGACTCGTGGAAGGTGCTGTCGGCCGAGGAAGCGACCCGCGTCGCCGTCGAAGCGATGCTGGCCGGCGACGCCGCGCTGCTTCAAACCGTGCTGATCGGCGCCGACGACGTGAAAGCACTCGGCATCGGCGGGGACATCGCGAAGCAGTTGCTCGACTCGGTTGCGAAGCCGGCGGAACAAATCCAAGCGGCGACAACCGGTTCAAAGATTCTGACGTCGCAGACGACTTGGATGCGCTTCGACAGTTCCAGTCCTGGCGTCGTTCCCGCCGATGAAGGCAAGGCCGCGAAGGACTTGTTCGTCTACGAGAACGCCATGGCGATCGTCGAGTACGGCGACCAGACCGGGCTGGTGCAGATCGGTGAAATGCTGCGAGTCGGCGACGTCTGGAAGCTCACGCAGATTCCCAAGCCGCTCGAGGGCGATACGATTCAAATCACAAACGGCGGCATCCTGATGCAGCCGGCCCTCGTGTCACCGGACGGCGTGCCCGGCGGCATTTCGCCGAAAATGCGCGAGTTGCTCGAAGCGTTGCAGAAGCTCGACGCGAACGCTCCCGATCCTTCCGCCGGCGTTGAAGCCTTTGCCCGCTATAACGCCGAGCGTGCCGAGATTCTGGCGGGCCTCGCTCAATCGGCCGACACCCCTGAAGACAAAGAGATGTGGACGCGGCAGTTTGCCGACAGCGTTTCGGCGGCCGTGACGACGGGCGTCTATCCCGAAGGGCTTCAGAAGCTTGATGCGGTCGAGCGACAGCTTGCAAAAGACAAAGCTGATCCAATCCTGCGGGCCTACGTCCTCTATCGACGTCTCTTCGCCGACTACAACCAACGCCTGCGGCAGTCCGATGCAGAAGGCCGCGTTCAGGTCCAACAGTGGTGGCTGTCGCAGCTCACGAGCTTCGTGGATAAGTTCCCCGAATCGCCCGACGCGGCCGATGCGTTGCTTCAGCTCGCGCTTGCCGAGGAACTTTCAAACGAATTCGACAAGGCTGCCGCCTGGTACGACAAACTCGCGAAAGCCCATCCCGACACCGAGCGTGGGCAACAGGCGGCGGGGGCCCTCAATCGTCTCGGCCTCAAAGGCAAGCCGTTCGCGATGACGGGCGCCGGATTAAAGGGGGGCACGATCTCTTCCGACCAGTTCAAGGGAAAGGTCTTGCTGGTGCTCTTCTGGTCGACGGCGTGCAAGCCCTGCGAAGAGGATCTGCCGCTCATCCGGGCACTTTATCAGCAATACGGTAAGTCCGGCTTCGAAATTCTTGGCGTGAATCTCGATCCGACAGCCGAGGGCGTCGCTTCGTACATGGCCAAGCATCAAATGACGTGGCCCCAGATTCATGAGGCGGGCGGACAAGACAGCAAGCCGGCGCGCGACTTCGGCATCGTTTCATTGCCGACGATGATTCTCGTGGGCAGCGACGGCAAGGTCGTCAGCCGAGCGGTGTCGGTGGCACAGCTCAAGGAATCGCTGCCGGAATTGCTTAAGCCGAAGCAGTAAATCGCCGGCATCGCAGGCAGCGATGTGGTGGGCCCGATCTGCACGCCGACAAGGATGTCGTATGAAACCGATGCTCATGCTGGCGCTGGCGGCGTTTGCCCTCGCCGGTTGCAGTCGCCCCGTCGCCCGACTAGATAAGTTGAGCCGTGTTCAGGCGGCGGTGCTGACCGACGCGAGTGGTTTTGGCGGAGGAGCTCAAAACGTCGCCCGACCGCCGATCCAGGTCACCGACCCCGACCGACTGGCGGCGCTGGAATCATTTCTGACGTCCCGGCAGAGCAAATGGAAGAAGGCGGACGGCATGCCGCGCCCGACTCGCTTTCAGTTGCAGCTCATCGCCGGCGACAAGCCGCTCTACACCGTGTGGCTCGAACCAGGCTACCTCGCGATGGCGTCCGGCAAGAAGATGCAGGAAGCCCGCCTGTCCAATGCCGACACGGCTGAGTTGCTCGCCTGTCTCGGACTGCCGCCGGACTACATGAATCCCGGCGGAATGCCGGCGCATTCTGCATCGCATCCAATGCCGTACGCTCCGTCGGCGCCAGGTCCACAAGGTGTGATGCCGGCAGCTTACGAGAGTGCGCCGGCAACCGGAGCCACGAAACTCTAATGCGGATCACTGGTGACTGTAGCGGCAGGTCGATCTGTATGTAGCGGTGCCGGGAATCATCGGATACCACAGGTGATGAAAAGTGTCTTGGAGACGATGCTACACTTACGAGATGTCCGCA
>JACCRE010000295.1 GCA_013813775.1 Planctomycetaceae bacterium
GTCCTGTGCTGCTCCGGCCCGTTTTCCGCCTACCGCGCGTCCGTCCTGCACGAGATCAAAGACGCATACGTCGCGCAGACGTTCTGCGGCCGGCGCTGCACCTACGGCGACGACCGCCACCTGACGAACCTCGTCCTCGCCGGCAGCCAGCAGGTCGTCTATCAGCCGGACGCGGTGGCATGGACCTTCGTGCCGACCACCGTGGGCGAGTACGTCCGGCAGCAGACGCGGTGGAATAAGAGCTTCTATCGCGAGATCCTGTGGACACTGAAGATCGCCGACCGGGTCCACCCCTTCTCACTGCTCGACATGCTGTTGCAGCCGCTGCTGTTTCTCGCGTTCACCCTGTCACTGAGTCACGCCGTTTATCTTCTCTGGGCGACCGCCGCTCCGAAGCTGATCCTGTACTACCTGGCCGTGTTGGTGATCGCGGCTTTCGCGCGGGCCGTCTACGGCCTGCTCCGCACGGGCGACCCCCGCTTTTGTCTGCTCGTCGCGTACGGCTTCCTGCACGTGTTCGTGCTGATCCCCGTCCGGTTCAAGTCGCTACTGACGCTGACGGACAACCGCTGGGGAACCCGCACGACGGGGAGAATGAACACCCGTCTGGACTTCTCGATCTGGGCGGGCAGCTATGCAGCCGTGCTGGCCGCCAACGTCGCGTTGCTGGCGTTGCTCGACCCTTCGTCGGCGCTCGCCGACGCGGCTCGGTCGGCCGAGGTGTCGGGCGCCGCGCACGAGGCGTGGGGCATGAGCCTCGCCGTTGCCGGAACCGTCGTA
Organism: Planctomycetaceae bacterium; assembly: GCA_013813775.1. GTDB lineage: Bacteria > Planctomycetota > Planctomycetia > Planctomycetales > Planctomycetaceae > JACCRE01. The sequence continues at coordinate 781 of JACCRE010000295.1, forward strand.
CTGACGGCCCCCGCCATCGTGGTGTTGCTCCGCTACCTGTCCCGACGGGCACGACGGGCGACATGAGGTCAGTCGGCGACAGGGCAGGGATCTCTCTCTCGGCTCGGCTGTTTGTGCGGTTCCTGCGGCACGATTGACTCTGCGGATGTCACATGCCGCAGTCACGGCGGCCGGAAGGGAAAGCGGGAGGTACTCGATGTGCAACCGACGAGGCCTCGCCGCGAACTTTCGGATCTGTTCCGCCGAAGTGACGCCGCTCGGTCCGCCGCATCCGCGACGGGCTGTGGATGCGGCGAGGAATTGGCCTGCCCCCCCAAACCTGATCCGGGTGTTATGAGAGTCTCAACGGCCCCTCACGGCCGCCCGTCCTCGCCTGTGGGAACATCTAGGGGACGACGCCCGCCGGGTCGGCGTATGCCGCCTTCCAACTGTCATGGCCGACATCGGCCATTTCCGTGTACCGCACCCGCCCGCCGACCGCCCCACCGCGACCATCGCTTGCGATGCTTCGACCGGGACGACGTCGTCCGCGTCGCCGTGCATGGCCCAGAGGTCCGAGAGGCGTTCCGTCCAGTGTTCCCCCTGCGGGCACTGCGGGACGACGAGTAAGCAGGGGAACCGCCGTCGCCACTCAGGCAGAGCCATTTGCTCCGGGAGGCCCTGTAATTGCCGGACGTTGCCGCTCCCCTGGCCTGACCCCAATTTCTGTACCACGGGTTATGAGAGTACGGGTTGGGGAGGATCGCTGGGCGGCTGGAGCGCAGGCCCCTCAACAGCCGGAGCGGAAGCCGCACAGCGATCGGTCGCAGCATCAGCAGTGACGCACCGGGACGCGTACTCCGTCGGAGTCAGGTACCCTGGCGAACTGTGCGGCCGGTGCTCGTTGTAATCCTCGCGCCAGGCCGCCGTCAGCCGGCGGGCCTCGCGCACGCTCTGGAACTCCTCGCGACTCAGAAACTCGTCCACCAGCTTCGAGTGGAAGCTCTCGGCATAGCCGTTCTCCCACGGGCTGCCCGGTGCGATGTACAACGCGTCGATCGAGAGCTTCGACAGCCACTCCTGGATCGCCCGCGACACGAACTCCGGGCCGTTGTCGCTGCGGATTGCCTCCGGCACGCCCCGCATCGCGAACAGCTCCGCCAGCGTGTCGATCACATCCTCGCTCGTGATGCTCCGAGACACCTTCAATGCTAGGCACTCCCGCGTGTGCTCGTCCACGATCGACAGCCACTTGAGCGTCGTCCCGCTCATCGTCCGGTCGAAGGCGAAGTCCCAGCACCAGACCTGGTCCTTCCGCTGAGCACGTCGGACATGACACGCATTCTGCGACGTGCCCAATGCTCGCCGCTTTCTCGGCTTTCTTCGCACTTTGAGCCCTTCTTTCCGGCAGAGACGCTGCACACGCTTGGCGTTCACCCGCCAGCCCTCGCGCTTCAGCACCGCCGTCAGCCGGCGATAGCCGAACCGCGGACGACGACGCACCAGCTCCCGCAATCTCCGGCACAAAGCGGCTTCGTCGCTTCGCGCTTGAGGTCGATACCGTTGCGTGTTCCGCGGCTGATCCAGCACCGCGCACGCCCTTCGCTCGGAGACCCCGAACCGTCCCTGCAACTCGCGGGTCGCCGCACGCTTCTGCGAAGAGCTCACCAGTTTCCCGAACTGACATGCTTCAGCATCTGAATATCCAGCGCCTGATCCGCCACGATCTGCTTCAGACGCCGATTCTCCTCCTCCAGCTGCTTCAGCCGCTTCGCCTCCTCCGACTTCATCCCGCCGTACTGGTTCCGCCAGCGATAGTACGTCTGCTCGCTCACCTCCAACCCCTGCAGCACCGCGGCCACATCCTGGCCCGCACTCAGCATCGCATCGGCATCGCGCAGCTTCTTCACGATCTGCTCAGGACTGTGACGCTTCCGACGTGGCTTCGACATCGAGAGTCTCTCCTCGCCCACACAAGGGCTCTGAGACTCTCATAACGACCGGATCAGGTTTTGGGGAGCAGGCCACCCCCGCTGCCCGGCCCCGTGCAGGAAGAGCAGGACCGGGAACGTCCCGTCGGACCGATCCGCCGGCGGGCCCCATCAGGCGGTAACGGGCGCGGGGCACCCGGTCACTCGCGTTCGATCGGATCGCGACCTCCCGTTCGGCATAGGTCCGCAGGGTGTCACGGGCGACCGACAGTTCCGTCGATGCGGTCGTCGCGGCGGCTGAGCATCTGATAGGCGACCGCGTTGGCGCCGCCCAGGCGACGACGATCAGGAGCGACAGGAGCAGAACGTTTCGACACGAGACGTTCACGAGACGTTATCGATCGGCCGGTTCGTCATCGCTTCACACTCGCCGGCGGCTCACCGGAAAAGCCGGCGGCCGCTTTCCGTCGAAGCGGATCTTCATCAGCCGCATGAGAGAAAGATCCTACTTCGCCTGACAGGGCTCGGAAATGACGGTGCCATTCTCCGGTGCCCTCATGGCAAATCCGGACCCCGCACGGCTGCGGCCATGTCGTCGTAACCCGTCGTTGTCCGCGCGTCGATTTCCCTGCTGCCCCTCAAATCACGATTCGTTCAATCTCGTCGAGACTGACAGCATCGCTCGTCCGGTCGTAGAGTTTCGTCGATCGCGCCGATTCGTGGGCAGCGATGCGCTGGGCGTGCTCCAAGGGCCAGCCATACTGCCTCCTTTGTCAGAACTGTTCATGCTGAAAGGAACGTG
>JACCRE010000310.1 GCA_013813775.1 Planctomycetaceae bacterium
GCTTCGTGTGTGGCTTCTTAATCGAGGGCATCCTGCCCGAGCGAGGCCGACCGCATCCTGCGATCGGCGACATCCTTGTCAGGTGCTCGGCGACATCGTGTCACCGCCTCCCGCGGAACAACGAGTATAGGGAAATCACCGGGGCGTTCAACCGCATTCTCAGGGATTTCCCGAGATCGGTTAAGGGAGAGCGAGCGACACAAGATGTTGCGGTACGGCTTCTGTTCCGCTGGTACTGTGCCACGCGGCGGGATGTTGCCATCCGACCTCCCCTTCCCACCCTGCCTCAAGGTGTTATGGTAGCGGCCTACCGAAGAACGAGCCTCGTGACGCCAGCGGAGTGTTCACGGAATGAACGAGCCGACGCACCATCCGCCCACGCCGGATGACGCCGAAGCGGACGTACTGCCGACAGAGCATACGTCCGACCTCGAAGACACGTCGTCGCTGATCGAAGAGCTCAAGCTCACGGCCGACAAGCTGCACCGCGATCATGCCTCGCGCGGCGATCTGAAATTGCTCAGCCGGGTGCTGCGAGAGCTGCGGTATGCCTTTAAAGTCTTCACGCCGTACCGCCGCAAGCGGAAGGTGACGGTCTTCGGCTCGGCGCGCACGCCCGAAGCGCATCCCGTGTACCAGCACGCCGTCGGGTTCGGCAAGAAGATCGCCGAGCATGGCTGGATGGTGCTCACCGGCGCGGGCGGCGGCATCATGGAAGCCGCGAACGCCGGCGCCGGCCGCGAGATGTCGATGGGGGTCAACATCATGCTCCCCTTCGAGCAGGATGCGAACTACGTCGTCAAAGGCGACAGCAAGCTCGTCTACCTCAAGTACTTCTTCACGCGCAAGCTGCTGTTCGTGAAGGAGGTGCACGCCGTCGTGCTCTTTCCGGGCGGATTCGGCACGCTCGACGAGGCATTTGAAGTGCTCACTCTCGTGCAGACGGGCAAACGCGATCTGATGCCCATCGTGCTCGTCGATGAGCCGGGCGGCACCTACTGGTCGGCGTGGCAGGAGTTCGTGCGGAAGGAACTCTACGACACCGGGCTGATCTCGCCCGAAGACCTGAGTCTCTACAAGATCACGACCGATCTCGACGAAGCCGTGCAGGAGATCCTCGACTTCTACACCGTCTACAACAGCATGCGTTACCTGCGCGGCAAGCTCGTGCTGCGGTTGCATGCCGAGCCGGACGACGCTTTGATGGAACGGCTCAACGCCGAGTTCAGCGACATCTGCGAGCGCGGCGGCATCACGAAGGTCGAAACGCACGCCTTCGAGGCCGACGACGCCCACCTCGCCGACCTTCCCCGCATCGCCTTCCGCTTCAACCGCCGCCAGGTCGGGCGGCTACGGCAGATGGTGGACCTGCTGAATCGCGAACTCCGCGATCAGGTCGATTCACGGATGTGAGAGAAGTGCGATCGGTACGGACAGCGGACCCTACTCGCCTTGCCCGGCGGTGCTCTCAGGCCGCACCCGCCCAGACCACCGCTCGAGCAGCGACTCTGCAAGCGACTCCAGAGCCGCGAACTCCTCCGCCGTTTGAGGGGGCGTCTGGCCGCAGAACTCCGCCACTTCCTGGCGGTAGAGGTACGCGTGCTTCGCATCGGTGAGGGCATATCCCTCGCCGGAACGCGCGATTCCCGCGGAAAGCCGCTGCCAGTCGCGCGCGAATTCCGACGTGCCGTGATTCCGTAAGCTAGGCGACATAGTCGGAGTGTCGGCGAATGATCCGGCCGGCCGCGATGGGATTCCTCCAATCCTGCGCCCTCAGTGGAATCCTCAAAGACTGGTTCCGACATGAATCGGCACGACCCCGCAGGATCGGCTACGGGTTTCCTGGTGTGAGGTTGCCGGTGAACTGCCTAGGGGCTAGACTATCGACATATCAACAAGCGTTGTTGATAGTGGGCCGCCCCGGCGGAAATCCCATTGCCGCTGCGGTTTTGGGCACGGATGTCCCCTCGCCTCCTGCACCACATCCAGGAGCTTGTTATGCTGACTTTGCTTGGTCGCGGCTCGCGCATGTGCGACGGCGTTTCGCGCCGGAGCTTTCTCAAGATCGGCGGCCTCGCCATGGGTGCCGTCGGCGGGATCGGCCTGCCGAGCCTGCTTCGCGCCGAAGCGGCCGCCGGTGTTCGCAACTCGAACAAGGCCGTGATCCACATGTTCCTCGCCGGCGGTCCGCCGCATCAGGACATGTGGGATCTGAAGGTCGATGCTCCCAGTGAGATCCGCGGCGAGTTTCTGCCGATCCCGACGAACGTGCCCGGCATTCAGATCGGCGAGTGCTTCCCCCGCATCGCCGGCATGTTCGACAAGTTCGCCGCGATCCGCTCGATCGTCGATTGCGACGGCGCCCACGACGCTTACCAGTGCCTGACGGGCTGGCGACGTCGCGACCTGCAATCGCTGGGCGGCCGACCGAGCGTCGGTTCCGCGATCGCGAAGCTCGGCGGCACGCGCGACCCCGGCATCCCGCCGCATGTCGCTTTGGCCGAGAAGACGCAGCACGTCGAATGGTCTGAGCCCGGCTCGGCGGGCTTTCTCGGCCCGGCCTGCAAAGCCTTCCGCCCGAATGGCGAAGGGATGGACGACCTCACGCTCAACGGCGTGACGCTCGATCGCCTGAACGATCGCCGGTCATTGCTGGCGGGTCTCGACACGCTTAAGCGAGACGCCGACGCCTCCGGAATGATCGCCGGGATGGACGCCTTCACGCAGGCGGCCTTCGGAGTGCTCACGAGCAGCAAACTCGCGCAGGCGCTCGACGTCAGTCAGGAACCCGATCACGTTCGCGAGCGTTACGGCACCGGCAAGCCCTACAAGTACCAGTACGACGGCGCCCCGACCTGCAACGAGCATCTGCTCGTCGCCCGGCGACTCGTCGAAGCCGGCGTGCGGAGCGTGAGCCTTTCGTTCGGCCGCTGGGACAGCCACGGCAAGAACTTCGACCTCGTCCGCGATCATGGCGGCAAGCTCGACCAATGCCTGTCGGCCCTCGTGCAAGACCTCGACGAGCGCGGCATGCTGAATGACGTGACGGTCGTGTGCTGGGGCGAGTTCGGCCGCACGCCGCGCGTGAACCCGCAAGGCGGACGCGATCACTGGCCGCAGGTGAGCTGCTGCCTGCTCGCCGGCGGCGGCATGCCGACGGGCCAGATGATCGGCGCCACGAACCGCCTCGGCGAACACGCGACCGAACGCCCGATCCCCATGCAGCAAGTGCTCACGCAGATCTACCACAACCTCGGCATCAACCCGATGACGACGACGGTGACCGACCCGACGGGCCGGCCACAGTTCCTCGTCGACGTTCGGGAACCGATCGCGGAACTGTGCTAGCTCATTGCGAGCCGGGAACGCCAGTGACCGGAGTTTTCGCGAGTATGCCCCTGGCTCCGGTCGCTGACGCTCTCGGCTCGCGTCCACATGGTCCATTCAGAGCGATTCTTGCCGTTGGGCGGGTCGTCATTCCGATGCCGCGTGCCTCTTCCCGAGTCTGTCGAACCACTCGACGATGTTGAGGTAACTCTCGGCAGCGGCCCCGACGGCCTCGGGCGAAGGGTCGGGGTCCGGGAGCACGATGTAACGCCTCTTGCCGTCCTTGTCGGGCGGGGCCAGCCCGATGCCCGGATGAGGCCGGAGCGCGTCGGCGGCGAGAAGAATTGGTAAGTAGAGGGCCTGCACCTGGGTGACCGCGAGCCAGCCGCGACCGACCGCGTATGCGACGGGCCAGAGGCTCAGCGGATACCACAGCACCAGACACAGAACCGCCGCAGCGATCCAGCACTTCCGCTTCCAGAGGGGGCGTTGAGACGCGGGCATGGGAAGTGGCTCATGACTGGATTGGCGGCGAGTCGGCCTGCGTTGGAGGCTGCGGCCACGGCGGGTGAACCCTCCCCTGCCTAGGCGCGCGTCCGTCTCCTGGAGCGGGGGAAGACGCCGTTCAGGCGGATCGGCCGCTGCGGTCTCAACGAACCTGATTGTAGGCTAATGGAGCCTGACAAAGCGTGGGATTCCGCCCCACCCGCCGATAGGATGATTCCCCGTGCTGCATGCGAACGGCATCATTCATCGCGACCTCAAGCCGGCGAACATCGATCTCTCGGAAGACGGCAAGCTCAAGCTCGGTGACTTCGGCCTGGCCAAAGACGCGTTCGCCTCGAAGTTGACGCTCGACGGCCAGACCGTCGGCACGATTCGGTTTATGGCTCCCGAGCAGATTCGCGGCCGGCAGGACATCGACGGCCGGCTCGACCTTTACGCCCTGGGGTGCATTCTCTTTCGCTGCGCCGCGGGCCGGCTGCCGATCGACGGTGCGAATCCTCTCGAAACCTTCGAGGGTCATCTGCACATGGTGCCGCCGCGGCTCGACACGATCGTCGCGAACTGCCCGAAGTCCTTCGCAGTCATTGTCGCACGCCTGTTGGAGAAAGACCCCGCCGCCAGGCCGGCGAACGGCAACGTCGTCGCGCGGGTGCTCGCCGCCGTGCTTGAGAATCCGGACAGAGCCGTCACCGACGAGGACTTCGCCGAGAACGGCGAACGGGATGCTCCGTCAGACGCCAATATCGATGCCAGCGGCACCGCGAACCTCGCCGAACGCTTGCGATCGGCCACCACCGAGGCCGCGCGTGAAATCGGTTGGAAGAAACTGGCCGTGGTGCTCGCCGTCGCGGCCATCGGCGTGATGATCGTGATTTTTACGCGCCGAAGCTGAGCGCCGTTTCGCAGCGTCCTCCGCGCCTGGGAACGCCGCGTCGCCTCAAACTTGCCGGCGTGTCATGCGTCCGGCGAGGCTGGCGACGGTGGCCACGAGTTCTTCCGGCTCGATGGGCTTGGCGACGTGAACCTGGTAGCCGGCCATCATCGCCCGCGTGCGGTCTTCCGACCGGGCGAAGGCGGTGAGCGCTACGGCGGGGGTCGCGCCGCCTTCGCTCGCCGTCAGGGCGCGCACGTCGCGAATGAACTGGTAGCCGTCTCGCTCGGGCATGCCGATGTCGCTCACGATCACGTCGGGCTTTGATCTTTTGACCTGCTCCAGCCCCTCGGCCGCGCCGCCGGCGGTGGACACGATCGCGCGGCATTGCGTCAGTACGCGTTTCGTGAGTTCGCGTGCATCGGGTTCGTCGTCGATCACGAGAATCTTGATGCCGCTGAGATCCACGCCGTTGAAGCCCAGCAGAGACCTTCTCGGCGTCAGCGGATGCTCCCGGTTCGACGATTCGCGAACCGGCGCCAGCGGCAGACTCACCGTGAACGTCGCGCCCTGGCCTTCGCCGGGACTCTTCACCGAGACGGCTCCGCCGTGCAGCTCGACGAGTTGTTTCACGATCGAGAGGCCCAGGCCCAGCCCGCCGTGCTTGCGGGTCAGCGACGAATCGGCCTGACGGAACCGCTCGAAGACGTAGGGCAGAAAATCGGGGCTGATGCCCTCTCCCGAGTCGCTCACGGTGATTTCGACATGGGAGTTCACTCGTTCCACCACGACGTCAACGCGGCCTCCCTTCGGCGTGAACTTCATCGCGTTGGTCAGCAGGTTCCAGACGACCTGTTGTAGCCGCGCCGGATCACCCGAGACGGGGCCGGCGTGCGGATCGATGATCTTCCGCAGGCGGATGCTCTTCGCCTCCGCCGAGTGCCGCACCGAGTCCACCGCCGCATCGACCAGGGCCGACAGGTCGATCGGCTGCACGTCGAGGCGGACCTTGCCCGACACGATACGGTTCATGTCGAGCAGGTCGTCGATGAGGCGGGTTTGCGCCCTGCCGTTCCGCGCGATCGTCTCCAGCCCCTCCTTGAGATCCTCGGGCGTATAACCCTCCATCTGCAGGATTTGAGACCAGCCCAGGATCGCGCTCAACGGCGTGCGCAACTCGTGCGACAGCATCGCCAGGAACTCGTCTTTCATGAGGCCGGCCCGTTCGGCCTCGGCTCGGGCGGCGCGTTCGGCTTCGAGGAGTTTCTTCCGCTCTTCGGCCGCGCGGGTCGCGCCTTCGTAGAGCCGCGCATTGTCGATCGCGACGGCCGCCTGCGCCGCCACGCCGACGATGATCCTCTCAGTGCGTTCGGTGAAGACGGCTGGCTCTTCGTGGCCGAAAAACAGGCCGCCGATGACCTCGTTTGAACGAGAAATGACCGGGACCGCCAAGTAGCTTCGCACCGGCAGGTGCCCCTCGGGCATGCCGTGATGAGGCGCCCACTGCCCGTACCGGGGATCCTGCCGCACGTCGTCGAGCCGCACGGGCCTCTCGCCACGAAACGTCGGGCCGAACAGCGGCGTGGCCCGCGGGTGGCCGAAGCCCTCGAACGCCTCGCGCGGCGCGCCCGACAGCGTGTAGAGCAGGAACGCCTCGCCCCTCTCGTCGGTCGTGTTGTAGAAGAAGGCGCCGAACTGCGCGCCGCTCAAGTTCGTGGCCGCGTCGGTGACGGACTGCAACAGGCTCTGCAGGTCGAGTTGCGAGGCGATCAGACCGCCGGTCCTGTTGAGGAGCTCGAGCGTGCGCGTCTCTTCCCGCAACAGCGCCTCCGCACGCTTTCGTTCGGTGACGTCGCGTGCGATCTTCGACGCGCCGATGATTCTGCCCTCGGCGTCGCGGATCGGAGAGACCGTGAGCGACACGTCGATCCGTGTGCCGTCCTTACGCATCCGCACCGTTTCATATTGCTCGATTCGCTCGCCGCGCCTGAGCCGTTCGAGAATCACCGGCTCTTCGTCGATCCGGTCCGGCGGGATCAGGATCGTGACCGATTTTCCGACGATCTCCTCGGTCTGGTAGCCGAACATCCCCTCGGCCCCGGTGTTCCAGGTCGTGATCACTCCGTCGAGCGTCTTGCTGAGGATCGCATCAGCCGAAGATTCGACGATGGCGGCGAGCCGGTGCCGCACCTCCTCAGCTCGCTTCCGCTCGGTCACGTCCCGAAAACTCCAGACGCGGCCGGCGTCTTGACCATCGAGGATCTGCAGCCGCGTGAACCGCTCGAACACCCGCCCGTCGGAAAGTTCGAGCACGTCGAACGTCTCTGGCGGCGAGGTCGCGTAGATCTCTTCCACCCGGTCGCGAAACCGGCGCGGCTCGGCGAGCTGATCACCGCAGAAGTCACGAATCGCATCGTGCGAACGCGACTCGATGATCGACGGCGGGAGCCGCCACATCTCGACGTAGCGCGAGTTGTAGGCCGCCAGCCGCCGCTCACCGTCGGTGACCAGAATCCCGTCGGTCGCCGCCTCCAACGTGGCCCGCATGGCGGCGAGGGACCGGGCCAGTTCTTCCGTTTTCCGCTCCAGAGCCTCCTTCGCGTGAACGAGTTCCTCCTCGGCGCGCAAGCGAGACTGCAGGATGCTGTTGGCATTCCGCAATGCGACGGAACGGAGCAAATCCTCTTCATTCTCGCTGCCGACCATCATGGCCTCCGATTCGCTCGGAGGCGAGCGCCGTGCCGAGCACCCGCGAGCGAATCTTTGCAAAAGCGGTGTCGCGCGTCGTCGAATCATCGTCGCAGAAGGGCGAGAACCCGCAGTCGTCGGTCGTTCCCAACTGCTCCAGCGGAATGTAGTCGGCGGCCTCCAGCACCCGATCGCAAACCTCTTCCGGCGTTTCCACGCGAGGATCGATCGGCGCGACGACGCCGACGAACACCCGCTGGTCGGGTTTGAGATACTCGCGAATGATCTTGAGCACGCGAACGCGATCCTTCTCGCCGGCGAGCGCGACGTAAAAGTTCCCGGCCTTCAGCTCGAACAGGCTCGGCAGCAACTCGGCGTAGTCGACGTCGGCACTGTGGGTCGAATCGCGGTCGCCGCCCGGGCAAGTGTGCACTCCGATACGCCGGCGATCCTCCGCCGAAAACCGCGAGAGCGCGAGATTGTTGAGGTCGATGAAGCTGTGGAGCAGCTTGCCCGAGGGATCGATCTTCACCGCCAGCCGCCCTTCGGTGAAGTCGATCTGAACCTTGTGCGCGCCCATCGCGAGGCAGTTGCGCACTTCGGTCTCATGCTCGTGCAGCAGATCGTCGATGAACCGCTCGCGGGGGTAGCCGGGGATCTCGTCGTCCGGGTAGAGCAGGCTGAGCGCCGACGGCGAGATCACCGCCTGCTTGACCGGCGCGTGCGCATGGCGAAGGGCGACCTCAAGGTAGGCGTCGGCACGACGCTTGTATCGGAAGGGGCCGGCCGTCAGCCGCGGCATGCGACGAACATGACCCGCCGTGAATGGAATGCAGAAACCGTCGGGGGCGGTGTTCGGCAGTCCGTGGACGCTATACGTCCAGAAGTTGTGATACTTCCGCTGCTCGCCGTCGGTGATCACCGGCGAGCCGGTCTCTTCGAATCGCGAGATCGTGTCGCGAATGGCTTCATCGTACAGCGGCCCAAGCGACGGAGCCTCGGCGTCGCCCGCCTTCGCGATCGCCTCGAGTAACGACGAAGGCCGCGGAATGCTGCCGATCGGTTCCGTGGGAATCAGCATCAAAAAAGGTCTCCCGTCAGTTTGTGCAGGCAACAATCGCCAACGGCCTTCATGCAAGTGCTTCCTCGTCTTTGCTCAGAGGAATGGGTGCGATTCTTATGAACGCCGTGCGCGATTGCATGAGATTGCATGAGAATGATAACACATCAATCGGGTGTCATCATCCGTTCGCTGCGGACCCATCGATCAGGGATCGCTTAGGGAGTGACGGCCACGAGCGACAACGAGGGCGGTTTGATCGTTTTGTCGGTCGTACACGGGTAAGATCGACGCATGGCCGCACCAACTTCGTCTGCCCTGGAAACCGACGACCGGTTCCCTTCCGGACCATGGAAGGGGTACTTCCTGCAACGCTCGCTTGGCGACGCGAAGCGCGAGATGGAGCTGCACCTGTCGTTCATCAACGGCCGGGCGATGGGCACGGGTCGCGACGGCGTCGGTTCGTTCTCGCTCGTTGGACGATACGAATTGGACAGCGGCAAAGTCTGGCTGATGAAGAAGTACGCCCGTCACGACGTCTTCTACACCGGCTACGCCGAACGCAAAGGCATCTGGGGCACGTGGGAGATCCCGTCGGTCGATCGCGACGGATTTCGCATCTGGCCCAAAGGCGCGGGCGAAGGCGACGAGCAAACTCAGCGACGTGAAGAGAATCCGTCCTCCGTCACCTTCGACGACGAACCGATCGAAAGCGACACGCTCAGCGGCGCGGCAGAGAAAGAGACCGTCTTCTCGCCCTGACGCCCAAGTGGGCCCGGAAGCGGAGAGTCGGGCTGATTCGGCCAGGTCGAAAGGGCACCGCGGGGGCATCTGCACGTGTAAACCGCCCACCGCTGCCCTGGGGCTCGTGAGAGGTCATTGGACCTCTGCGCGCGGCACGGTTAAGATGGCAGGCTTCCGCCGGTTGGATGCTTGTCACGCCCTGGACACTTCACGTCAGCTTTTTCGCGATTTCGCCGGATGTCGTCCGCTTTGAAGGATCATGATCGGGTCGTCATCACCGGCGTCGGGCTGACGAGTCCCAACGGCAACAATCTCGCCGAATTTCGCGGCGCACTGCTCGAAGGCCGTTCGGGCGTCGTTCCGTTCGAAACTCGCTATATGCCGCCCACGCTGGCGGGCGTCTGCAATTTCGAGACATCACGCTATCAGAAGAAGAAAGACCTGCGTCGCGGTACGCGGGCCGGCTCGGTGGCGATCTACTGCGCGAACGAGGCCGTCAAAGACGCGGGCTTCGACTGGCCGGCGGTGCGGAAGGACCGTGTCGGCGTGTACGTCGGCATCACTGAGCACGGCAACGTCGAGACCGAGAACGAAATCTACGAAATCTCGAAGTTCGACTACGACACGAGCGTCTGGTCGCACCACCACAACCCGCGGACCGTCGCCAACAACGCCGCCGGCGAAGTCACGATCAGCTTGGGCATCACGGGGCCGCACTTGTGCCTCGGTGCCGCCTGTGCCGCGGGCAACGCCGGCTTTATTCAGGGCGTGCAGATGCTGCGGCTCGACGAGGTTGACCTCGCGATCGCGGGAGGCGTCTCCGAGAGCATCCACACCTTCGGCATCTTCGCGAGTTTTCACGCTCAGGGGGCGCTGGCACGCCACGAAAACCCTGCGAAGGCCTGTCGGCCCTTCGACCTGGCACGTAACGGCATCGTCGTCGCGGAAGGAGGCGGCCTCGTCACGCTCGAACGCCTGCCCGACGCCCTCGCCCGCGGTGCGAATATCTATGGCGAGATCGTCGGCTATGCGATGAACAGCGACGCCGGTGACTTCGTGCTGCCCGACCGGAACCGTCAGGCGGAGTGCGTCAAATTGGCGCTTTCGCGAGCCGGGATCGGCCCCGAAGACGTCGACATCGTGAGCAGTCACGCGACCGCGACCGAGCAAGGCGACATCGAAGAGGCCGCCGCGCTGGCGGAAGTCTTCGGCGATCTTCCGCACGTCGCGATCAACAACACGAAGAGCTTCATCGGCCACGCCATGGGAGCCGCCGGGGCTTTGGAATTGCTGGGCAACCTGCCGTCCTTCCGGGACGGCGTCGCCCACGCTACAATCAACCTCGACGACCCTGACCCCCGGTGCCGCCTGCCGCAGGTCGTCGCGAACACCCCCCGGCGTCTCGAACGCGTTCGCCACATTCTGAACAACTCGTTCGGAATGCTGGGGATCAACTCGGTGGTGATCGTCAGGCGGTATCCCGATTGAAACTTGGGCGATCCTGCGCTCTACTGTCGGCGACGGATCGCCCGCACCCCACGGATGGGGATTTTTTCTGTCGTCTGAGCCGCAGAAGCCGGAGCGACAGAGGCCAAAAGCCAGCGGCCTTTGAGCGAGTTTCTGAGTCTCCGACTTCTGACCTTCGACCAACCCCGCCCCGGGGCCGCGCCCGGCGACGGAGCCATGCCGCATGACCCGTGACGACATCCGCCAGGTCATCCTCGACATCCTCGAGCGAATCGCCCCGGACGAAGACCTGTCCAACATCACCGATGACGTTCCGTTCCGCGAACAGCTGGAACTGGACAGCATGGACTTCCTCGACATCGTCATGGAGCTGCGCAAGCGCTATCGCGTGCAGATCCCGGAAGACGATTACGAGCACCTCGCCACGATGCAGGGCACGGTGAATTACCTCGAGCCGAAGCTCAAAGACGTCGTGAAGTAAGGTGAATGGCTCTTTGGTGGAGCGCAATTTCACTCCCCTCTCCGCTGGGGAGAGGGGCCGGGGTGAGGGGATTTCTCACGCCCGCTTCGCTTCTTGAATTTACGTTGCACGGATCAGTAGCTCGACCGATCACCGCGGCCTGAGAAGTGTCACCGCCGCCTTGTCCCCTCACCCCTGCCCTTCTCCCGAGGGAGAGGGGTTTCGCGTTGACGCGACCCAAGAAGTTGCAACGCTTCCGTAGAGCATCATGACCTACGACACCCTGATCATCGGGGCGGGATTGTCGGGGCTCGCGGCCGGCGTGCGGCTCGCCTACTACGAGAAGAAGGTCTGCATTCTCGAACGCCACACGACGATCGGCGGACTCAACAGCTTCTACCGCCTCCGCGGCCACAACCACGACGTCGGCCTGCACGCCGTCACGAACTGGCGTCCTCCCGGCAGCAAGACCGGCCCGCTGTCGAAGCTGCTGCGCCAACTGCGGCTGAAGTGGGAGGATTTCGACCTCGCCCCGCAGTTCGGTTCGGCCGTTGCTTTCCCCGACGTGCGCCTGCGGTTCACCAACGACTTCGTGGTGCTCGAACAGGACGTCGCCGACAAGTTCCCCAGCCAGGCCGACGGCTTCCGCCGCTTCGCGGCCCATCTCGACGAACTCGATCTCTTCGACGCCGACCCGAATGAGATTTCCGCGCGACAGGTCGCCGGCGAGTTCATCTCCGATCCGCTGCTCGTCGAGATGCTCTTCTGCCCGGTGCTGTTCTACGGCAGCCCCACGCCCAACGACTGCGACGTCCGCCAGTTCGCGATCCTGTTCAAGGCCCTTTACCGCGAAGGCTTCGGCCGACCTCGGGCGGGTGTGCGACCGATCCTCAAAGCGCTCACGCGGCAATACAAATCGCTCGGCGGAGAACTGCGCCTTCGCGCCGGCGTGAAGCGATTGCTGCAAGACGGTCAGCGCATCACCGGCGTCGAACTCGACAGCGGCGAGACGATCGAAGCGAAGAACGTGCTGTCATCCGCCGGTTCCGCCGAAACCGCGAACATGCTCGACGGACCCAACGTCGATTGGCCCGGCGGAAGGCCCGAACCGGGCGTCCTCTCGTTCGTCGAATCGATCTCGATGATGGACTGCGAGCCGAAGGACCTCGGCCTCAACGACACGATCGTCTTCTTCAACGACTCGCCGACGTTCCGTTACGAACCACCGACGGAACCGGTCGATGTGTGCAGCGGCATCGTGTGCGTGCCGAACAACTACCACTACGACCGGCCGCTCGACGACGCCCGCGTCCGCATGACGGCCCTTGCTAACTCGGCCTACTGGTTCGGTTTGCCCGAAGAAGACTACGTGTGCGAGAAGGCCGCCTGGTTCGAGAGGATGGCCGACGCAGCGTGCCGCTTCCTCGCCACCGACTTCCGCCCCCACGCCACCGACCTCGACCTTTTCACGCCAAGAACCATCACCCGCTTCACCGGCCACACCAACGGCTGCGTCTACGGCGCCCCGCGCAAATGGCGCGACGGGCGGACCCCATTGGACAACCTCTACATCTGCGGCACCGATCAGGGCTACTTAGGCATCGTCGGCGCGATGCTCAGCGGGGTCTCGATCGCGAACGCGCATTTGCTGCGTGACTGATTGGACCACTGAAACGGCGAAGCAACTGCGGTCATAGTGACCAGCAGAACGGCCCTCGCGAACGATGCCGCTTGGATGGGCGTCATCATTCAAGTTGTCAGATTAAATGAGGCGTGGCGAAGAGACACGAACCGGCGCCCGATGCAGGACGCCGGCTCGTGCGAGGATCAACTGACGTTCAGAACGACACCGAGGCGGTGACCGCCATGCGAACTCTAGAAACCTTCGGTCGGCTTACCGTCGTCGCGCAGCGCCAGCTTCTGGAAGAGCGTGGAGACGTTGGCGAAGTAATTCGGATCGGACACCGTGCCTTTGACGTAATCGATGTTCTCGCTGATGAAATGGACTGAGCCGTCGGACAACAGGAAATGGGCACCACCGACGTGGTTGCTGCTGAAACCACGAACGTCATGCTCTCCGCCGACGATGGCATTGATTCCGTTGTAAGTGATTCCAATCGCTGCCAGGCCGTTGCCTTTGCACCCGTAGCTGGAGTCTTGAACGTTCGTCGCGGCCGAGAAACCCAGAGCATTCGCGCCGCCAACTTTATTGGCCTGCTTGTACATGTAGGACCGCTCGCCGACGAGGATCGTGTTACTGGTGCCGTCGGTGATGGCCCCTATTTTTACGCTGGAATTGGCGAAGCCCATGCCGTGAGGTTTTCCGTATTGCGCAAAGTAAACGGGCGGCGTCGTGCTGTCCCAGGCATTGGCCATCATCACATAATTCGATCGTGCGATCTGGACCATCGTGGTGCCGTCTGGCGTGACGCGGAAGTCATAGCGATCGCTCGCAGCCACGAAGTCATTGAGCGGAGGACCGGGATCCGACGGACAAAGATAGACGGGGAGCGGTGTCTGCAACGCCGCACGGCTCGCAGGAATCGCCAGCGCCTGATCGAGAGTGATTGTCCCGACCTGGAGCAGGTTGGTGAGATTGCCCTGCTCGACAAAAGGCAGAATCGAGGCGCCCCAACTCCAGAGTCCACGTTCTCCCGTGTTACAGGCAGGCCAAGCGCCCGCCACGTTGCAGTCCTGCTTGGTGATGTATCCCGGGGGAAAAGAATTGAAGGTATCGTGATAGTTATGCATCGCGAGACCGATCTGCTTGAGATTGTTCTTGCACTGTGTCCGGCGCGCGGCCTCGCGGGCTTGCTGGACGGCAGGCAGCAGAAGGGCGATCAGGACCGCAATGATGGCGATGACGACGAGCAGCTCAATCAGCGTAAATCCACGACGATGTGCATGCCTTGAATCCATGACCGGAACTCCTCGAAAAGTGATGACACAGAAAGGGGTAAACTGGCACGAACCGCGATCACGCAGCGATATCGCGGTTAATGCTAACGCGATGGACTTTTCACTTGGACGTTTTCATTTCGATGTCAAAGACGTTGTCGCCGGGTTTGACCTCCGTTTTGAGTTCGCTTTGCGAGCCGTATTTGGGGGGGATGGGAGGACCTAAGTCGTCGGGCGCGTACTCCAGCCAGACCTTGTTGGGGCCGACCTTCACGCCCTCCTGGTCGATCAGGTACATCGCAATGTAGTGTCCATTTTCGTCGGTCTTGCCGATCGACATGCGCCCGATATCGGGCTTGAAGTAGACACTGACGTTGACGACGGGCTCACCGCCTAAAGTCACTTTGCCGCTCACATCCCCCAACTCGGGCTGGTCGCTGACGCCGCTGCAGCCAAAGCAGATTCCGAGGGTCGCCAGGCTCAGCTGTACACACGCAAAACGCGGCATCTCGCACTCCTCCTGAGAGGTAGAAATCTTCGGCGCTCGGCAAGCGGACTGTCGTCGGAGAAACAGACAAATGTACGAAGAGCTTCGACGGAAGAGCGTATTCTCCGCCGTCAGGGCGGCACTGCCTGTCACGGCCCGAACATGCTGACGTGCAAGACAGACTGAAGTGGAAAGGTCGCGGTCAGAAAGCAACTGAGCTTGCCAAACCTCAAACGGTTTTCGCACCCCTGGCTCGCCAGTTCTCAACTCGCGCGCTCAGAAGACGGAGGCAATCAGATCCGAGAAAGTGTCAGAGTAGAATATGCTGCGAGCGACCAAGGTGACGGACTCGGCCCGGTAACTTCTTCCGCAAAGACAAGCGGAGCATCGAAGGGAGATCGTGTTTCTCTCAAAAATGCGACTCTCAGTCGCACCTCATCGAACAACTTTTCACCGGAGCGCGTCGATCAATCCTTAGTATCCGGTCTTCGCGGATTTTTCAATTTTTTTCCGTCATTTCTTCAAACTTGCTGTTAGCGGACGGCCAGCCGGTGCAGAAAGTCGCAGTACCACGCGCGTAACCTGAAGCAGGTTCACACATGCGACGAACAGCATCCAAGTGACGTTGAGATCCCGTGGGACCGTAAGACAGCGAAGCAATCGGCGTGGCTCAACCCGATTGTCGTGAAGCCGTTGACTCACGCCAGCATCGCCCCCGTCGCCGTCATCATCGCTTCGCCGCGTTGGCGGACGTACGATCTCGCTTCCGCGAGCGTCTTCGTCGTCTCATTCATGTTGCGATGGAGTTCGAGGAGCTTGGCGGCGATCGCAGGGCCTTCCGAGTCGTCGATCTCGAACAGCCAGTCGTCGAGGCCCACGTCGCGCCACATCTGGCCCTTCCGCGTATCGGTCGGCTGTCGTAAATGAATCGCGGGGGTGCCGGTGGCGGCGGCGATGATCGGCGAGTGCATCTCGAAGCTGATCACGGCGGCGGCCTGCGAATAGACGCTCGCCGCTTCGCCCGTGAGCCAGTACCGGCCGAGGTTCGCGACGTGCGGCTTCACGTCTTCGGGCAGCGGATCGAACAGCAACGGGCCGAGCAGGTCAACCTGATAAGTCATCTCGGGACACAGCAGCACGCGCTGCTTCGTCTCCCGGACCCACGCGGCGATCGCCTCGCGGAGCTTCGCATGATCGGCCTCGCGATGCCGCTCGTTGACCTCTGTCTTCATCGCCTTCTCTTCGTCGGAGTACTTGCGGTCCTTGTGAATCTCCCAGTAAGGCGTGTAGCGCAAGCGCGGCACCGCGCATAAGAACTGCCGCGGCGTGAGCCCATGCTCCGTCAGCACCGACGCGGCCTTCTTGTCATCGCGCAGATCGAGCAGAAACGTCGCGTCCGGCCCCCAACCCATCGCCGGACCTGAGATGCCCGACGCTTCCAGCGCCTCAAGCGATTTGGAGTCGCGACAGAAGACGAACTTCGCCCCGGCGAGCAGTTCGCGACGGTCCTTGAGTTCCGCATCGTTCAGCGTGACGCCGCCGAAGGCGTACGGCTTGCCCGTTTCGCGCCAGCGATCGAGTTCGCGCCATCCCACAAGCCCCGGCCCCGACCCGTGGAGGCAGGCGTTGCATTCCTCGATCGCCTGCTTCCGCTCGGAGTCGGTCTTTGCGATCCGCAGCTTGGGAAATCGCGTCCGCAGCATCCGCTCGACGTCGTCGCTCAAGGCGTTCGGCCACAGCGTGACCTCGACGGCCGGCAAGTATTGCTCGAGCAACTTCAGCATGCCCGGCGTATGCGCGATGTCGCCGATGTTGACCGTCTGCCACGACGACCGCAGCAACAGCCGTTTCGGAGCCGCCGCTGCTCCACAAAAGGCCGTCAATGCCGCCGCTGCGCTCACGCGAAGCACATCGCGGCGTGTGATCCCTGAGACATCGAACGCGAAACGCATACCAGCATCCGATCATCCAGGGACTGAAAGACGCCGCCCATCCCCAAACTGGGGCCGCCGGGACTCGAACCCGGAACCAACGGATTATGAGTTCGATGATTCTACTGCGGCTTCCGTATTGGAAAGAACAAACATGTTCTGTTGCGACAGGCACTTACGTGCGTTTGGCGGACTCTTTGACAAGCCACAACGTAACGCTAATTCTACCGCGTTTTCGACATGCATGTCAGCATTTCCATACCTGGGTACAGAACCGACCGCCATACCTGGAGAGCCCAAGGACAACATTCCGCGGTGAGTTTTTTCCGTCATCGCAAAGAGCCATGACGGTCTGTAGCTGACTTCGCCTAGTACCACGTTCCGTCGCAAAAAAAGCCCCAGCAAACATTGTTTGGCTGAGGCAAGCGCAGCTACCGACATTGCGAGACCGGCTTCGGCTGAAAGTACAAGTCGCGTTCGACATGGAGACCGAGCGGCCCGCGGATTTTCTCCAGTTCGGCGAGATCGAAGTAGCCGAACTCCTGTTCGTGGCCGTCTACGAAGCCGAAGGCAAGACGTTGCGGCCCATCCCATTCCACCACAAACCAAACTCAGCACGAATCGGGAGTGAACAGTTTGATCTTGGCGATCGGGTCGGCCTGATCCTGTGTCGCATAAAGTGGTGGGATGTCCTTGGCGAGTTCGGCTGGCATCAGGTCGTGGGCGTCGTCAATCGCCGTCGTTCCCCTCCTCGGTGAGCATCCGCTCGGCCATCAGGGGAACGTAGTAGGTCATGCAGCCGTCGCCGAAGGCGTCGGTCTCGACGGGATAGCCGTCGCCGCAGTCCTGGCATTCGACATCCATTGTCGCGTCGTCGATGTCGACGATCTTGAGTTGGCCGCCGCAATCGCGGCAGCGGCCGTCCCGTAAGTCCACGAGCATCGGGTCGTCCTCCGTAGCGGGGGAGTGGAGAGAAAGAACAACTCTCCCGACCGTAGCGCACACCGAGGACTAGCGCAACATTCGACCGACCGCGATTGCGCCTCTCCAGCTTTCGTGGCAGGCTTCCGTTGATGGCTCAGAAAGGACGTTCAGGTGCGCTT
>JACCRE010000319.1 GCA_013813775.1 Planctomycetaceae bacterium
GCACGCCGACATGACGGCCTTCATGCTCCGCGTGACGAGCGCGATTCTGTTCGGCCTGTCCGACCGCGAACTCGCCTATGAAACGGGCCATCTCATCGACGAGTGGGCCCACATGAACCACGAACTGGGCATGGGAGTGCTCGTCTCCAGCCCCGAGATCGTCGCGGGATACGACAAGCTGCTGTGTCTGGCTGCACGGCTCGAAGCGAACATCCGGCGGATGATCGAAAACCGTCGCGACGCCGAGCCGGGCGACGACATCCTCTCGCTGCTCATTCAGGCCCGCGACGGCGAGGGCGGCGTGAGCGAAGACGAGTTGATCGGACACGTGTCGCTGATTTTCGGCGCCGCGCACCTGACGACCGCCCATACGCTGACCTGGACGCAGTTCCTGCTCGCCCAGCACCCGAGCGTCGCTCGCGAAGTCGACGCCGAAGTCCGCGGCGCGACCTTCGAGGCCGATATTCCGACTCCCGAAGAAGCCTCGCGGCTGCCGTTTCTCGAACGGGCTCTCAAGGAAAGCATGCGATGTCTGCCGGCGTCGGCGTATCTGCAACGCATGGTCGCCGAGCCCGTCGAACTGGGGCCGTTTCAACTCAACCGCGGCGCGGCGGTGATCTTCAGCCAGTACATGACGCATCACATGCCGCGGTTGTACGACGATCCCGACGAATTTCGCCCCGAACGCTGGAAGACCATCGAGCCGTCGCCCTACGAGTACCTGCCCTTCGGGTCGGGGCCGCGGATGTGCATCGGCGCGATGCTCGCGATGCAAACGCTGATGACGACCTTGCCCAGCATTCTGCGGCGTTTTCGCCTCGCCGTCGTCCCCGATGCCGAGATCAGCGGCGAAGTCGTATCGACGATGCTCGGGCCGAAAACGTCGGTGCCGGTGCGTCTCTGTCCGGCGGACGGGCGATTCGAAAGCGTGCCGGTTCGCGGCAACATCCACGATCTCGTGACGCTGCGAGAACTGCCGCGCCAGATCCGACGGGCGGCGTGAGGAACCACGAAACACACGAAACGGATGGAACCACGGAAGACACGGAAAGAACGGGAAACGGCATCCCGCATCCGTGCGATTCTGATGGCTGATCCGGCGTCCGTCCCTTTTCCGTGCCTTCAGTGTCTTCCGTGGTTTCGACCCCCTCGGTGTCTTCTCACCGTTCGCGACGCCGCCTAAAGTAGTGCCTTCACTCCGGAGGAAGGCATGCTTGTCAGTTGGGATTGGCTTCAGGAATACGTTCGGCCCGCTGCGCCGCCCGCGGAAGTGGGCGAGCGTTTGATGAAGGCCGGTTTGAACCTCGAGAGCATTGAGGACGCCGCGGGCGATCCGGTTCTCGATCTCGAAGTGACCAGCAATCGCCCCGATTGCCTGGGTCACATCGGCGTCGCTCGCGAGGTGTCGGTTCTGTTCGGATGTCCGCTGAAAGTGCCCGCCGCGACTCCGCAAACGTCGTCGCAAAGCACGTCGGACGCGATCTCCGTGAAGGTCGAAGAGCCGTCGGCGTGCCCGCGGTACATCGCCCGGGTCATTCGCGGCGTGAAGATCGGACCGAGTCCCGACTGGCTCCGCAAGCGGCTTGAAGCCGTCGGGCAGAAGAGCGTCAACAACGTCGTCGACGTCACGAATTACGTGCTGCTCGAATCCGGTCAGCCGTTTCATACGTTCGACTTGGCGCGACTGAAAGGACAGCAGATCGTCGTGCGACAGGCACGCGCCGGCGAAACGATCGCGGCTCTCAATCAGAAGGACGGGCGCGAAACGTACAAGCTTGATCCGACGATGCTCGTGATCGCCGACGTCGAGCGACCCGTCGCCATCGCCGGCGTGATGGGCGGCCTCGAAACCGGCATCACGACGGCGACGACGGATCTGCTGCTCGAAACAGCGGATTTCGCCGCGCTCGCGATTCGCGGAACCGCTCGCAAGCTCGCGCTCTTCAGCCCGTCGCAATATCGGTTCGAACGCGGCGTCGACCGAGAAGCAATGGATTGGGCCAGCCGCCGCTGCGCGGAACTGATCCTGCAAGTCGCAGGCGGCGAACTGCTTGAAGGCTCGATTGAAGATGGCATCGGAACTCTTCCACCGCGCGAACCGGTGCGATTGCGGTTCGCACAGATCAAGCGGGTGCTGGGTATCGATGTGCCCGCCGAGGCGGCGGTGCCGATCCTGCAACGATTGGGTCTGAAGCGCGTCGGGGACAACAATCGCGACGCCGCGGAATTCATTTCGCCCTCGTGGCGAAGAGATCTGACTCGAGAGATCGATCTCATCGAAGAGATCGCTCGCGTGTTCGGCTACGACGCGATTCCCGACGACGCGGCGGTGCCGATGAGCCTCAGTCGCAAGTCGGAACTCGATCGCGTGCGAGATCGGGTGCGAAACGTCCTGGTCGCGCACGGCTTCGACGAAGCGTTGACGCTGTCGTTCGTCTCCGCCGAGGAAGTCGAACTGTTCGATCCCCTGCCCGGCCGCGAAGCTCTCGCGGTCGAGCATTCGTCGCGTCGGCATGAGAATCGATTGCGGAAAAGCCTCATTCCGAGCCTGCTGCGCTGCCGCCGCGAGAACGAGCGGAAAGGCACGTTCGACGCCGACCTGTTCGAGATCGCGAAGGTGTATCTCACGGCGGCACCGGGGCGTCCCGAGGTCGAAGTCGAACCGATCCGCGTGTCGTTCGTCAGCGGTCGTTCGTTCAGAGAGTTGAAAGGCGTCGTCGAGAGCGTCATCGCCGAGTTGAATCGCACGGCGAAGGTCGAAGTCGCTCCGTCCGACCTGCCGGCGTTCGCCGAGGGACAGGGTGCCGAGTTGACGCTCAACGGTCGCTCGCTCGGATGGATCGGCGTGATCGGCGGATCTGTTCGCGACTCGCGCCTGCTGGAACTGCGCGACGAAGTCACAGTCGCGGAACTCGATTTCGCTGCGCTGCTGGACGTGGCGAATCTCTTCCGCACGGCGACCCCCGTTCCTAGTTTTCCGGCCATCGAGCGCGATCTGAACTTCGTGCTCGACGAAGACGTGACCTGGAGCGCGGTGGATCACGCCGCCCGATCCGCGGCCGGCGATCAACTTGAACGGGCCGAGTTCCTCAGCCAGTTCCGCGGCAAGCAACTCGGCCCCGAGAAGAAGTCTTACGTGATCCGTCTCATCTTCCGCGCACCCGATCGCACGCTGACGAGCGATGAGGTTGACGGACACGTTCGCGACATCGTCGCGAAGTGCGAGGGCGAGTTGAAGGCGACCTTGAGGGCGTGAACGACCATGGAGGCTCTCGCAACGCTCCTCTCCTCAGACAGCAGATCGAGTCGAAGTCCCTTGGCTGGAACGGAGTCAAGCGTTCGAAGGATGCTCGAATCCAGCCCCCTTCTCCTCTGGGGAGAAGGGTCGGGGATGAGGGGAGTTCTGACGCCGACCTAGCCTCTTGCAGCCATCGCACCAAAACCGATCGAAGAAACCGAAGTCACGCTGACCTCAACCCCTCAACCCCTCACCCCCGGCCCCTCTCCCCAGGGAGAGGGTCGCGAAGACGCGTCATTAAGGTTCGGAACGGCAATCAGTTGCCCGAAAAGAGGGGAAGGAACCGAAGTCGTGAATCGTGCCGGGGCCATCGCCGTCGTGCGAGAGACTCACAACCATGTCATCGCAAACACCTCAACCGCTCTGTTACGGCTCTCTCCGCCTCCCTTCGCGCTGGCATCTCTCGCCGCTCGCGGGGTTCACGAATCTGCCGTTCCGGCGCGTCGTGCGCGAGATCGGCGGCGTTGGCCTGGCGACGACGGATCTCGTCAACGCCCGCGCGCTCGTCGAAGGCAGCGAGAAGACGTTCGAGCTGACGGAGACGCATCCGACCGATTCGCCCTTCGCCGTGCAGATCTTCGGGCACGATCCGCAGGTGATGCGCGATGCCGCGCAGATTCTCGAAGGCCGCGGCGTCGATTCGATCGACATCAACATGGGCTGCCCCGTCGATCATGTGACGAGGACGGGGGCCGGATCGAAGCTGATGTGCGATCCCAACACGACCGTGGTGCGGCTCGTGCGGACCGTCCTCGAAGCCGTGCGGCTGCCGGTGACGGTGAAGATGCGGCTGGGCTGGGATGAAACGCGGATCACGGCCCCCCGCTTCGCGCGCGAGTTCGAGCAGGTCGGCATCGCGGCGATCGCCATTCACGGACGCACGCGCGCTCAAGGCTTTACGGGCATTGTGAACCTCGATGGGATTCGCCAAGTCGTCGAGGCGATCGAGGCGATCCCGGTCGTCGGCAACGGCGACGTCCGCACGGTCGAAGACGCCGTCCACATGCGGCGCGTGACCGGCTGTCACGCCGTGTCGATCGGCCGGGGCGCGCTGGCGAATCCGTGGATCTTCCGGCAGCTCGTCGAGCACGAGACGACGGGGTCTTACGGTCCGCCCGGCAGCTTCGACGATCGTTTACGGCTTCTGCTTCGTCAATTCAGCTACCTCGAAGAACGGCACGGCAGCGAGAAGGCCGTCGTGCGATTTCGGAAGATGGCTCACTGGTATGCCAAGTCGATGCGCGTTCGCGCATCGCTGCGACATCGACTGCAAATCGCGAAGACGCGCGAAGAGTTCACTTCGGCCGTCGAAGCGATCGCCGTCGCGGGACCGCGCGGCCTCGATCGCAGCGGCCTGTTACCCGCGATGCACGTCGCCGTTCCCAGCGGTCCCGTGGAGCGCTGGTGATGGTCGTTTGAGGAAAGATCGTCAGAGGACGCACGCTTCAGAAGCAACACGCAAATCCAATCCCCTCGCTCTTAGGTGATTGCAGTTTTGATGACTGTTCCCGCGTTCTGGCGCCCCTCTCCGCTGGGGAGAGGGGCCGGGGGTGAGGGGCCGGGTTCGCGTGACTTCGGAGCCTTTCAGAGGGATCTTCGTTCGTCGGGTTGCAAGGAACTGGGATGCGTCAGACGTCCCCTCATCCCCGACCCTTCTCCCCAGAGGAGAAGGGCCGGATTCGGACGCCGACCCGATTCATGAATCCGATGCACGAAGCTGTGCGGCCGGATCGGCTTCCGATCTGAACTGCAATCTCCTGCCTGGCGAGAGGGGAGAAGGATGCGCGAGCTCGCGACGTCACTCGCTCTCTTGCGACGTCGTTTGCGGTTGCAGGATTTCGATGCGGACGCGGTTCACCTTGCGGCGATCCGCTTCGGTGATCGTCAGCCGCAGGTTCCGCCAGACGAACTGCTCGCCGACCTCGGGAACGCGGGCGAGCTCGTTCGCCACGAAGCCGCCGATGGTGTCGAAGTCTTCGTCTTCCGGCAGGTCGAGGTCGAACTCTTCGTTGAGGTCGTCGAGATGCACCCAGCCCTCGGCGTCGACGGAATCCTCGGAGACGCGGACGAAGCCGGTCTCTTCCGCCGGGTCGTACTCATCGACGATGTCGCCGACGATCTCTTCGAGCACGTCTTCGAGCGTCACGAGTCCCGCCACGCCGCCGTATTCATCGACGACGACCGCCATATGCACGCGCTGGCGTTTCATCGTTTCGAGCACGGTGTCGACGCCGGTCGTGATCGGAACGTAGAACGGCTCGCGTACGAGGTCGCGAATCGATCGTTCCCGTGCGTCTTCTCCGTCGAAGGCGAGGAACGTGAGCAGGTCCTTCGCGTAGAGCAGACCGACAATGTCATCGACGCCTTCGCCGACGACCGGCACGCGGCTGTGCCCGACTTCGATGAACTTCCGCCGCGCCTCTTCGATCGTCGCATCGGCGCGCAGCGTGATCATGTCGGTGCGCGGCGTCATCACCGCGCCGATGTCTTCGTTCTGCAATTCGATGACCCGCTGGATCATGCTGCCGGCTTCGGCCTCGATGAGTCCCTCGCGCCGACCTTCGTCGACCACGCTGCGGATCTCCTCGGTCAGCGCCGCGGCGTCGCCGGCGATCGGTTCCGGCCGACCGGCGAGCCGATGCGAGAGACGATCGAGACGACGCGCCGTGAAAATCAACGGTGCCATCAGGAACTCGACGACACGCACCGCCGGCCAGCAGCGACAGAGAAACGCCTCGCCGGCGATGCGTGCGATCGTCCACGGAAACACGAGTCGTGCGAGCAGCGCGACGATCACGAGACCACCGATCCACAGCGTCGCTCCGACCGACGAGACAGTCGCCGTACCGTCCGGCGTCAATCCGAGCCAGGTCGACGCACAGGCGAGAAAGGCGAACAGCGCCAAGAGCGCGAAGGCGTCGCACGCCACGAAGGCCGTTTCGTGCCGCCGAAGCACTTCGCCGAAGCGTTCCAGCTTGCCGCGGCGCTCGCACAGCTCGGCGAGGCGGCTGCGGGAGAAGTCCCGCAGGCTGTGCGCGGCGAGCGAGAACAAAAAGCAACCGACGAGGCCGAGACCGGCGGCCGACGGCAGCAAATAGGACATTCAGCCTCTCACACCGAAGGACGGGGCGGTCGGATCGACAGCCGGAAACGCGTCGCTTCCTTCAAGTTCGGAAGACTCGGCGTAGACCGGCCGCAGATTCCACCGCGACAGATGATACCGCTCGCGCTCTCGCATGATCGCCTTCTCGTCGTCGGTCAGATCATCATAACCGACGAGATGCAGCAGTCCGTGCACGAGGTAAAGGATGACCTCGCTCTCGACGCTCCAACCGAAATCGACCGCCGCCCTGGTCGCGACGTCGGTGCTGACCAGCACTTCGCCGTCGAGCGTTTTTCCCGCGCCTCGAGGACCATTCGACGACGGCTCCGACGGACCCTCGCAATCGAGCAGGAAGCTGAGCACGTCGGTGTCGTAATCGTGCCCGAGGTGCCGGTTGTTCAACTCCCGCATCGTCTCGCCGTCGATGAGGGCGACGCTGATCTCGGCCGACGCGACGTTCTCGTGCGAAAGCACATCCGCCGCGATCTTGTGCAGCCTGCCGGCATCAAGCAACGCCTTCGACTGTGAATCGGTGACGTCGATGTGGTACGAACCGCGTTGCATGGCGAGCTGCAGGAAGCGTTCTGCTACGTGAAGCACTCGGACATCGGACCCGCGGGCTGACGCCCGCGGCTCAAGGTCTTCAGCATGTTAATCCTGCTTCTGGTCAGGATATTTTATGCGTCCGTGATAGATGCCGATGAGGGACTTGATGAGCGAGTCTTCGACGCGGCGGATCTCATTCAAGGTCAGGCCGCTTTCGTCGAACTGTCCGTCGAGCAGGCGCTTCAAGGAGATGCCGCGGACGAGGCTTTCGATGCGCTTGGGAGTCGGTTCGGTGAGCGTGCGGCTGGCGCTTTCGACGGCGTCGGCGAGCATGATCACGCCCGTCTCCTTCGACCGCGGCTTGGGGCCGGGGTAGCGGAACGCCGACTCCTCGGCATCGGCTTTGTGGTCGAGCGTCGCGTCGGCGAGTCGCGTCGCTTCACGATAGAAATACTCGACGAGCGTCGTGCCGTGGTGCTGCTCGACGAAGTCGATCACGCGACGAGGCAGATTGTGCTCTCGCGCGAGATCGACGCCGTCTTTGACGTGACCGATGATGATCAGGGTGCTCATCGCCGGCGCAAGCTGGTCGTGCCGGCTCTGCTGACCTTCGGTCATGTTCTCGACGAAGTAATGCGGCTTGAGCATCTTGCCGACGTCGTGAAAATACGCACCGACGCGCACCAGCAGGCCATTGGCCCCGATCGCGTCGGCCGCCGTCTCGCCGATCGTGGCGACCGCCATCGAGTGGTTGTAGGTGCCCGGCGCGCGGCGGACGAGTTCCTGCAGCAACGGGTGCGAGACGTCGGTCATCTCCAGCAGGCTGATGTCGGTGACGACGCCGAACAGGTTCTCGACGAACGGCAGGCTGCCGGCGACGAGATAGCTGGCGACGAGGCACCAGCCGGCGCCCAGCATGCTGCGTTTGAACAGTTCCGTATCGGTCCAGATGTCGTCGAGCGCCTGCCGTTCGAGAAAGCCCAGGCCGACCGAGACGACGAAGTAGACGAACGCCGTCAGGAAGCCGATCTTGATGAGCTTGCTCCGCGAGTCGATCGCCGACAGCGGAATGACCGCGGCCGACGCCACGGCCATCAGCACGACGAAGTGCCCGAGATCCCCCGTCGTCGAGAGCACCAACAACGCGGTCAGCGAGAACGCCGTGATCGTCGCCAGCACCTGGTCGTAAGCGATCGCCATCACCGTGACGACGGCGATCAGCGGAATGACCTCGGCTCGCCAGGGATCGAATGACAGCAAGCGCGCAAGCGCGAGCGCGACCAGAACCGCGGCGAGATACACCCCGAGACGGACGGCGCTGCCGAAAAGCTGTCGCTCGCTTCGATAAAAATAATAACC
The DNA here is from genome assembly GCA_013813775.1 of Planctomycetaceae bacterium. Lineage (GTDB taxonomy): Bacteria > Planctomycetota > Planctomycetia > Planctomycetales > Planctomycetaceae > JACCRE01. The sequence continues at coordinate 8,307 of JACCRE010000319.1, forward strand.
GTTCAATACCGTCAGCACGCCGAGCATCATCACGACGGTCACCGCGCGTGCGATGCGTTGCGCGACCGTGGTGCGGCGATCGATCTCGGCATACTCGATTCTCAGGATCTCGAGATCGTTCTCGGTGATGCGGCTTCGCGGCTGGACGAGGATGTCTCGCGGAAGGTACGAGTTGTAAACCGTCTCGACGGACGAGCGCGCCCGACGCCGGGCCTCTTGCGTGAGCGTGCTCTCGTACCGCAGTGAGACGACCGCTTTGCGAGTCAGCCAGCGCCTGACAATTGGCGCGATCGGCTTGAGCTGCGGATCGCGTTCAAGCTGCCTGCCGATCTTGCCTTCCGGAAGAAGAATCTTGCCGAGCAAGACCTGAGAGTTGGGAACGCGTTCGGGAATGGTCTGGCCCGGTCGAACGATGTTGAGATCGCCGTCGGTGCGCAAAGAGTTACGCTTCAGTTCATCGACCGTGATGATACCGTCGGTCTTCATCTCGGCGACGAGCGCCTCGAAGGATTTCACGAGCTTGTCAACCGGGTTGCCTTCGGGGTCGGCAGGCACGCCGACGGCCGCCTTCAGAGCCTCGAAATCGCGTTGCATGGCCTCGACGTCGGCATCGGCGCCTTCGGGCACGGTGAATCCGAGGGCGTTTCGCGTCTCGGCGGGCAGGTCGTCGAGCCGTTCGGCTTTCGCGACCGCTTCGAGATCCTGCCGCAACTGGCCGGGCAGCGGGTCGAGCGTCTCGGGCTTCATCGTGAAGACCGGGTTGACGTCGTCGGCCATGTCGTCGCGAGCCCGCTCGGTGCGATACTGGTCTTCCCGCTGAAAGCCGATGCGCGCCGCGATGCCGTCGGCCTCGTAATCGCCCTCGCGATAGGGAAACGGAGCCTTCCACGCTTCGACCACGAGCGCCAGCGCGATGACGGTTCCGATGCCGAGCATCCAGCGCAGCAACAGCGACTGGTCGCGCAGCAGTTCGTCGAACCGCGACGACGTTTGCGGCGCGGGCCGCATGCGCGCCGTGCGAGACTGGCGAGGGCGTTTGGGGGCGAGGATGGCCATGGGTGCCGCGGGAGTGCCGCTCGTTCGAGCCGACGATTATCGACTGGTGCGCTTCGTGCTGGAACCGCTGGCGGAAGGAGAGGCCGACGCATCGCGGTCGTAAGCGTGAACGATCTCGCGGACGAGTCGGTGCCGCACGATGTCGGCGCGGCCGAGCTTCGCGACGGCGACGCCATCGATGCCGGCCAGCCGCTCGGCGGCGTCGGTGAGTCCGCTGCTGACGTTGTCCGGCAGGTCGAGCTGGGTGACGTCGCCCGTCACGACGATGCGCGAGCCGGCGCCCATGCGCGTCAGGAACATCTTCATTTGGGTGACGGTCGTGTTCTGCCCTTCGTCGAGGATGATAAAGGTGTCGTTGAGCGTGCGGCCCCGCATGAACGCGAGCGGCACGATCTCGATCATGTCGCGCGACATATATCGTTGAACCTGCTCGAAGTCGAGCATGTCGTTGAGCGCGTCGAGCAACGGCCGCAGGTACGGATTCACCTTGGCGAACATGTCGCCGGGCAGAAATCCCAATTTCTCGCCCGCTTCGACGGCGGGACGCACCAGCACGATCTTGCGGACCTGCTCGCGGCGCAGCGCGTTGATCGCCGCTGCCACTGCGAGATACGTCTTGCCGCAGCCGGCCGGTCCGACGCACAACACGAGATCGTTCGCCTCGATGGCCGCGAGATAAGCGTCCTGACCCGCGGTTTTCGGACGGACGCGGCGACCGCGTTCGAATAGATCGACGATGCGCTCGCCGTAGCCCTCGGTCGTCGTAGGGTCGGCCGTCCGATTCGTCGAAGGCGGCGGAGCCGCAGGCTCGGCGACGGCCGCAGCAGCGCGATCGGGACGAGTTCCCAGCGCCTCCCAAACGTCGGTCTCGCGAACGTTTCGCGTGCGACGCAACACCGCCGCGAGCTTTTCGAAGACTTCGCGGCCGCGTTTGACCTGATCCTGATCGCCGAAGATGCGAATGACGCCGTCGCGCAGGACGACGTCGACGCCGAGTTCGTCGCGGATCAGCCGCAAGTGGCGATCGCGATCTCCGAAGAGCGTACGGACTTGGTCGTGGTCGGCGAACTCGAGTCGCTCTTCGGGCATGGAAGCGATTTGCAGTGGTGACGGGGAAAAATACTCCCGCGAGCTCAGCATTCTACATGGCGAGGCACCCAGCGGAAAGCGGCTCGTCGAACCCTCCGATAGGGGGGCAAGAACTGATGGCTCTCATGTCGCTTCGCGTGCGAAACAACGATTCGATGCGGGAATGCCGGTTGTGGGGACGTGCGGACTCCGGGCGGAGTCTCACAGTCGTAGCGAAGCTGCTCAAGAAACGTGGCTGCCGGAACGATCTCACTGCTATCCCTCGCGGGACGCCGGCCGCGCCGTCGGCAACGTTTGGAATGCGACCTGTCGCTCTCAAGATTCGCCGGCCCGGCATTCCAGGCCGGGACAAGGGCCGCCGAATGTACGAGTCGTTTTTCGGGCTTCGCAAACGTCCGTTCGCCGCCGCCCCCGATGCCGAAGTGCTCGTCGAGACGCCGGCGGTCGCCGAGACGATCGCAAGGCTCGATCGGTGCGTGCGGCACGGCCGCGGCGTCGGCGTGATGACCGCCGCCGCCGGCATGGGCAAGACGCACTTGTGCCATCGTTTCATCCGCCGATACAGCGGCGAGTTCCGCGTGGCGCTCTTGCCGAACGCGGGCTTTCCGACGCGCCGCGGATTCTTACAGGCCATCCTTGCGGAGCTTGACCATCCCTATCAGAAGCTGGGCGAGACCGAACTGCGGCTTGAACTGACGTCGGTCGCGAAGTCAGCGAACGCCCAGACCGCCGGCGTGATCCTGCTGCTCGATGAAGCGCATCGGTACTCCGACCGCATCCTCGACGAGGTCCGCCTTGTCGCGAATCTCATCGAGAACGGCGAACCTTTGATCCGCGTGATCCTGGCCGGCCAGCCGGAGCTTGAAGATAAGCTCGCCGACCCCGGACTCTCGGGCTTGAACGAACGCGTCGGCGAGCTCGTGAGCTTGCCGAAGCTGACCTCGGAAGAGTCTCGCACGTACCTTCGCGAGCGCACCGCCTTCGCGGGCGGCACTCTTGAATCGCTCTTCGATGAAGCATCGGTCTCGCTGCTGGTGCGTGCCTGCGGCGGCATCCCGCGGTGCCTGAATCAGCTCGCCGATCACAGTTTGTTGCTCGGCTACGTCGCCGAGCGTCGTCCGATCGACGAAAGCCTGGTGCGCGAAGCGCTCGACGATCTGAAGCGCTTGCCGTTGCAGTGGCACGATCCTCTGCCGGAATCGGTCGGCAATGTGGTGCGATCATCGAGCTCTTCGATGACTTCTCACACATCCGACGATGCCGCGACGGACGACGTCATCGAAATCGGCGGCTTGATGGACGAAGACTTCGGCTCATCGGATCTCGAAGACGTTTCCGACGCGATCACTGAACCGCAGCCGCGGCTCACGCCGCCGATGCTGCGCGACCGACCGCACGCTTCGGGCCCATCCCCTGCCCCGCCAGCGCTCGTCGAGCGACCCGCGACTGAAGAAGTGCGAGATCGCTTCGCAAAGATCGACGCGGCGGAGGCACGTCGGCAGTGGTTCGAGACGTTGGAATGTTCCACGAATGCCTCGCGAGCCACGGCGGTCATCGCGGGCGCTTCCGTCGTTTGCGAAACGATCAGCGACAACGACCTTTCAGACGGGATGTCGTCGAATGATCCGGACTTGGCCGGGGCGGAAGCGATCGAAGTCGCTTCCGCGGCACCCGCTGTCGCAACGATCACGCCTCCCGCGCGGCCGGCCGCGAATCCTCTCGACACGCTCGACCGCATCGAGCCGCTGCTCGCAGAACTGCAAGCCGATTTCGCGGGGACGCCACCTGTGCAAACCCGCACGTCTCGCCGCATCGATGGCGGGATCGGCAAGATCGCCGAAGGCCGTATCGAGCTCGAACGACTCGTCGCGTCGCTCGAGAAGAGCGGCACGAGCGCGGCCGAGCCGACCAGGCCCAAGGCTCATCAACCGCCCGCGCCGGTGACGCAACGTCCACATCCTGCGAGCGGCGTTCGCTCGACGTCGTTCAGCGATCTCAGGCGACGACAACGGGGCGTCGGGTCCGGCGGAACCGAGTGATCCTGGTTAATCTGTGGGCCGATCCCGGAACTGTGAGGCGACGTAACCCCGGTGCCTGTCTTGCGTTGATTGCGAGGCTCACCGGCAGGTGTTACGATCCGCTCGCCTTGGAAGCCCCGGCGTTGCATCGCCGGTGCTACGTAGGCGATTCGCTTCCAGCTTGCCGCTCTGCCCGAATGAGTTTTCATCGCGGGCCAGCGTCGGCAATGTCTCATGTGCCGCGTTCGTCCCGGTTTACTTCCGGAGTGAATGATGGCCCATGACCTGCTGGACGCGGCCGACGAACGGTTGGACCGCCGTCGGATGTCACGGGTGCGGATTTATCCGACCGCTTCGGTCCTCACCCGGGCGAAGGACGAGTTGCGTCGCCTACGGGAAGGGGAAGCAGGCCCGATGTATCGCTCTCAAGGAGCACACCCGACCGAGATCGACGGCGTCAAAGGCACGCGGTTCGCCGTCTGGGCGCCCAACGCCGTCGAAGTCTCCGTCGTGTGCGACGGCAACGGCTGGACGCCCGGCAACGACAAGCTGTGGGGCAGCGACAACGGCGTCTGGAGCGGCTTCATCAAAGGCTTCGGCCACGGTGATCGCTACAAGTACGCCATCCGAAGTCGCACCGGCGAGCTGCTCGAAAAGGCCGACCCCGTCGCCTTCTTCGCCGAGCATCCGCCCGCGACGGCGAGCGTCTGCTGGGATCTCTCTCGCTATCAGTGGCACGACAGCGACTGGATGAAGACGCGTGCCGAGACCGACTGGCACCACAAGCCCATTTCCGTCTACGAAGTCCACATCGGCTCGTGGCGACGACCCAAAGACGGACGCAAGTACTACAGCTACTACGAACTCTCGCGGATGCTCGTGGACTATGCCCACGAAATGGGCTACACGCACATCCAGTTGATGCCCATCACCGAGTATCCGTTCGACGGCTCATGGGGCTATCAGGCAACCGGTTACTTCGCTCCGACGAGCCGCTACGGCACGCCCGACGACTTCATGGCGTTCGTCGATTACTGCCATCAGTCGGGCGTGGGCGTCATCATCGATTGGGTGCCGGCCCACTTCCCCACCGACTCGCACGCGCTGGGCCGCTTCGACGGAACGTGCTGCTACGAGCACTCAGATCCGCGACAAGGGTTCCACCCCGACTGGAACACGCTGATCTTCAACTACGGTCGCAGCGAAGTCCGCGATTTCCTCGCGTCGAGCGCCCGCTTCTGGATCGACACCTATCACGTCGATGGATTACGCGTCGATGCGGTCGCCTCGATGCTGTATCTCGATTACTCGCGCAAGGAAGGCGAGTGGATCCCGAACAAATTCGGCGGTCGCGAGAACCTCGAGGCGATCCAGTTCGTCAAGGATCTCAACGTCGATCTGCACGGGCAGTATCCCGGCATTCTCACCATCGCCGAGGAAAGCACGAGCTGGGGCGGGGTCTCGCACCCCGTCTATAACGGCGGCCTCGGCTTCAACATGAAGTGGGACATGGGGTGGATGAACGACACCCTGCGGTACATGCACCGCGACCCCGTTCATCGCGGCCACCATCAGAACGAACTGTCGTTCCGCATGGTCTACGCCTTCACCGAGAACTTCATGCTGCCCCTGTCGCACGACGAAGTCGTGCACGGCAAAGGCGCGCTGCTTTCGCAGATGCCCGGCGATTACTGGCAGCAGTTCGCGAATCTGCGAATGCTGTACGCGTACCAGTACACGATGCCCGGCAAGAAGCTGCTGTTCATGGGCAGCGAGTTCGGCATGTGGACCGAGTGGCACCACGACGGCGAGCTCGACTGGGCCTTGTTCGGCCAGAAGTATCACGACGGCCTGCGACGCTTCGTCGGAGACCTCAACCACTTCTACCGCACCCACCCTGCCCTCTACGAAGCCGACTTCGAGCCGGGCGGCTTCCGCTGGATTCAGGCCGACGACTGGCAGCAAAGCTGCTACGCCTACACGCGGCTGGCCTCCGACGGCGAAGAGAACCTCGTCGTCGCGCTCAACTTCACGCCGGTGCCGCGGCACGATTACCGACTCGGCGTCGAGGAACCCGGCTTCTACAAGGAAGCCCTCAACAGCGACGCCGCCATCTACGGCGGCGGCAACGTCGGCAACCAGGGCGGCGTCTACAGCGACGACATCCCCTGCCACGGAAGAACTCACAGCATCAGCGTGACGATTCCCCCGCTCGGCGTCGTCGTCTTCAAACGCACCGGCCCGAAGCCGACGCCGTCGAAAGCGATCGCCAGCGAGAAGGCCGCGATCGTGGTCGAGAAGACGGAAGCGGTCGCGATGGCAAAAGAGCCGAAATCTTCAAGCGCGCCGGTCGCGAAGCCTGCAAAACTGTAGTCGCATATCGGCACGTCCAACTGAAGAATTGGGCGAGGCACCAAGCTCAGCGCTAAACTTCTGCGATGCGATTGGACCGGGTCGGGTGGCACGACCTGACGAAGGAAGGTCGCGGCCGAACGACGCTCGACGTCACGATTTTGTCGCCCGATGATTCGAGAAGGGTCTCGTCTGTTTCGCAGCTCGTGAGCGGCATAGCGTTGACCACGCCCTTGAAAGGGCGTGCCACCCGACCGGCTGCTTACTGCACGAGGACATCACCCGGATCGCCCAGCAGCACGTCGAGCCCGTCGCCGCCGAAGAGGTGGTCGAGTCTGTCGTTCCTGCCGTCGAGCGTGTCGTCGCCCGCGTTGCCGCGAGCAATCGACGGCGCGAGGAAGTTTTGGAACGAGTCGCGGCCGTAATGGCCGGCGAACCGCACCTCAATCGGCCCTGACGGGAACTGGCCAAGGTATTGATCGCGAAACGAGAACGCGTACCCCGTCGCCGGCACGTGGTAGCTGACGGCGGCAAAGACCTGCGGGATCTTCCCGCCGCCGGCCTTACCGTCCGCAGTCGACGTCGAACTGAGGAAGGCATACACCTCGGTACCGGAACGGTGGCCGAGGATATCGATCACCACCGAGCCTTCGAAGTGCCTCGGCTCCGTCGGGAGCGACAACCGTGCGAACACCGGCGGACGAGTGACGCGCGCAGCCGTCACGTCCTGCCATCCCGCCGCAGGATCCCAATGACCCATAGCGACGTGCTGTAACGTGCTGCCTTCGAGCTTGGAGGCCCACCAGGCGCCATCCGAGGCTCGCCCGATGATCGCGTCACGGGTCGAGATCACGGCAGAAAAACGATCCGGCCAATTGCTGCTGAATTCGCGGTCGTGGGGCACGTCTCTCGCGACCTGCACATCGACCCAGTTCGCCGCCGGACTCCAGCCGCCGATGCCGCTCGTGCTCATCGTCAGCGGCGAAAGCTGCCACCAGCCGCCGGCAGAGGTCCGGCCAATCACTTCATCGCGGCCATCGCCGTCGAGATCGGCCGCAAACACATCCTCCCAACCAGCACCGGGAGCCCACCCGGTGACAAGGCGAGTCGTCGCGGTCCCGTCGGCTGCGAAGTCCAAGGCCCACCAGCCGCCGTCAGACGATCGTCCCAGAATCGCGGGATCGCCCTCGCGGAAGAAGTTCTCTACAACCAGAACGTCCTGCCAGCCCGCCGTCACCGACCAGCCCGCAAGTCGGACCGTGTCGTAGGCGATCAAAGAGCCACGACTGACGAGTCCCCACCAGCCGCCGTTCGCATTGCGAGCGACAATGTCGGTGGCTCCGTCGCTGTTAATGTCGAGGAACTGCACGTCCTGCCAACCGGCGGACGGGCTCCAGCCGCCCAGAAAGACGTTCGTGTAAGTGCCGTCCCCGTTGCTGACCGCAGCCCACCAAGCGCCGCCCGCGGTCCGTCCCACCAGGTCGGCCTTTTTGACGAAGTGGCCTTGTTCGCCACGGTCGCCAGGCGCGGCGAGATCGACCACGCCGACGTCCGACCAGGTCGTCGCTGTCGACCAACGCCCCCCAGGCACCGTCGTCGAGCCGACCATGTCGGAAAGCGTCGTGTGCCAGATCCCGGTCTCGGGGTTGTAGCCGGCGATGTCTTCGAGACCGTCGCCATCGAAGTCGCCGAACCGCACGTGCTGCCAATCAACGCCCGGGTCCCAGGTCGCGAAGACTTCATTCTCAAAGCGGTTCGGAGTCGAGCCGACGCCGTAGTCGAAACCGCTGGCCCACCAGCCGCCGGCTGCCGTCCGTCCCACCACCTCGATGTCATGAGTGCCGAAGTTGGTGGTCAGCAGTAGGCGGTCTTCGAGCACTTCAGCGGCTGCCACGCAGCCTCGCCGTCCTCTGCGTAGGAATGGGGAGACAAAAGGAGAACCGAGCCAAACCCGCGACGTCTTCATGGTACGACTCCTGCGGACGACGCAGGCGAGAAATGCCTGAGCGTGTGGAACGGGCAGAAACCACAGACGAGGCTACATTGTGAATCCAGGCGGGGATATCGGGAGGATACCTTAGTGGTGCCGCCACAGGTTTAATGGGTATGCCGCCCCCACGACGACGGCTGCGTAGAGAGACAGCACCTTGCCTCCCACACGCCGCAGAGCGAATCGACCAACTTCTATGAGCTTCCTCCGCAGGCTGTTCAGCCGCACGACGCCAGAGCAGAACCTCTCCGAAGGCGGTCTCTACCACATCCCGGGCGAAGACGGCTCGTTCAAGATGCTGAAGATTCTCAAGCTCGACGGCGGCGGCGTGCACGTCCGGCTCTACAGCAATGTGTTCCCGTCGCCGCCGACGCACGTCGACGAAGCGACGCTCTACATGGCAGGCATGGATCGTCGGCCCGATGAGCCGATGGGCATGGGGCACCTGCCGATTTCCAGCCGCTCGTTCGCGGGATGGAACGCCGTGTTTGTCCAGCAGTCGAACGTGATCGACGAAGAACTTGAGGGGCACAGGATGTGGCTGGAGGCCCGCGGCGGGTATTTTTGAGGCTCCCGATCCCGCATTCGGAGCCGCTCATGACCGTTCGCTGGAACCGACACGCGATTGGCACGATCGCGTGTGTCGCCGCCCTGGCTGTCTCATCCGCCTTCGCCGAGATTCCGAAGCTCTCGCAGGACGAACTGCGCGAAGACGCCTCGGAAGCCTTCAGCGGCGAGGTCGTCGAGACGTACGAACGCACGAAGAAATCGGCCAAGTACGAGCGCACCTACGGCGTCGCCGAGATCGCCGTCGAGAGCGTCGAGAAGGGCTCCGAGGTCGCCGTCGGCGATCGAGTCTTCGTCCGCTACTGGGGCAAACGCTGGATCGGTGCCGGCGACCCACCACCCGACCACTACGGCCACTGGAATGTGCCGTCGAAAACCGATTCGGTAGTCGTCTACGTCAAGGGCGACCGCAAGACCGGTTACGACGTGCTCTCACCGAACGGCTTCTACGCCGTGGAGAAGGCGGCGAAAGGCAAATCAGTTTCAGGCGGCTCCAAGTGAGCTTTCGGAAGGATCGCGATGTCCGCTCCCGTCGTGCTTCCCTTTCAGATCACCTGCGCGATCCTGCTGATTGCGCTCGTCGCGCCGCCGTTCGTCTTCCGTCGCGCCGCGTCGCGAGCGATGGCTATTGTCGCGGCATTCGTGCTTTTCATCCCATCATGCACGGCGGTGATGCTGGTCGTCGATCAGTTTCGTTACGGCCGATTCGAGTATGCGACAGCGGCTGAAGTGCCCACCGGCGGTTACCTCGAGTTTCCAGCGTCTGCGACGGACATCGTAGTGGAGAGTTACGGCGCAGGGCACAAGGCTCGCTTTAATGTCGGCACCGACGAATTGCGGGATTGGATTGTGGCTTTGAAAGGCAAACTGCCGGAATACTATTCGACCGATGGAAGGGCGATCGAAGACTCACCGGAACAAAGAAGCCCGCAAGATGTACTCGCTGAATACGATAGGCGGAGCGCTTTTGAGCAGACGTTCGCCGAGCTGGGGTGGAGCTACGATCCGGCGATGGTCCAATTCAGTGTGACACGCAACACGCGAGGCGGAGGTTACACAATCTGGCACCTGTCAGAGACCGGAGAAACCTACCTGCGTGGTTACTACTTTTGACCGGGCCGGACTTGTGTGGGGGTGCGCCTGAGCGAGTGCAATGCCACGAGGCGAGCAGGCTCTGTGTGAACATCGTCACAACCCTCGCACCCGTTCGCTTGAGCACCGAAGCATCGTGAGCGAACGATCGAGAGACCATTTCATTGGGACTCCGCGTGCGAACGGTTCGATACCGAAGGCGGGGCGTCGCATGCCGCGACGCCGTTCGCGCGGAGGAGGCGGATGCACCGAGACCTCAAGCTCGGTCTGGCGCTCGCGGTGTTGCTGATCGGGTCGACGACGGCCTTCTTCTTTCGGAACGACGCCGATCCGGACGCCGGATTGCCGCAGTTGCAGAACGCGTCGGAACTGGATCACGCCGTGGCCCAGCGCGACGCCGCGCCGTACCTCGGCGCGCCGGAACCCGCGCCGCTTCCGGCCGCGGAGGCGATCGCAGCGTCACCATGGGCGAAGCCGGCGTTTCTCGGCGGCTCGACAGCGATCGTTCGCAATGTTTCGGTCATGCCCGATCCCATTCAAAGAGTGATCGAGAAGGACATCGAGCCAGCGGAGAACACCGTCCGTGAAATGACGGCCGCAAAGCCCGTCGTTCCGGAACTCGACGCCGACGGCGCTCCGATTCACGTCGTGCGAAGCGGCGACACGCTCTCGGGCCTCTCCGCGCGCTATTTGGGAAGCATCGCCCGCTTCAACGAGATCTATGAACTGAATCGCGACCAACTTCGAGGACCGCACGACCTGAAGATCGGCATGAAATTGCGGATTCCGTCGCCGCAGGCCGCGACCGACCTCGCTCCGCAAAGCGATGCGATCCCTCTCGTGAACGTCGGACTGACGGAAACGCACGAGTCCGAGGAAGCGGACGCCTCACCATCCGACACAACGCCCGCGGACGTGACGGAAGCGACGCCCATCGAGCCGGCGGAGCCTACAGAGGCAGACCAGAAGCCACCAGCCTCGAAACTCTTCGCGCCGGCGAAGCGCACGCCCTTCGTGCCGAGCCGCTATCGAGCGCCCAACGTGGCGAAGTAGGTTCGGCGCTGCGCGCTTACTGTCCATACTGTTGCGCGACGAGGATTTGGCAGCCCTCTGTTTAGGGTGCCACTGGCTCCGCCAGTGCCGATAGGAGCATTGTTCCCGCAAAGCACTGGCAAAGCCAGTGGCACCTAACGCGCACTGAAGCGACTTGGGTTACAAAGCCGGTGGGTGGCGATGCGGTTTCCAATCAACCGGTGCGCTTCGCATGCGGGTGCGATTGCTCGTAGGTGTCGCGCATGCGGCGGGTGCTGACGTGGGTATAGATTTGGGTCGTCGTCAGGCTTTTGTGGCCGAGCAGTTCCTGCACGCTGCGCAGGTCGGCGCCCCCGTCGAGCAGATGCGTCGCAAATGTGTGCCTCAAGGTGTGGGGCGACGTCTTTGAGCTGAGGCCGGCGGATTTCAGGTGCTTGTCGAGCAGCCGGGCGACGCTCCGCGTCGTCAGCCGCTTGCCGAAGCGATTGAGAAACATCGCGTCGCGCTCTTCCGCCGAACCGTTCGCGTTCGGCTCGCGCACCGCGACCCACTCGCGGAGCGCCTTATCGGCGTGGCGGCCGAGCGGTGCGATCCGCTCCTTCCGGCCTTTGCCGAACACACGGAGAATGCTCGCATCGGCATCCCAATCGGCGAGATTCAATCCGACGAGTTCCGCGACTCGCAGGCCCGACGAATAAAACACTTCCAGGATCGCCCGATCGCGCAGCCCTGCCGGCGCGTTCGCGGCGGGAGCTTCGAGCAGCGTCGTGACCTGCTCGGTCGAAAGAAAGTGCGGCAGCTTTCGACCGGTCCGCGGCGTGCGCAGGGCCTGCGCGGGGTTCGTCTCGGTGAAGGCTTCTCGCTTGCAGAAGCGATAGAAGCTTCTCAGGCACGCGAGGCGGCGGGCGATCGTCGTCTTCGCGTAGCCGCACTCGTGCAGATACGCGACGTACTCGCGCAGCTCAGCGACCGTGACCTTGTCAACGCCCGGCACGTGCTGGCGAACATCGTTGAAGAACGCCAGCAGACTGTTGAGATCCTCGGAATAGGACTTCAGCGTCAACGGACTCGCGTTGCGTTCGATCTTCAGATGCCGGATGAAGGCGTCGATGGCGGCATGCATTGATCGTGCTTGCCTCTAAGCCGCTCGCGGGAGCGACTCGACCTCATCCGCGGCGGCCTTCAGTCGTCGCACGCGCTGGCTGAGCACGGCGGCGTCGTACCAACTGAAGCTGAGCGATTCGTCGGACGCATAGCGCCCGAACTGTCGCAGCAAGGCGTCGGTCGAACCGCCGTCGTAAAGAAACACGTAGCGCTCGCCGTCTTTGACCAGCGCGATCACGTTCGTGGTTCGTTTCATGTCGCCGCGCCCTCGGCCGACAGAATGCGGAACTTCCGCCGACGCACGTCGTGATGCCGGCTGGGCAAGTATCGGCAACGGGAGCGGCGAACTGTGGCCGTAACGAAAGCGTCGGCAAGGTCGGCGGCGATACGTTTCGCTCGCGGCTCCAGGTCAGTGCCGGTCCTTGCGGAACAGCCACACGTATCGCCGCCGCGACTCTCCGCCGTGCAGCGTGAGCATTTCGACGATCATGCGGTGCGACGTGAAGCGGATGAAATCCTCGGTGCGATGCAGGTAGGCTTCCCAGCCGCCGCTGCGCAGGTCGCCGCTCAGGATGACGAAGTCTCGCAGGAGCGCCGTGAGATCGGCGTCGGAGCCGTCGAACAGCCGGGTGTAGGACATCACCGGCTGACGCGGATCGTACCCGTGAGCATTCGCAGCAGCCGCCACCGGTCCGTACGCCTCCATCCCCCACTGCGGCGGACCCACGACCGCTCCGTGCTCACCGCTGACGGGCGGGCAACTCGCGGGCGGAAACAGAGGCTGCGCCGGCTGTTGAGCCGCGGCCGGCGGCATCGTTGCCGCCGGAAGCGAAAGCTCGGCAGCCGGAAGAGGTGGCACGGGATCGGCAGGCGGCTGCGGACTTTCCGCCGCGACCGTCCGCACGCCCGCCGTAGGCGGCTGTGGTGCGTTCGGCCCAAGCAGCATCGGCCCGTTCGCAATTTCGCTCGTTGCTTCACACGCCAGGATCTGCGTGCTCGTCCTGGATTCGTCGGGAGATTGCGCGCGCACGATGAAATCGTCGGCAACGTCGCCGGTGTCGGAAGACGTCGCCGCGAAGCGCCACGCCTTAACCGACTCATTCAATCGCGGGTTGGTCGGAATGCCCGGCGAGAAGCGACACGGCTCGGGCGCGTACCACGAGACCTGCAAGCCGACTCGCGGCGGGTAATAAGGCGTGTAGTCGGTGACGGCGCCGATCACGATCGCGTCGGCCCCCAGAGCCTTGGCGAGCTTCAACGCGTCGTCTGGACTGTCGAGATCGATCTCGAGATCGACCATCGCCTGTTCGGTCACGCCGACCGGAATGACCTGATAACCCGGGATCTTCTGCAGCTCGGCGTGATACGCGAGCGCGAAGCGGCGGCCATCGACGACCCGTTCGGCACTCAGGTTGACGAACGGCGCGACCGCCACCGTCGTCATCCCGGGAATCGGGTTCGTCACGCCCGTCTGAACGATCACGCAGCCGGGAAGGGCTGCGGTGAAAGCCAGCGCGGCGATGAGAAGTGCAAGTCGCACGGCAAGGCGGTCGTGGGGGGCGGAGAGCGCCTTCCCTGGCGTGGGAAGAGAAGTCCGATCCATTGATCGGCACAATCGCTTCCGCCCCTTCAACCGGTCCTTCCGCAAATCAAGCGCTGGGACGAAGATGCCAGTACGTCGACAGAATCTCGTAAAGATCCGAAGACACCTGCACTTCGTCGTCGGCGAAGTCGGCGACCCAGGTGCGGTTCCAGCGTCCGGCTTCGGTGAGAACCTGCGTCAGCTCGCTGAGCCGCACGCTCACCGTCGGCGGGCTGAACCGATCAGCCTGTTCGTCTCCCGTATAAAGTCGCAGTCGCGGTCGCATCGAGTCACGTCCCTGTCACGCGTAAGCTTCCGACGGGCAACCACGGGGCCACCCGCGTGCTCACAAACTATCGACCCGCCGACGGCAGTCGCTTGAGGCGGCCTAACGCCATACGAGATCGCCTGAGGACGCCGCCGTTATGACCGATGTACGCCGCGCCGATTATCATCGGCGCAGCGACTCTCCGCGCGCACGACACTTCAGATTTTTCCTGGAAAATGAATCAAAAATCACTTTATTCCGAGCGCATGCGAGTCTTTGCCGCGATCGCTGTTGATCCGAGCGACGCGCTTCTCGGAATCGTGGACCGATTGGACCGTTTCGGACGTGGCTTGCGTGCGACCCGGCCTGATCAGTTACACGTCACGTTGAAATTCTTCGGCGAGATCGACGACTCCGTCATGCCCGATCTGACGCACGGGCTGGACCAGATCGCAACGCGATTTGCGGCATTCGACTGGAGCATGGGCGGCGTCGGTGCGTTTCCGTCACCAAGACGACCGAGCGTGATCTGGGCCGGAATCCGAGACGACGGGCGGCTCGCGGCCATTGCCGATGAGATCGAGTCGCTTGGCGAGAAACTCGGCTTTCCGCGCGAACGACGCGCGTTCCACCCGCATGTCACGCTCGCTCGCGTGCGTGATCGCCCGCCGCGAGAATTGCCGCGCCTCTTTGAAGAGTTCGCAGACGAAGAGTTGGGCCGGCAGCGGGCGGTTCAGATCGTTCTGTTTCGTTCTCTCTTGAAACCGCAGGGCGCCGTCTATGAACCTGTGCATGTCGCACCCTTCCGAGGGCCGTCAGGTCGCGCTTCAGACAGGATGTAACTTGGGATCAATGCGACAAGCCGCCGACACTGATCTTCGCGGCATACCCAGCGGAAGCGAGTGTTGAGCATCGATGCCCGACTTCATCCATGAACGGCACAAGCCGCCGACGGTGCTCGAGCGACCGCGCGAGTTGCTCGTCGCCTGCGCCCCCTTGCGCAGCAGCATCAATTTGTCGCGAATCGTGCGGGCCGCCGGATGCAGCGGCGTGACGAAAGTCATCGCGACCGGTTCGGCGAAACTCGACCGAAACATCGCGCGCGACGGTGCCGACGCCGTCGAACTTGTCGCTCATCGGACATTGCCGCCGGTGCTCAAGAAGCTTCGCACGGACGGCTATCGCCTGGTCGGCCTCGAGCAAGCGACGAACTCGCACAGCCTGTACGACTACAAGTTCGTAGGGAGGTCATGCCTCGTCGTCGGCAATGAACGCACGGGGCTGACCGACGACCTGCTGGAGCTGCTCGACGACGTGGTCGAAATTCCGAGCTACGGCATGCCCTACAGCCACAACGTCGCCACAGCCACGGCGATCGCCATTTACGAATACTGCCGGCAGTTTCCGAGCGGGTGACGCCCCTCCGAGCCGCGACCGTCAGGGAGCGT
>JACCRE010000335.1 GCA_013813775.1 Planctomycetaceae bacterium
GGCTTGCGCCCGCGGCTGGCCTCAAGATATGAAGTCCGGGCATGCTCGCCCCACTGACGAAACTCTTTCGCTGGCTGAAGGCGCACGTCTTCACTCCGGCGACGAACACCTTCACGCAGTTCGGCAACGACGACGGGTATCTGCTCGCCGCCGGGGTGGCGTACTACGTGGGCCTGTCGTTCTTTCCGCTGCTGATGGTGCTGATCGGCGGTCTCGGCTGGTTCCTGCGGTTCACGCATCTCGGCAAAGACGCCGAGGACCGCGTGCTCGAGGCGATCGCGATCAACATCTCGCCTGAGGCCGCCGTCCAGGCGCGAGACGTCTTCACGGAGCTCGCGACAGGCGTCGAACGCAGCGGCGTCGGCCTGGTGGGGACGGCGATCCTGCTCTTCACGGCTGGAACGATCTTCGCCCAGTTCGAGCGGGCGTTCGATCGCATCTGGCGGTTCACCCCGCCGGAGGATCTGGGCTGGATCGCCACGCTCAAGTCGTTGCTGATCGAGCGATTGACGGCGTTCCTGTTGATGATCGGCGTCGCGGCCTTGATCGTCGCCACATTCATCGCGGCGACAACGATCGAGAGCATTCAGAACTTTTTGACGGGCTACCTCGCCTTACCGTCGGCGTTCTGGACCGCGTTGCGTTATGTCGTGACACTCGGACTGAACACCATCGCGTTCGGCCTGCTGTATCACACGATGCCCCGGGCCCGCGTGAAGTGGAAGGAAGCCTTTCGCGGCGGACTGATCGTCGCCATCGTGTGGGAGATCGGCCGCCGCGTGCTGACCGCGTATCTCATCGGCGGTCGCTACACGACCTACGGCGTCGTCGGGGCGCTCATCGCGATCCAGCTCTGGGCGTATTACGCCGTGACGGTCATTCTGCTCGGCGCCGAGTACGTTCGCGTGACGTGCAAGCATTGCTCGGGCGACGCCGCCGCCGAGATGAACCGCCGCCGCTTCTGGCAGCTCATGAGCCGCATGATGGCCCGCTCGCCCGGCACCCCGGCGAGTCCGTCGGTGACGCAAGCTCCGGTCACCCCGCCAACTCCCGTGCCGTCTGCGAAGAAGCTCTGAAGGGCGTTCGGCCACGCCGCCTGCGGTTCCGCGGCTTCGGGAAACCGCAGGTGGCGATGCGCTGCGTGCATGAAATCCGGGTGCGGAAACGGCATGATACGGCGACCTCACCACGCATTACGGAGCCGATCTCATGCCGCTGGCATACGACCCTTCCGCCGCGCTCGCTTTATTTCCCGAGGCGGCGCCCGGGAAGCTGACGGACCGGCTGAACGCCGCCCGCGATGAAGTCGTCGCCGACGTCGAACTGTGGCAGAAAGGCGGAAAGGTTCCCGTCGAGAAGGAACCGCTCGACGCGGGTTTCATTCCGCTGCCGGAAGAACTGCTCAAGGCGCACGATGCCGACCCGCGGGGCAGCCTGCTCGGCCAGATCATCGAAGCCGGCGCGTATCTGCGCGGCAATGTCGATCGGCTCGTCGTGCTGGGCATCGGCGGCAGCTACATGGGCGCCCGCGCATTGTTCGAGGCGCTGTGCGATCCGTTCCACAACGAACTGCCTCGCGACAAGCGATCGGGACCGCGGCTCTACTTTGAAGGGAACAACGTCGACAGCGACGCGCTCGCGTCGTTGTTGTCGTTGCTCGCCGCGGGCAGCAAGGCGAAGGGCGCCGATCGCTGGGGCATCGTCGTCATCAGCAAGTCAGGCGGAACCCTGGAAACCGCTGCGGCGTTCCGGCTGCTTCTGAACGCGATCGAGAAGTTCTACGACCACTCGCCGGAAGCGCGCGAGTTGGTGATCCCCGTCACCGGCGAAACCGGCAGCAAGCTGCGAAAGCTCGCCGAAGCGAAGAAATTCCCGCGCACGTTCCCCGTGCCCGACGGCGTCGGAGGCCGATTCAGCGTGTTCAGCGCCGTCGGTCTGCTGCCGGCGGCGTGCCTGGGCATCGACGTGATCGGCCTGCTTCGCGGAGCCGCCGACATGAACGAGCGGTTCCGCACGGCAGCCGTCGGCGCGAACCCCGTGCTCGATTACGTCGGCGTCTGCCACGCTCTCGAAGAGCAGCAGGGCATGGATGTTCGCATTCTTTCGACGTGGGGGAAGAAGCTCGAAGCAGCGGGTCTGTGGTACGACCAGTTGCTTTCGGAAAGTCTCGGCAAAGACGAGAAAGGCGCGTTGCCGCTGACGATCGTCAACACGCGCGATCTGCATAGCCGGGGTCAGCAGCACCAGGAAGGCAAGCGCGACAAGCTGATCACGAACGTGATCATCGAGAAGGCGTCGAAACCGACGGTCGCCATCCCCGAACTCGCCGGCGACGCCGACAGCCTCAACAAGTACGCCGGCAAAACGATCGCGAACGTGCTTTCCGCCGCGATCGCCGGCACGAACCAGGCGTACGCCGACGCGAAGCGACCC
>JACCRE010000348.1 GCA_013813775.1 Planctomycetaceae bacterium
CCCGAAGCCCGCCGGCAGTGCCGGTGGGCTTCGGGTGGTAATCATCGCATCGGCCGGCCCGGGGGAGAGGGGGATCCCCCCGGTGCCGGCCGTTCACGACGTCCCGGATCGCGGTTGAGACGATCCGGGGCGGGTCGCAATCGCAGCAGGTGATTCGAGAGTCGTCACGTCTTCAACAGGCGAGTCGTACTCGAACCGCTTCGATCAGTGGCAGCCGCCAGGAGCGGCACAGGTCGGAGCACAGCAGCTCGGCTCGGGGCAGCAATCGTTGCTGCTGTGGCAGCTGCTCTTGCTGTGGCAGCCGTTGCCCTTCATCTTGCTGAAGAGGCGGCTCAGGAAGCACTTCTTCTTCGGAGCGCAGTAGTTGCTGCCGTGGCAGGTCGGAGCGCAACCGTTGTCGCACGCCGGGGCACACGCGGCCGGAGCACAGCATTCCGGAGCACAAGCGACCGGAGCACAGCAGCTCGGGGCGGCCGGGCAGCATTCCGGAGCACATGCAGCCGGAACACAGCAAGTCGGAGCGGCCGGAGCACAGCAGGTCGGCTGCGGGCAGCAGGCGGCCGGTGCACAGCATTCCGGAGCGGCTGGTGCACAGCAGCTCGGTTCCGGGCAGCATTCCGCAGGAGCGGCGCAGCTCGGGGGGCAGCATCCGTCATCGTGGCAGCCGCTCTTCTTCTTGCCGAAGCAATCGAAGAGGCCGGCGTCAGCGTTGACGGTTCCACAACACAAAAACAGGGCGGCGATCCAGCACGTCCACTTCATTCTCGACTCCTCAAACGCGTCCAGACTCGTGAGGGATTCCCGCGATCGGGACGGCCCGTCCCGGCGGGTGCGGCCCGGCGTACGACTCAGGGCCTGTCTGCCCCATGTTTCGGCCGCCGGGGTGGGGGAACCGGGATGCGGGTGAGCGAAATCGGCGGCCTTCGAGACACCCGCGCCGTACGTAACGGTTCTACCGGACCTGCCGCCCCGCGGGATTGACGGCAACGTAACGCCTGCCGACCGGGCAAACTTTGATGACGCTCGATCTCGGCGAACGACCGGGGTCGATCCGCTTGAGAGAGCGCGGGCGCCGCGAGAAGAACGAGTTTGCCGATTGCGTCATCATTGCGTGCAGACACGCAACGGGCGTAGGGCCGGCTCCGTCAGACGCACGTCACGCCGCGTGGCGCTTCGCCCGTTGAGTCAGCGACATCGCCAGCACCTGTTCACACAGCTCGTCGAAATCGATTCCGATTCGAGCGGCCGCCGTCGGAACGGCGCTATGCGACGTGAAGCCGGGCAGCGTGTTGACTTCCAGGAGCCACGCGACACCCTGCTCGTCGACCCGCAGATCGACTCGGCAGGCACCCGTCGCATCCAGCGCGCGGCAGGCTCGCGACGCCGTCGCCCGAATGCCGGCGACGACTTCGCGAGATACCTGGCCGTCGAAGCTGACACTCGTCGATTCGTCGCGGTACTTCGCATCGAAGTCGAGAAAGTCGTGGTCGGTCGACACGCACATCGGCGGCAAGGCTCGCGGGCCTAGGAAGCCGACGGTCCATTCGGTTCCCGCGACATAACGCTCCAACAGACCGAACGGTCCGAGCGCGAAGCACTTTTCGAGCGCCGCGGGAAGTTCGTCGGGCCAGCGGACGATGCTGACGCCCAGGCTCGAACCCTGCGCGTCGGGCTTCACGACGATCGGGTATCCGAGCTGCGCGGCATGGAAAGCCGCCCGGCTGCGAGGATCGGAGGCGTTGACGAGCACGTACGCCGGGGTGGCGATGCCTTCCGCGTCGAAACGCTCTTTCGCTGCCGACTTCGAGAAGGCGATTCGCGAGGATTCGGCATCGCTGCCCGTGTAAGGCACGCCGGCCGCGTCGAGGAATCGCTGCACGGTTCCGTCTTCGCCGAACGTGCCGTGCAAGGCGATGAAAACGCCGTCGAACTGCTTCCAGTCGGCGTGTCGCAGCGTCGCCTGGGCCTCGAACTCGGTCGGCCCCGGATCGATCGCCGTCACTTGATGCCCGCGCCGCTCGAGGGCCGCCGCGATTTCGCGACCGGAATCGAGACTCACCTCGCGCTCGGCGCTCGGGCCGCCGAACAGCACCGCGACGTTCCACGGACGAGAGATCGCGAGCGGCGAAACCGACATCGAAAGCCTCCTGAAAGCGCTCCGGCAAACGCCGGCGCGCGGAGGCTAGCAGAAGTTACAAAGGGGGGCCAGACGTTCTCGGATTCACTGCTTCGGCCAACTCTCAGGATCCCGTCGCCCGTGGATGACGGCGAAGATGACGATCCGCCCTTGCTCGCTGCGGTAAAGAATCACGTAAGGGAAACCTCGCACAAGATGAATTCGGGCATTCGAATCCTCGATCTTACGGTGGGCGTTCGGCGACCGCCGAATCGACTCGATCGCCTCGTCCACGCGATCAAGGAACTTCCGGCCACGTCCCGCGCGCCGCTCTTCGTACCAGCGACTGGCCGTGGCAAGATCCTGTCTCGCACTACGCAAAATGACGAACGGTGTCACAACTCTGCTTGAAGCGACGCGCGAACCTCTTCCCAACTCAAGACGTCGTCGGGGTTCGCTTCATAACCGGCGATACGCCGATCCAGTTCCTGCTTCAGAGCCGGAGTCAGCACGACCGACTTTCCTTCATCTTCAATCCCGTCCCAAATCGCATCGACGATGCGCAGACGGTCCTCGACCGGCAGCGTCTGGATCTCGGCAAGCGTAGCGGCGATGTCCATGGTCTCGCTCCGGCGTGTCGACTCGGCCTTCTCAAGGGTAACCGATCGGCAATTTCGGTCCAGACGATTCTGACGCGTCGGACTCATCAGACAGTCGTCTCCGAAGAATACCGACACATCGCGGTCTGCATATCCTGCGCGCCGCAGGAAGCCGAAGCCTGAGATTCGCGAGCGCCACACGTCCGGGTCGCGGCTCGTGTGCAATACGGCGAGAACCTGAATCCGCTGCGGGAGATCGCGAAAATAGATCACGTAAGGAAACTGGCTGACCATGCAGACGCGCACTCCTGAAAGATGGCCGTCCGGCGATTCCGGTCCAGATCATTTTCGCGGCGTTCGACTCACCAGACCTGCACTTCAAGCTCGAGCTCCACGCCGAAGCGTTCGAGCACGCGGCTGCGGGCGAGCTCGATCAGGCGCATCACGTCGTCGGCCTTCGCGCCTTCGTGCGTGACGATGAAGTTCGCGTGGCGATCGCTGATCTCGGCCCCGCCGATGCGCGTGCCCTTGAGGCCGGCCCGGTCGATGAGCTGGCCGGAACTCTGGCCGCGGGGATTCTTGAAAATACAGCCGGCGCTTTGGTGACTGAGCGGCTGGCTCGCCTTTTTCGTGATCCAGATTTTCCGCAGCCGGCGGGCGATCTCGTCGGAATCCTCGCGAGTCAATTCGAACGCCGCGCTCAGGATGACGAGTTCGTCGAGGCTGCTGCTGCGATAGGCGAACGAGAGTTCATCTTCCCGGCGGACGAATGTCTCGCCGGTCGCGGTGAGCACCGTCACTTCGCGGACGAACTGCCCGATCTCGCCGCCCTTGCCGCCCGCGTTGCCTCGCAAGGCACCGCCGACGGTCCCGGGGATGCCTGTCAGCAGTTCGAAGCCGGCGAGGCCTGCCCGCACCGACTGCGTGATGACGTGCGAGAGCAGCGCACCGGCTTCAGCTCGCACGGTCGTGCCGTCGATCGTGATCGCCGAGAACAAATCGCGCGGCAGCCGCACGACGGCACCGCTCGCGCCTTCGTCGCGGACGAGCAGATTCGAACCATCGCCCAGCACGCGGACTTTGATGTCCTGTTCGTGACAGGCCTTCACAACGCCGACGAGTTCATCGACGTCGCGCGGCTCGACGAAATACTGCGCCGGCCCGCCCACCCGCAGCCAGGTGTGCGGAGCGAGCGGTTCATCCGACCGCGTGATCTCGGCGAAGTCTTCGGGAAAACTCATGATGGACCCGGTCGATGTCTCCCGCCCCCATCGTCATCACAACGTCTCCGGGGCGGGTGTCATGGTCCACGGCCTCCGCGAGCAGGTCAAGGGAAGGCAAGAACCGCGCCGAAGTCCCCGTCGCTGTGATTGCCCGAGCGAGATTCGATGCGACGGCTTCAGCGACGTGTGCGTTCGTTTCGGCGGGGCCGCCGTTGATCGCCGTTTCGCGCGCGGCGTAGATCGGCACGACGAGCACACCGTCGGCGAGCGCCAATGCGCGAACGAACTCCGGCAGAAGCGCGACCGTTCGGCTGATCTGATGCGGCTGAAAGGCACACCAGACTTTGCGGCCCGGATACTCACGGCGGACCGCTTCGATCACGGCGCGAACCGCCGTCGGATGATGGGCGTAATCGTCGATGAGCAGCCGGCCTCGCCAGGAGCCGACGCTCTCGAATCGCCGCTTCACGCCGCGAAAGTCCCATAATCCTTCTCGCAAATCATGTGGAGAGACGCCAAGCTCGTGGCACATCGCCGCCGCCGCGACGGCGTTGGTGACGTTGTGCAGGCCCGGAATGCGCAGCGTGATCTGGGCGAGGTATTCTCCGCGACAGAAGAGACGGAACCGCGTTCCGCCTTCCGCCTGGCGCAGGTCGCCCGGCCAGTAATCGCCGGCTTCCGCACTGCCGAACGTGACGATACGTGCCGACGATCGCGAGACCGCTCGCATCGCGGTGGAACAATCGCCACGAGCCACGAGCACGCCGTTCTCGGGCAGCAGCGACGTGAACTCCTCGAACGCCCGCTCGACGGCGGCGACATCGGCGTAGCAATCGAAGTGGTCGGCCTCGACATTGAGAACGACAGCATGCCGCGGACGAAGCGACAGAAAGCTGCGGCGGTATTCACAGCCTTCGACGACCAGCAGTTCGCCCTTTCCGGCCCATCCCGATCGTCCGCTGCCGCACAGTTCGGCACCGAAGGCCGCGCTCGGTTCGCGCCCGGCACGTCGTAACACCGTGGCCACCATGGCGCTCGTCGTGCTCTTGCCGTGCGTGCCCGTGACCGCGATGCCGACGCGATCGGCCATCAGCGCTCCGAGCATCTCCGGAAGCGAAAGCTGCGGGATCGACCGCTTGGCCGCCTCGCTTCGCTCAAGATTCTCGGGACCGATCGCCGGGCTATAGGCGACGACATCGACGACTTGCGGCAGACAGGCATCGTCGTGGCCGGTGAACACCCGCAGGCCTTGCTCCCGCATACGTTCGAGCGTGAGAGACGCTCGTGAATCGGAGCCGGTGACCTTCCACCCCAGCCCGACGAGCAACTCGGCGAGCGCCTTCATCCCCGCTCCGCCGATGCCGACGAGATGCGCGGCGGGACGGCGTCCCGCGGGCTGGGGAAGTGCGGAAGTCGGCGGCACCGGCGTCGTCCGTGAGGCCATAGGAGGTAAGGCGCGTCCTTGCGAGGATCGTATCTGATATTGAGAAGCGAGGGGATTGCAATCCCTCCGTTTCCGGCGACTTATCGTCGCAGCGCCCGGCCGCTCTGCACGCGATCGATCATACGGAATGCTGCAGCAATACGTTACGTCGTGCGCCGGCGCGGTCGCGGAGACTGGGAAAGCTGCGGTTTCGCGCAGGCCGAAGAGCTGTGGTGTGTCGGGAACACCCACTGTGGCGCTCCGCCCAATTCTTAGCGATACCCGACGTTCGCGAACGCTGCGGAGGGCGTTCCCGACTGAACCTATGTAGGTCTCACGGCGTCAATGCGAAACGACCACCTTTCCGAAGTGCCGTCCGCTCTTGAGAAGCCGATACGCATCCATCGCCTCATCGAAGCCGAACACCCGGTCGATGACGGGCTTCATTTTCGCCGCTTCGATGGCACGGTTCATCGCCGCGAACATCTCGACGCTGCCGACGTAGATTCCCTGGACCGTGATGCGGTTGAACAGGGCCGCCATCGGATTC
>JACCRE010000010.1 GCA_013813775.1 Planctomycetaceae bacterium
CGGCGACGGTGACCAGATACCGCGCTCGGGTCGGATGCTCACCGTCGCCTGACCGGGAAGCGCGGATCGGATCGTGGGCCGACACGGGCGTGAAAAGCATCACACCAAGAAGCGCGAGGATGCCGAAATGGCGATGCAAGCGGCGCGGCATAGCGAATTCTCGTGAGGTTGCCTCTATATTCTGTATGTGGAGTAAGACGCTCTCCCAGCCGCAAGAGTTCCCAGGATTCGGCATGCGGCCCGTTTTGGCGGAGCCGTAAAACACCATCTGTGGGCAGATCGCGGTCGATCAACTCTGGTAAGAACATCCGCGTTTTTCGAAGCCAAGATTCCGTGAGCGGTTCGTCGAGGAAGTACTCGGAGTTGGATTTCGTGTCCGGTGCGTTTGCGTCGATATCCCGCAAGTTGGTCCGGTAATCGAGAAAATGCGTGGACGAGTCGCTCGGAGCGTGGATCGTCAAGCATCCGCTCGATGGATTTCCATTACGCCCGCTCGCCCGCCGCTGGGATGGTGGTAAACCCTCCGTGCTCAAGAGGCTGCGATCTCGAGAGCCGAAAGCGAAACGTCGGACTCTGTGATAGTATGGAGGCGAATCGGCGGCCGCGGCCTCTTTGCGGTCGCCTCTGCCGGGATTTCAGGACTGCGACGGATCGGTTGGAAATGCGCAGCGATGCCGAGATCAGGAAGATCGCCTTCGTCGGTGATTATCTGCCGCGAAAGTGCGGGATCGCGACGTTCACGCACGACATGCGGGCCTCGGTGGCCGCTCGATTCCCTGGGACCGAGTGCTTCGTCGTGCCGGTGAACGATCGACCTGAAGGATATGATTATCCGTCGGAAGTCCGCTTCGAGATCGTCGAGCAGGATCTGGAAAGCTATCGCCGGGCCGCCGATTTCCTGAACTTCGCGAACGCCGACATCGTCTGCCTCCAGCACGAGTACGGCATCTACGGCGGCTCCGCCGGCAGCCATATTCTCGGGCTGTTGCGGGATCTGAGGATGCCCGTCGTCACGACGTGCCACACGATTTTGCGCGAGCCGGATTCCGACCAGCGGCGAGTGCTTGTGCAGCTTGCCGACCTCTCGGCGCGCGTCGTCGTCATGACCGAACGGGCACGAACCTTTCTCCGCGACATCTACGAGATCCCCGATGCAAAGATCGACCTGATCGCGCACGGCATCCCCGACACCCCTTTCGTGCCGCCGGATCGCTATAAGGAGCAGTTCGGCGTCGAAGGCCGGTCGGTCGCGTTGACGTTCGGGTTGCTCTCTCCGAACAAGGGCGTCGAGCACATGCTTCGGGCCGTCCCCGAGATCGTCAAAGCGTTTCCCGACTTCGTCTACATGGTTCTCGGCGCCACGCACCCGGACCTCGTGCGGCAGCAAGGCGAGCGGTACCGGCTGGGCCTGGAGCGGCTCGCGCGGGATCTGGGGATCGAGGATCACGTCATCTTCTACAACCGCTTCGTCGAGCTGGACGAACTGACGCAGTTCATCCGGGCGGCGGACGTTTACGTGACGCCGTATCTGAATCCGGCGCAGATCACCTCGGGGACGCTCGCGTATTCGTTCGGTTGCGGCAAACCGGTCGTCTCGACGCCGTACTGGCACGCCGAGGAGTTGTTGGCCGACGGTCGTGGCGTCCTCGTGCCGTTCGCCGACTCGTCGGCGTTGGCGCGGGAGATCTGCGGACTTTTGGGCGACGAGCAGCGGCGGATGGCGATGAGCGACCGGGCCTATACTCTGGGCCGCGAGATGATCTGGGAGCGGTCGGCAGATCATTACATGGAGTCGTTCAGACGGGCTCGGCTGGGATGCCTCGATCGGCCGACGAAGCCGCTGGCGGTTCGCACGCTGGCCGAGCAGATGGCGGCGCGACCGAGTTGGCGGCTCGACCATTTGTCCAGGATGACCGACGCGACGGGCATGTTTCAGCACGCGACGTACACGATTCCGAACTACGCGGACGGCTATTGCACCGACGATAACGCGAGGGCGTTGCTGCTGACGGTGCTCCTCGACGAGTCGGGCCACGACGGGCCAGAGGTCCGCCGCGTCGCCACGACGTCGGCCGCCTTCCTTCAGGCCGCGTTCGACCGTGACCGCAGGCGGTTCCGGAATTTCATGGGTTTCGACCGCCGTTGGCTGGAAGAAGTGGGGTCGGAGGATTCACACGGGCGAGCGCTTTGGGCTCTTGGGGCCTGCGTCGGTCGGTCCAAGCACCCCGATCTCCCGGCCTGGGCCGCCTCGCATTTCGAACTGGCGTTGCCGCCCATCGCGGAGATGACGTCGCCCCGGGCCTGGGCGTTCGGCCTGCTTGGCATTCATGAGTATGTACGGCGGTTCGGTGGCGATCGTTCGGCCGGACATGTCCGTGAGACGTTAACGTCGCTGCTCGCTGGGCTCTATAAGCGGACGGCGACTCATGACTGGCCCTGGTTCGAGGAGATTCTCTCCTACGATAACGCCCGGCTGCCGCACGCGCTCATCGCCACCGCTCGCGATTCCGGTGACGAGGAAGTTCTGAAGATCGGTCTTGCCGCTCTCGATTGGCTGGTCGGAATCCAGCGAGCCCCCCAGGGCCACTTCCGGGCGATCGGATGCAACGGCTTTTACTCCAAAGGGCAGCAGCCGGCCCGGTTCGATCAGCAACCCATCGAGGCCAATGCGACTGTCGCCGCCTGCCTGGAAGCGTATCGGGCCACCCAAAACCGACGCTGGCTCGACGAAGCGAGGTCGGCGTTCGAGTGGTTCCTCGGTCGCAACGACCTCGGCGTCGAACTGTACGACCCGGCAAGCGGCGGATGCTGCGACGGCCTTCACGAGGACCGCGTCAGCCGCAACCAGGGAGCGGAATCGACTCTCGCGTTTCTGCTCTCACTCGCCGAGATGAACCTGCTGGAAAGCTCACTCGCAGAGTTCCGGCGGGCGCGGTAATGTTCCGCCGCCTCAGCGAAATTCCCAAAAGAGCGACGAATGTCAGCCACGATGGCGGAAGTGACCTGCATGGACGTGAAGCGCACCGGAATCGTTCTCAAGCCGACCAACTCGCGCGTCGTCATTCGCCCTTTTGAGCCGACCAGCGAGCAGCGGTTCGAAAAGATCGTGGCTCGCGTGGCGTCTCTTTCGGAAGACGAGGTCGCGACTCAGTTGGACTCCGTGATGCAGGAGTTCCGCGGTCGACATCAGCGGACGCGCGAGTTCTTCCTGCGCCGATTCGAACAGGTCCGCAAACACCTGTTGACCGACCAGCCGCTCAGTGAGTGCCGACGGCTCTTGATCGGCTCCTACTTCACGCAGGAATACGCCCTCGAATCGGCGGCGCTGTTCAATCCGTCGATGGTCTGGCATCCCGACCAGTCGGGCGTTCCGCACGGCTCGCGACGGTTCATCCTGAGTTTGCGAGCGACGGGCGAGGGACACATTTCATCGATCACGTTCCGGTCCGGCATGATCGACGGCGAGAACCGGATTCAGATGGATGAGCCGACGCGATTTGTGACGGCTCCCGATCTCGTTCCGAACGCCCTTTACGAGAAGGCCCTCTTTCATCGCAAGCTGATGGAACTGGCGGTCAACGGGCCATTGACCGATCAGGTCATGGCGGCCCTCGATGACCATTTCACGCTGGGCGACCTGGAGCAGACGCTTCGGAACGTCTTGCGGCATAACCGAGCCCGGCAACGCGAGTTCGACCCGATCGCCCATACGATGCTGATGTTGGCGAAATCCAATTACGAGATTCGCTTTACGTCCGATCAGAACGTCTCCGAAAGGATCATCTTCCCGTCCTCCCCCAGCGAGACGAACGGGATCGAAGACGCGCGGTTCGTCCAGTTCACGCACGGCGACGGTCGCGTCTGTTACTACGCCACCTACACCGCTTACGACGGGCGGGTCATTCTGCCCCAGATGCTCGAGACCGAAGACTTTCTGCATTTCAAGGTCGACACCTTGAACGGCCCCGAAGTCCGCAACAAGGGATTCGCACTTTTCCCCCGGATGGTCAACGGGCAGTATGCGATGCTTTCGCGGCAGGACAATGAGAACATCTTTTTGATGTACTCCGACATGCCGCACTTCTGGTACACGAAGGAGCTGATCGCCAAACCCACTTATCCGTGGGAATACGTGCAACTGGGCAACTGCGGCTCGCCACTCGAGACCGAGGAGGGCTGGCTGTTGCTGACCCATGGCGTCGGGCCGATGCGGAAGTACGCCATCGGCGCCTTTCTGCTCGACCTCGACGACCCGTCTCGCGTCATCGGCCGGCTTTCGACGCCTCTGTTAGAGCCCGACGCCAACGAGCGTGAAGGATACGTTCCGAACGTCGTCTACAGTTGCGGGCCGGTGCTGCACGGCGGAGCTCTCATCATCCCCTACGCGATGTCTGACTACGCAAGTACCTTCGCGACGGTCCCGCTCGATCAGGTCCTTGGTGCCATGGTGCGGCCGTAAGCTCGGCACGCTCTCGCACTGACTTGCCACGTCAGCCCGGGCACGCTGCTACCGCGTCGAGGAGTTCGCGCTCTGAGAACTCCGCGACCGCCGTGCAGGCGTCGGCGGCTCCGTAGTAGACGAGCAGCGACTCTCCGTCTCGCACGATGCCTGTGGGGAAGACGACGTTCGGCACGAAGCCGGCGACCTCGAAGTCGAGTTCCGGCGTCAAGAACGGCTCGGCCATGCGCCCCATGACGCGTGTTGGGTCGTTCGAGTCGAGAAGCAGCGCTCCTCCGTAATACGCACCGACGTCGCCCGGCCGGGCCGGCTGCCGGTTGCCGTGATAGATTACGAGCCATCCCTCGGGAACGCGAATGGGAGGAGCGCCGCCTCCGACGCGACCCGATCGCCACTCTTCGCCCGAGACAGCGAGCGGGAGATGGCCTCCCCAATGCATCACATCGGGTGATCTGGCGATCCACATCTCCGGGCGGGTGAACGGTGTTCCACAGACCGGCCTATGCAGGGCCCAGTAGGAGTCGCCGATCGGTTCGGGGAACAACACCACGTCCTTGTTCTCCGGACAGAAGATGATCCCGTGTCGCTCGAACGTGCGGAAGTCGGTGGTTGACGCCAGCGCCGTCGCCGGCCCGTGCCGCGAGACGGCGACATAGGTGACGTAAAATCGATCGCCAAGTGGCGTGATCCGCGGATCCTCGACTCCGTATTCCTCCGACTCTGCCTCGGGCAAGAACAACGGGCCGCTGACCTCTCTCACCGCTCGCCCGTCACCGCAGCGGACCAGCCTGAGATGCGACGTGAAGGTGAGCCTGACTAAACCGTCGTCCCTGCGTTTCACCACGCGAGCGTCGATTGCATCAAGCTGTTGATCGGGAATCCAGTCCACGATCAGTCCGCCGGAGGCGTCCCACCTCGGGAGACCAGTGAAGCCGGGCCTTCGCTCGACAGGCCGCTCCACGACCCGCACCAGCAGCACGACCTCGCCGTCCACCCGTGCCACGCCTGGATTGAAAACCCCGACGACCTCGAAGTCGTCGCGGGAGGGGGAAACGTCCTCGGGACGGAGCAAAAGTTTGGTGAGAAGTCGACGAACCATCATCGGCCGTCCATTCCCGGATGGGCGAATGCGTCCGCATCACAGGCCATCGCGAGGGAATCCCGGCCGTTGGCCTCGTTGACAACGCGCGCATGGCTGCGGTCCCGGATCCAAGCGACCTGATCTTCCATCAGGGATCGCAGCAACCGGCCGTAGAGCGGCGACTTCGCCTGGCCATCTCCGTAAGACAGAAGGATCGTCTGGTAGGCGTCGATTTCCTGTCCGCGTGCGCGGCAAGCGCGGTCCGTGCCGCCATACGCCGACAGCACGTCGAGCCGAGCTCCCGGGAAGAGATCACAGAGTTCCCTGGTCTGTCGCTCATCGACCAACGCGTGAATTCGGGCATGAGTCGGCACCCAGTCCGACAGCGTCACGTCCCCGCGCTCGAAAATCAGTCGAAGCTGCTGGCGATCCATTCGGCCGGCCTGATGGAAGCCATGATAGAAGTTCACGAGCACCCTTTCGCCGTATCGAGCCGTGGCGTGAACGTCCTCCTCGATCCTCGTTCCCGGCCGGATTCCGACCCGAGCCGCCTCGATGTTTCCCGGCCCGAGCCACCCTGAGAATAAGTCAAAAAAGTGGACGCCGTGCTCGACAAAAATGCCACCGCTCATCGCGCGGTCCCAGAACCAGTGCCCTGCCGGAAGATTCTCGTCCGAGGCCAGGTTTTCGAAGGATCCAAACAGAACCTCGCCGAGCGCCTTGCTCGCCACAAGGCGGGAGACGGCGTCGAACAGCGGGTTGTACCGCTGCATCAGGTTCGCCACGACCAACCGGTCGCGCTTCCGCGCCGTGGCGATCAGTTCGTCGGCTTGGCCGACGGTCATCGCCAGCGGTTTCTCGACGATCACGTGCTTTCCGGCCTCCAACGCCGCCATCGCTTGAGGGTGGTGCAGGAACGGCGGGGTGGCGATGTAGACCATGTCGATATCGTCGCGCCGGAGGAGTTCTTCCGTGTCTTCGACGTTCTCGACACCGAACCGCGCGGCCGCAGCCAGCGCGGCGGGCCGATGCGTGCCGGCCATGCCGGCCAGCCGCACCCCCGGAACCTGCGTGAAGTGCTGCAGCGCGAACAATCCGAATCCGCCGCAGCCGATCACTCCCAGTCGAATCGCGTCATCAGCCATGCCTTCGAGCCCTCCCTGAGTTGGCGACCGGCCTTCATGACCGGCGCTTCCACATCTCCTGCGGGACGATTATGGCTGATACCGCCGCGCCGAGCGACGATGTCGCGCGTGCAAGGCGCCTTCAGAGGATTCGCAGACCTCAACTCACCCGCAGTGACTTGTCCAGCCGCCTCGTCGTGTTTCGCCGGCGAGAGAGCAAATGCGCCTTGGCAAGTTTGGTTCGACAGGATCCGCGCATCCGGCTTAATCGCTCGTTGGGCGACCACTCCGACTGAATCTGAAGGCAGGCGGCGGCGATCACGTCGAGCGTCGGAAGAAAAGGCAATTCCATCGAACCCTTCTAGGCGATGTCGGTTCCGCCGGTGACACCGCAAGGCCGACGTCTCTCCAGACGGCAAACCGCGATTATATCACCAGCGACGTGACCGCAGGGGCGGATTCCCTCGCTCGTGATGCGTAATTGCTGTGTGGCGTGTGAAATCGCACCCTTAGCGTCATGACTCTTATGGCAGGTCGTGAACGTTTTCCAGATCGAGACAGTCACACCGACATCGTGCAGAGCATCAGCCGGTCTTCCCATCAATGAAGAGTTGGCGTGTGAATCAGATTCTCACGGCCTCTCGGCCTTCGGCTCGTCGGTCCGAACGACGCCCAAATCCTCGGCGGGAAAGACACGCCCGATCGGCTGGCGTTTTCGAGGCGAGAAGCAGATCGTTCTCAGCCGCTCGCGAGCGATACGATCGTCGCCTGATCATCGTCTCGCCGGTCGTTCACGATGATGCCCGCGCTTGCCGCGAGCGGCGCATCGAGCCCCTCGTACAAGTGGAACTCCTCCGCGATGCGGCAGGCGGTCATGTGGTACGCAGCCGGCTCGGGGCAGACGATGCACCAGACGCGGCGATCGTTCGACCAGCCGATCGCGCTCTCCTCGCATTCGTCCTGACATTCCGCGAGCACGCGAAACGCGATTTCCTGTTGATCGCGGAGCAACACCACGACGCCGTCGAAGCAGCCGAGCAGGCTGACGACGACGTCGTCATCGGTCGCGTAGGCGTTCGCGATGGCGCAGGCGAGTTCTCGTCGGGTCATCCCAGTGGCCGGCAACGGATCATTCGTTTCCGCCGGACAATGTAACAAAACCCAATTGAAGGGGAGACGCTGGCGAACCAGCGTCTCCTCGAAGCGATTGTCTCAAGGCGTGTTCTCATCCCGGCCGAGCGTCGCTTCCTCCGGAGTGCATTCTATTTCTTCGAGGCGCGTTTCTTCGCCCCCTTTTTCGCTCGTCCGTTCGACGACTTCGGAGCGTTCTCAGCCTCTTCCTGCTCCGTCCTGACTCCGGGATAGACGTCGCTTTCGGCGATCTTCGTGAGCTTGTGATCGGCGGCGCCTTCTTCGTGGATCGTCGTATCCAGCAGCTTCACGGCATCGGCATGGCCCAGATGTTGAGCAAGCGCACGCGCAGTTCCGTAGGCGCTGATCTCGTAATGTTCGACGCGCTGGGCGGCGGCAATCAGGGCGGCGTCGATGAGTGACGGGAGCCCGTCGGCTTCGAGGATCTCTTTGCCTTCCTCGATCAGGCCTTCCATGGCGACGCACTTCTTGCCGGTGAGCCGCTGACCGAGCTGCTCGCCGATCTGGTCGAGGCGTTCTTTCTGAATCTTCGTCTCTTCGAGATGCGACTCGAACGCTTCACGCAGCATGGGCGACGTGGCGGCTTTCGCCATCTTGGGCAGCGCCCGAATGAGCTGCGATTCGGCGCTGTAAATGTCTTTGAGCTCGTCGACGAACAGTTTGTCGAGGCTTTCGATCTTCATGGTGCGCATTCCAAAGAGGGTGAAACAAGCCGCAGAATTGCTCTGTCCGTGATTCTGCCTTGTCGTGCCGTACGCGGTCACGGGAATGTTCCGAGTCAGGCCATCCCGAAGCCCCGGTACCCCAAGGGACTTTCAAAACCATTTCGAGGTTTTCCGGATGGCCCGTGACCGCCACCGAGCCGCAAGGAATTACGTCGCAAGATGGACGTTGAGCCGGGAAGGATAGGTCCGTGACAACGCGCGGCCGCTAGGCTTTCAATCCCTCGTCTATGCGGAGACGAAAAAGACCTCGGGCACTCCGCGCCTCCGGGGTTGAAACGGATCAGTAGGCGAGAACACGGTCGCTGTGGCGTGAAACGTCACGTCGCACTGTTGTCATCGCGGGCACTCGAGAAGATGCATGACCACGAAAGACACGAAAGAGACGAACGGCGAATGAAACCTGTCGTGCTCTGGGACATTGTCCGAAAGGAGTCGGGTCCCTCACGGCCGAGTCGCCGGCCAACGCCACGCTCTGATCTCAACCTCTTTCGTGTCGTTCTTCTGTTTCGTGGTTATGAGTTCCGCGCCTTCATCAAGGCCGCCGTGATGCGTTCCAGCGACTTCTCTCGTCCGACAAGCACCAGCGCATCGTATACGCCCGGTCCGACGGCTTGTCCCGTCGTGCTGAGGCGCAGGGCGTGGATCAGAAGTCCCGACGACACGCCTTTCGCTTCTGAAAAGGCGTTCAACTCCGCTTCGAGACGCTCCGCCGTCCAGTCGGCGGTTGACAGCGGCTCCAGATGGCTGCTGGCGAACTCGGCGAGCAGTTCCGGAGTGCCGTCTTTCGCGACCCGCTTCGCGAAGTTCTTCTCGTCGTAAACGATCTCGTCTTTGAAGAAGTAATCGACGTCGAGGATGTCGCTGTAGAGCTTCAGGCGGTCGCCCAGAGCCGTGACCACGGCCGTGATGCGCTCCCGCGCCGCCGGTTCGAGCGGATCGTGAACGAGGCCGGCCGTTCGTAGATGATCGCCGCAGCGCACGACCTTCTCGTCGAGCGGCACTTCGCTCATCCAGTGACTCTGGAAAGCGAACAGCTTGTCGGGGTCGAGGCCGGCGCAGTTCTTCACGACGCGGTCGAGCGTGAAGTTCTCGATGACCGTGTCGAGCGACATGATCTCGGTCTTGTCGTCGAGGCTCCAACCGAGGCGGGCGAGCGCGTTCAGCACGGCCTGCGGCAGGTAGCCGATCCGCTCGTAGTACTCGACCATCACCGGGTTCAGCGTTTCGCTCGTGCCCAGGCCGAGTTGCGGGAACACGGCGTCGGCCCGTTCGAACATCCGCTTGAACTGCGGATTGTTCTTATACTTGTCGACGTCGCGCTTGCTGAGCTTCTTCGTGGAACCGGGAGCCGTGACGAACGGAATATGCGCGAACGCCGGCAACTCGTAACCCAGCGCCTCGTGCATGAGCACCTGCACCGGGGTGTTCGACAGGTGCTCTTCGGCACGAATGACGTGCGTGATCCGCATCTGCCCGTCGTCGACGACGGTCGCGAAGTTGTAAAGCGGGCTGCCGTCGGACCGCATGATGACGGGGTCCGAGAGCAACGCCGCGTCCCATTCGACGTGACCGCGGACGGCGTCGTCGATCGCGACCTTCTCGCTGCGATCTCGCGGCACGAGAAAGCGGATGACGTGCGGACGGCCCGCAGCGAGATGCTCCTCAACCTGCTGCGGCGTGAGGTCGAGGCTGCGGCGGACGTTGATGTAGGGCCGCTTCTCCTTCTCGGCGGCCTGCCGATCGGCCTGCACGACCTCGGGTGAATCAAAGTCACGATAGGCTTTGCCCTCGGCGAGCAAGCGATCGCAGGCGGCCCGATAGAGGTCGCTCCGCTGTGATTGGAAGTATGGTCCGTCAGCACCGCCGACTTCGGGACCTTCGTCCCAGTTCAGGCCGAGCCAGCGGAAAGCGTTCAGGATCGGTCCGAGAGCTTCGTCGATGTTCCGCTGCCGATCGGTGTCATCGATCCGCAGGATGAAGGCTCCCCCCGTATGGCGAGCCCACAACCACGCGAACAACGCCGTGCGCATCCCTCCGATATGCATGTATCCGGTGGGACTTGGGGCGAAACGTGTGCGGGTGGACATTGCGCGAGAACGGAAGAACGTAGAACGGAAGGATTGAGAATGGCGAGCCGCGGGCGTCAGCCCTCGGGTCATTTCTCGAAAACTGTCGTATGTTTGACCAGGGCGCGATCATAGAACGCGCGCGAAGGGGGTCAAGGAACTTGCCCCGGAAGCCGCCTTGACCCTCGGGAAACTCCGGGCATACGATTGCCGCCCCTTTGGCGACGGGCACTGGTTTCCGTCGCGTCCGAGTCACACCCGCCGACGGCGGGTCCGACCGGAGGACGGAATGAAAAAGTCGATACTGCTCTTCCTCGCTGTGGGCGGCCTGCTGGCCGTCGGCGGGTCCGCGATCGGTCTTCGCTGGGCCGCCAATCAGAAGCCCGACTTCTATAAGACGGCCCTCGCCGAGGCTCCGCCCCGCGCGGTCCGGCAGGAAGCCGCCCGCGAGTTCGCCGAGCAAACGGCGCAGCTCGTCCGTGATCTGCAATACTCGCAGACATGGGAGCAGGAATTCACGCAGGCCCAAGTCAACGGCTGGCTCGCCGAAGAACTGCCGGAGCGCTACGGCGATCGCATTCCGCGCGGCGTCAGCGATCCGCGAGTGCAGTTCGTCGACGGGCTCGTGCGCATCGGCTTTCAGCTCAAGTCGAAACGCTTCGAGGGCATCGTGAGCCTCGATCTGCGACCCTCGGTGCCCGAACCGAACCGGCTCGCGATCAGCGTCGAATCGCTGTACGCCGGATTGCTGCCGCTGGCTCCCGTGTCGTTCATCGACGACGTGAGCAAGCAGCTTGACAAGTACGAGGTCGAGCACGAGTGGCAGGTCGCCGACGGTCATCACGTGCTGCTGATCACCGTCGTGCCGAACCGCGGCGATCGCCCGATTCTGGAAGAACTCGTCGTCGACGACGAGACGCTGCGCATCGCCGGACATCGCGAACTGCCGGCCACGATCACGATGCGATCCAATGCCGACGCGCCACGACGTCTCTAGGGCACGTTGAGTTTTCCGGGGCGCTTCTTACTATCGGCGGCGAGCTTCCACATCCGGGACACCTGCTCTGCCGTGGGCGGTTGAGGGCAGACCGGCTTGGCCCGTTGCATCAGAGTCTCCGCCTTTTCCGTTCGCTGTGCGTTCAGCGCTGAGTTACTATAGGAGATAGAAGAAGGACTTGACGCAATCGCCAGGAGACGCCTGCGGTAGACAAGCGGACTGGAAATGTGTACCATTGTTCACATGTCCGGAGATGAACCATGAAACCGCCAATCGAGAATAACGCATCGACCGGAGCCGAAAAATTCCGCGAGTTGATCGTGTATCTTTCGCGCCTATCCGAGGGAGATGACAACTTCGGGTCCGTGAAGCTGAATAAACTCCTGTTTTACATCGACTTCATGGCTTATACGCGATGGGGCCGCTCGGTGACTGGGAAGGTGTACCAAAAACTTGAGCAAGGTCCAGCTCCGCGACCTCTAGTTCCAGTGTTACGACAATTGGAAGAAGAGCGCGCGGTGGCGCTCCAGAAGCGGAACTACTACGGCCTGACGCAGAAGCGGCCTGTAGCTCTCCGTGAGCCGGTCCTATCGGGGTTCGCTCCCGAAGAGATCGATTTGATCCATTACGTCGTTGATAAGTGCAGACATCTCGACGCGAAGACCATAAGCGACCAGTCGCATCGATTCACGGGATGGAAGATCGCGGACCTTCACGAAACCATCCCATATGAGATCGCACTGATCGGCTCTCGGTCGCCGACCACGAGAGAGGAAGAAATCGGCCGCGAATTGGACTCCCTCGCGACGGCGTGCCTCGGTAGAAATGCGTAGAGTCATCTACGAGTCGCACTTCGACCAAAAGCTGAAGGCAATTCAGCCGGACTTTGAGCGCGCGGACGCATTTCTTCAAGGTGTGGAGTGGGCGCTGAGGCGTGATCCGACGCTAGGCGATCAGGTCAAAGGCACGAACGTCTGGTGCATCCCGGCTGCGGATGTGTTTCCGCAGCCGCTCAGCATTTTTTACACGTTCGACGAATCAACCGTCTGGATGCTGTCGATCGAAGCCGTGATGCTCGACGACGATGACGAGTGGTTCTGAGTCGGTCGTTTATTGAACGGCCGCTTACCCCCGGCTTCTCTAATTGCTGTCTCCCGGCGTCCGTGGGCTTCTTCTGTTGGCCCCGCTAGACTGCCTTACGTCGAAGACGTTGCAGTACGAAACGAGGATCTCTGGGATGACGCGTCGCCTCTTGGTGTGTCTGTGCTGGCTCGCCTTATCGCCCTCGGTCGCTGCCGAGCCTCTGTCGGTCGGCATCGGCGTCGCCGAGATCACTCCGCCGCTCGGCTATCCGATGAGCGGGTACTTCTATGAACGTGGCGCGACCGGCACGCTCGATCCTTTGCTCGCCAAGGCGATCGTCTTTCAGCAGGGAGACGTGAAGGCGGCGTTGGTCGTCGGCGACATCATCGGCATCGATCGGCAGCTCGCCGAGGCGATCCGCATGCGGATCGAAGAGCAGACCGGCATCCCCGCCGCGAACGTGATCGTGTCGGCGACGCACTCGCACACCGGGCCGAACTACAGGACCGATCTCGCGAAGTCCATGAGCCGTGATGAAGATGTTCCGCTCGCCGAGAACGATCGCCTGCGCTACATCCCGCAGTTGATCGGGCAATTCGCGACGGCCGTCGCGAACGCCGACGCGGCGCTGAAGCCGATGAACGTGCAAGCCGGCTCCGGCCACGAAGATGGCGTCTCCTTCAATCGTCGCTTTGTGCTGAAGGACGGCACCGTGCGCACCTGGGCGAAGCTCTCGGACGAGGATGTCGTCGAAGCTGCCGGGCCGATCGATCCCGAGATCGGTCTCATCACGTTCACCACCGGCGACGGCGAGAAACCTTCCGCTGCGATCGTGAACTTCGCATTGCATTGCGACACCGTCGGCGGCACGCAGTACAGCGCCGACTACCCCGGCCACATCGAACGCGTGCTGCGGAAGGATCTCGGCAGCGGATTCACGTCGATCTTCGCGACCGGTCCCTGCGGCGACATCAATCACGCCGACCCGACGGGCAAGCCGCGCCGCAGCGCCGCCGAGATCGGCGAACGGATCGCCGTGGCCGCCGCGAAGGCGCTGCCCGACCTCAAGCCGGTTCGCCCCAGCCTCGCGGCGAAGCGTGCGATCGTGGACGTGCCGCTGCAAACCTTCAGCGACGAAGACCTCGCCTGGGCCGAAGACTTGATCGCTCGTGACCGCCAGGGAGAGAAGTTTCCGACGACGATCCAAGCGAAGGCCTACAAGATTCGGCGCTTGCAACGGCTTCGCAGCGGACAGGCCGACCTCGGCCGCGAGACCGACGACGTCACGGAATCCGAAGACGGTGCTCGCGACAGCCTTCCCGCCGAGGTGCAGGTCATTCGGCTCGGCGATGACACCGCGCTTGTCGCATTGCCCGGCGAGATCTTCGTCGAACTGGGCCTGGCCATCAAACAGGCGTCGCCGTTCGAGCACACGTTCGTCATCGAACTCGCCAACGACAGCCCGGCCTACGTTCCGACTCGCAAAGCGTTGGAACAAGGCGGCTATGAAGCCAACAACAGCCTCTACGCCGCTGGCGGTGGCGAGCTGCTTGTGGAGACGGCGATCCGGATGCTGAAGGAGTTGTCGGCTGAGTAATAGGTGCGACATGTCTGGAGGGAACGCCCTCTCAATCCGGCGTTCAAAAGGTGTGCCACTGGCTTTGCCGGTGTCGCTGATCTTAACGTTCGCACTGGCGGAGCCAGCGGCACGCGCAGTTGGGCGCAAGCCTTAAAAATGGCCGCCTCTCAGCTTGCCTGATCGCACTCTTCCGCCTCACGTCACCCGGACAACCGCCGGTCGATGTCGGCTCGCTTGCCCGCTGCGGTGAGGCGACCTACCATCGGCGTTCGCTGACGGGAGGATGCCCGTTCCTGTGATCGGCGGCTCGACATGCCGCCCTTTCACGGGTCACTGCAAGTCGTTCGAGATCAAAGGCGTCGTCATGGGCTCCGCTCCGGCCACCGGTTCGCAGAATATTCAGAGCACCCTCCAGGAGGATCGGCTCTTTCCACCCTCGGAAGCCTTCGCCGCCCAGGCGAACATCGACAGCGAAGACAAGTACCTGGCGATGTGGGAGCGGGCCAAAGACGATCCCGTCGGCTTCTGGGGCGAACTCGCCTGCGACAACCTCACCTGGTCGAAAGACTTCGATCGCGTGATGGAAGGTGACATGCCCGAGACGAAGTGGTTTCTCGGCGGCAAGTTGAACGCCAGCGCGCAGTGCCTCGACCGGCATCTCACGACGTGGCGGAAGAACAAGGCCGCGATCATCTGGGAAGGCGAGCCGGGCGACGTCCGCGTGCTCACCTACCTCGACTTGCACCGCGAGGTCTGCAAGTTCGCCAACGTGCTCAAGCGGCTCGGCGTGACGAAGGGCGATCGGGTCACGCTCTACATGCCCATGATCCCCGAACTCGCGATCGCGATGCTGGCCTGCGCCCGCATCGGGGCGACGCACAGCATCATCTTCGGCGGCTTCAGCGCCGATGCCGTCGCGGAGCGAAACAACGACGCCCAAGCGAAGCTCATCGTGACCGCCGACGGAGGCTGGCGTCGCGGCAAAGAGGTCATGCTCAAGCGGGCGGTCGACGAAAGCCTCGCGAAGTCTCCCACGGTCGAGAAAGTCGTCGTCGTCCGTCGCACGGGCGATCTCCATACGAAGATGGAGCCCGATCGCGATTACTGGTGGCACGATCTGATGGAAGACGTGACCGCCGATTGCGAGCCGACGGCCGTCGACAGCGAGCATCCGCTGTTCATCCTTTACACGTCGGGCAGCACCGGTAAGCCGAAGGGCGTGCTGCACAGCACCGCCGGCTACATGCTCGGCGCGATGATGACCACGAAGTGGGTCTTCGACCTGAAGGACGAAGACACTTACTGGTGCACCGCCGACATCGGCTGGGTGACGGGGCACAGCTACGTCGTTTACGGCCCTCTCGCCAACGGCGCGACGACGCTGATGTATGAAGGCGCGCCGAACTGGCCGGACGAAGGCCGCTTCTGGGATCTCATCGAGAAGTACCGCGTCAACGTCTTCTACACCGCACCGACCGCCATTCGCGCCTTCATCAAGTGGGGCGACGAATGGCCGGCGAAGTACGACCTGTCGAGCCTGCGATTGCTCGGCAGCGTGGGCGAGCCGATCAATCCCGAAGCGTGGATGTGGTATCACAACGTCATCGGCAAAGAGCGTTGCCCGATCGTCGACACGTGGTGGCAGACCGAGACCGGCGGAATCATGATCTCGCCTCTGCCCGGCGTGACGGCCACCAAACCCGGCAGTTGCACGAAGCCGCTGCCCGGCGTCGTGCCCGACATCGTCAACGAGCAGGGTGAATCTCTCGGACCGAACGAAGGCGGCTTGCTCGTCATGAAGCAGCCCTGGCCGAGCATGCTCCGCACGCTCTACGGCGATCACGAGCGTTTCATAGAAACGTACTTCAGCAAGATCCCCGGCTGCTACTTCGCGGGGGACGGAGCACGTCGCGACGAAGACGGCTACTACTGGGTGATGGGCCGCGTCGACGACGTGCTGAACGTCGCCGGCCACCGCCTGAGCACGATGGAAGTCGAAAGCGCCCTCGTGTCGCACAAGGCCGTCGCCGAGGCCGCCGTGGTCGGCTTCCCGCACGAGGTGAAAGGCGAAGGCATCTGCTGCTTTGTGACCCTCAAGCAGAACACCGGCAC
Source organism: Planctomycetaceae bacterium (assembly GCA_013813775.1). Classification (GTDB taxonomy): domain Bacteria; phylum Planctomycetota; class Planctomycetia; order Planctomycetales; family Planctomycetaceae; genus JACCRE01. The sequence continues at coordinate 16,379 of JACCRE010000010.1, forward strand.
GCAGGCCCTGAAGGACGAACTGAAGGCCCACGTCCGCAAACAAATCGGCCCCATCGCCACCCCGGACGAAATCCGCTTCGCCGTCGCCGTCCCGAAAACCCGCAGCGGCAAAATCATGCGTCGGTTACTCCGCGACATCGCCGCCGGCCGCGAAACACTGGGCGATACGACGACGCTGGAGGACTACAGCGTGCTGGCGAATTTGAGGAAGGAGGATGAGGGGTAGGGTTCGTCTGCATCAATAGTGACGTATGGACGGTGGAAGCACTCCCCCGTTCGATCTCGACATGGTAGCCTGTAGACTCCAATCGACGATCGCTAATCGTGAGCCATAGAGAATACTCGTGACCATGGTCGCCGCACCGAAATGTCTCGATCTTTTTTCCGGGATCGGCGGGCTTTCGATCGGGCTTGAACGCGCGGGGTTTCATTCTCCCGGCGGCGTCGACGTCTGGGACGACGCCGCCAAGACTTTTGGGGCCGGTCGCGAGTCGTCTTCGGGGCCGTCTTGCCCTGCTCGCGGTACTCCTGCTTGACCCGCCGCACCCAGGATTTGCTCACGCCCAGCTCGAAGGCGATCTCGTGAGTCGTCGCGCCGAGTTCGCTGGCCGCCAGCACGTCCCGCCGCATCTCCGGTGAATACGACTGCATCCCTTCCCCCTCCGTTTTTGATGAACAACGGAAGGTTACCCATCTCGCCTAGATCGCGCTAGAGACCGGGGTGGTACGCACTAGTTTGGCGTGAGGCGACTCGGATAGCCGGCCAATCGAGCACCTTCGTTTCTCTGAAACGATGCTATCTGTCGTACGAAATCCCAGATGTCATCCTGGCGAGGTGCCGACTCCCGGATTTGATTTGCGGCGTAGTTTGCCCATTCGGCCTTTTTCTTCTTACTGGGACCACCAGAGACAAGGTCCGGTATCCAATCCTCAAGCTCTCCAACAGATACTAGAAACACTCCGTATGTTCTGCATCCATGAAGAAACGCAACTAAATCGTGATACACAGCAAATTGTCTCAGGCCTTCCAACCCCTTCTTCAATCGAGCTGTTTGCGATAGGCCGCTGCTCAGGTCACCAAGTTTGCCCCGAATTCGGTTCAGTTGGCTGACATCATTCCAATCCAGCGTCTCGTTCAAAAGCTTGTTGAGTTCGCTGCGAGTCTGAGATTCGTCGAAGATGGGACCAAGCGCTTTGACGGCATCAATGATTCGCCTGCACTCTATCATGAGGTCTTGTACTGCCTCAGCTGGCGCGACCGCCTTCAAAATGCTCTCAAATGTGCCGATCTCTCGAATCACGTCGAGGTCTGCAACGACGCATACCGGAATTTTGAGGTTTCGGTACAGGACGCAGGGATCAGCAATCCCACCAACTCCTCCTACGGACACAAAATGGATGTCGTGAGGGAAGTCGCACGCGACCTTGTCCCAAGCGGCGCCGTAAACTAGCCGATCCCCCTCCGATTCGACGATTGTAACTGCTTCCGCAAAAAGCCCATCTAAGATGCTCTCTGACTTAGTGCTGGGTTTCTCGATCGACGCCTTGAGAATCTCTTTCGCGACGCGACGGCCAGTAAATTGGGAGTCGGTACGTGACAATCGGATAACATCAACATTTTCAGTCTCTTCGATAATACCTTTTAATACATGGCTGCTGTGAGTCGCCACAAACGTTGTGTGATTGGCGGACACCCCGTGCCTCCCAATGAATCTGCCCAGTGAGTACGCTTGAGGGGGATGAAGGCACATCTCGGGTTCGTCGATGAGTACCAAAGGCCGACGTCCAACCAGCAAGGTCAGGCAGATCGCAATGTAAGACTTGAATCCGTCGCCTTCGTCATGGATAAGTCTGTACTCTCTCATCTTGGCAGGCTCTAATCGATCTTCGGCCGATGGCATATTAGGCCCGCTGCCAACTCTCAAACAAAGTAGATTCGCCCTGCTATTGTCGACCCATATCGCTTTGCCAAATACAGCAATAGCTTCATCTGCCAGGAGCTTTCTGGCCAACGGATCGACATACAAAGCTTGCAATTCGTTTGACGGGAAGGCCGTTTCATAATCGAAGCTATTGACGGCATTCGTCACTGTTAGGCGGCGATCCAAAAACAATGAAGCGATGAACGATCGCCCGAAGTGTTCGAGAAACGGTAGTCCTCACTATGTAATGTTCCGGTATCCTGGGTGGCGGGCCTGTCAGGGAGGTTTGGCGATGACGCAGTGCCCGAACTGCGACGGCGAGGCGGTGATCAAGTACGGCCGCATCCACAACGGCAAGCGGCGGGTGCGGTGCAAGGACTGCGGCCGGCAGTTCACGCCGGAGGCGGTCTGGCGGAAGATCTCCGACGAGACCAAGGCCCTCATCGACCGGTTGCTCGTCGAGCGGTTGAGCCTGGCC
>JACCRE010000015.1 GCA_013813775.1 Planctomycetaceae bacterium
CCCGTGGTGTGAAGCGTCGGTCGGCCGTTCAGATGCCCGCGAGGGCGCGGCGGCCCACAGTCCGGCGGCAGAGCCTAGGTTGCCGCCGCGGGAGTCCGCCGTGCGATCTCGCACGCATCCTCTACCTTATGGAGCGAGTCGCCAGGCACTCGACGTAAGTCCTGATGCGCCGGTGCGGCTGCGGGAGAAGAACAGCGGGCGGAAGGAAATGTTTGGGAATCGAAAAGTGGGAAATGAAAAGTGAAAAAAGGGAGCCACGCTCGCCTCACCGTCTTCTGACCTTTGTCTCCTCACTTCTCCGTCCTTCCTTCCGTCCTTCCGTCCTTCCGTCCTTCCGTCCGCCCGTCCTTTCTCCGGAAAGCCATTGTCGCCTGGGGAGCGACCTGATAGGTTCCGCCGCCTTCTTTTTGACGGGGCCTGCCGCCGATGCTCTTCAGCTCGCCGATCTTCCTGTTTCTGTTTCTGCCGGTCGTCTTGTGGCTGTACGTCGTCACGCCGCGCCCGCTGAAGAACATCCTGCTGCTGTTGGCGAGCCTGCTGTTCTACGCGTGGGGTGAGCGAGCCTATGTGCTCGTGATGCTCGCTTCGATCGCGTGGAACTACGCCTTCGGCCTGCTCGTCGATCGCTTTCATGGCCGCCGTGCGGCGTGGTGGGTGCTGACGGCGTCCGTCGTCGGAAATCTCGCGCTGCTCGTCGCGATGAAGTACGCGAACTTCATCGTCGATAACCTGAACCCCCTGCTGACGCGCGGCGGCTGGTCGTCCATCGAACTGTCGCCGGTGCATCTGCCGATCGGCATTTCGTTCTTCACGTTCCAGGCGCTCTCGTACGTCGTCGACGTCTACCGGCGTGATGCGAAAGCTCAAAAGAACCCGGCGGGCGTTGCGCTTTACGTGGCGCTGTTCCCGCAGTTGATCGCGGGTCCGATCGTTCGCTACCGGGACGTGGCCAGCGAGCTCGTGCGACGCAGAATGCGGCTGAAGGATTTTTCAGAGGGCGTCGTTCGCTTCTCGATCGGGCTCGGCAAGAAGGTTTTGATCGCGAACACGCTCGCGGCGCCCGCCGACCAGATCTTCGCGATTCCCGCCAGCGAGCTTCCGACGGCCGTCGCCTGGCTCGGCATCTTGTGCTACAGCTTTCAGATCTACTTCGACTTCTCGGGGTATTCCGACATGGCGATCGGCCTCGGTCGCATGTTCGGTTTCCACTTCGCCCGCAACTTCAACTATCCCTACATTTCGCGCTCGGTCACTGAATTCTGGCGCCGCTGGCACATCTCGCTGTCAACCTGGTTCCGCGACTACGTCTATATTCCGCTGGGGGGCAATCGCTGCGCCGCCTGGAAGGTCTATCGCAACCTGCTGATCGTGTTTCTGCTGTGCGGGCTGTGGCACGGCGCCGCCTGGCAATTTCTCGCCTGGGGCGCATTGCACGGCTGTTTCCTCGTCGTCGAGCGGCTCGGTTTCAGCCGCCTGCTGGCGTACCTGCCCCGCTTCGTCGGGCATGCCTATCTGCTGCTGGCGGTCGCCGTCGGGTGGGTCTTCTTCCGCGCGGCGGACCTCGGTCAGGCGGTGGATTTCCTGTCATCGATGACCGGTTTCGCGACCGGCGACGCGGTGGTGCACTCGGTGGCACGCTACCTCGCGAACGATGTTTCGACGGCGCTCATCGCCGCGACGATCGGATCGCTGCCGATCCTTCCACGAGCCTTGCTGGCCTGCCGTCGGCTCGAACGCAAGTGGCGACCGGTGGCGATTCCGCTTCAGCTCGCTCGTTACACGGGACGGCTCGCGGCGGTCGCGTCGATCCTCGTCGCCTCGGCTGTGCAGCTCGCCGCAGGCACTTACAACCCGTTCATTTATTTTCAGTTCTAGTGGAACGTCGCCCGTTCGTTTTCCCGAGAGGATGCCACTGGCTTCGCCAGTGCTTCTAGTGTAGAGGTACACCGGTCACCGTTCGCACTGGCGAAACCAGCGGCACCCAGCGAGTGTTTCGAAGCTTCGGAGGTGAGAGCCACGGAATACGCCGGCGAAATTGACCTCCGGAGCTGCGACCTCCGCAGTTCCCTCGTCCGGACGGCTTCTCAGAATTCAAGGCGTCGCGCTTCGGTAAGCTTCCTACACAAGACTGCTGTTTGACAGGTGCGACTCGTGGCCCGCAGGATCGTGAAAGCCCTGAGCGACTTGCTGGCTGTGCTCGCGTTCGTCGTCGGGATTTCAACGCCGGGCGTCGTGATGCTCACACGGGCGGAGACGCCCGAAGCGACGACCGAGAATCGCGCGCTGGCGGCGCAGCCGACGTGGTCATGGGATTGGAACGCGGCGAGCGACTATCCCGCTGCGTTCGAGAAGTTTTTCGATGACGCCTTCGGCTTTAGGGCGACTTTGACCCGCTGGCACCACCTGGCGAATTTCCACGCCTTCGGCATCTCGCCGACCAGCACCGTCGTGGTCGGGAAGGACGGGTGGTTGTTCCTCGACTACTCGATGAAGATGTACCGCCGTGAGACTCGCTGCACCGAACCTGAGCTGCGACTGCAAACGAGGCTGCTCCAGGAACGACATGACTGGCTGGCGGCGCAGGGAATCAAGTACCTCGTCGTGCTCGTGCCGAACAAGCCCGAGGTCTATCCGCAGTTCGTTCCGACCGCAACCTATCAGCCGACTCCCGAGAGCTACTCCGATCGGCTGGAGGCGTACGCGAAAAGCCATGGCTCGTTCGAAGTGCTCAATCTTCGGCCCGCGCTGATCGAGGCGAGCAAAGATACGGCGACATTCGGCGCCTCCGACTGCCACTGGAATGCCTTTGGCGGGTATGTCGGCTATCGCGAAATCATCAATCGCCTGGCCGGTCTCGTGCCCGGGCTCGCGCCGCCGCTGACTCCGCAGCAGTGCGTGATGGAAACCCGCCCGGCGACGGGCGACCTCATGCACATCATGGGTTTCCCGGAACTGATGGAGCCGCGAATTTTCATGAAGCCGGCGAACCCGCGATCGCGCGGGCTCGAACAATGGCGGGGCATTCGCGGCTGGTCGGTCGTGACGAACGTCGATGATGACCGTTTGCCGAAGGCCGTGATCCTGCACGATTCCTTCATGACGGCCCCCAGCCCGTTTCTGGCAGAGCATTTCCAGACCGCGAATTTTCGCTGGATCTACACCGACTTCGACACGGTGGCGATCGCTGAACTCAAGCCCGATGTCGTGATTCAGGAATTGGTCGAGCGGAGCGTTCATGAGCTCCATCGGAACCCTCCGGAGTTGGCGGTCCCGAATTCAGGCCCCGTGATAGTGCATCCGCCGCTTGCAGCCGGACCGGCCGCTTCGAACCGGAAGTGAAACGCGATGATCCGCAACATTCTGCGAACGACATTCCATCTCATCGCGGCTCTGGGCTTCGTCGCCGGGATCACTGCCCCGGGAATCGTGATGTTGACGCGCGGCGAGTCGCACGAAGCGACGACCGAGAACCGCGTGCTCGCGGAACAGCCGAACTGGTGCTGGGAGTACGCCGCGGCCTGCGAATACCCGGCGGCGTTCGAGAAGTTCTTCAACGACGCCTTCGGTTTCCGCAAGACGCTGACGTCGTGGCATCACCTCGCCGCGATGCGTTGCTTCGGCTTATCGCCGAGCGACAAGGTGGCCGTCGGCAAAGAGGGCTGGCTGTTTCTGGAACTCTCGATCGCCGACTACCGCGGCGATCGCCACTTCACCGAGCAAGACCTGGAACTGCGGACCCGCGTGCTGCAAGAGCGTCACGACTGGCTCGCGGCGCGAGGCATTCGCTATCTCATCGTGCTCGTGCCGAACAAGCCGACGGTCTATCCCGACAAGGTCGCAGATCACGTCGTGCGTCAGTTCAAGACCGACAACGTACGACTGTTGGAAGAATACGCGACGAAGCATTCATCCGTGGAGATTCTGGACCTGACGGACTGTCTCGTTGAGGCGTCGCGCACGCACGAGACCTATCCGGCGACCGACTGCCACTGGAACGATTACGGCGCCTATGTCGGCTATCGCGCGACGATCGATCGGCTCGCCGGATGGTATCCGCACCTCACGCCGACCGCATTTGAGGATCTGACGCCGACTGAGGTTCCGCACGGCGGCGATCTGGGCTACATGATCGGGTTGTTCGACGAGTTGCAGGTTCCGCGAACGCTGCTGCGACCCAAGCAGCCCCGTTTCACGCTCGTCGAACGCATTCACGAGCCGTACCCGTATTACTCCGAGATCACGAAAGTCGACGATCCGTCGTTGCCGACGGCGGTCGTCTTCCACGACTCGTTCATGACCAATCAGCGAGAGTTCCTGTCGGAGAACTTTCAGCTCACGAAGTACCTGCGCATCGAGACGGGCTTCGATCCGCAGGTCGTGCTCGAGTATCGGCCGCAAGTCGTCATTCAAGAGGTCGTCGAACGGATGCTGCCGAACCTGGTGACCAACCCGCCTGCCTTGCGCACGCCGTCTCCCAGCAGCCCGCCGGTTCGAGAACGGCTGGCGACCGGGCCGGACACGAAACAGGTGCAGTAATTTAGAGAGTCAAAAACGCCCCTCTCCCTGGGGAGAGGGGCCGGGGGTGAGGGGAAGAGGTTGGCGTACCACGTCGCTTGCGTTTGTTCGGCTTTGTGGTCGCTGAGACTGAAGAACACGGGATGAGGCGGCAAGACATCCCCTCACCCCGATCCCCTCTCCCCAGAGGAAAGGGGGACCAGATTCGCAAGCCATAGAAGAGAGATAACGGTTTGTCTGAGCTTCTAAGAAATCCTTGCAGGCGAACTTTGCGAGATGTGCCGGTTTTTCCGTCAACTTCGACTGCGAAGAGTGCCGATTTTATTGAACTGAACGCCGCGTGCGGTTCCAGCGTGGCAGGACATAGAAACGCTCGAGCGAACGGAGTCGCTTATGGCTGAGGTTCGATCTTCCGGCGGCACGGCGAACGCCGCGCCGATCCCCTTCATCGACCTCGTCGCGCAGCACAAGACGATCGAGCGCGAGGTGATGGAGGTCGTCGAGCGGGTCTTCGCGACGCAATCGTTCATCCTGGGTGAAGAAGTCGCGATGCTGGAAGCCGAAACGGCGACCTACTGCGACGCCCATGAGGCCATTGGCTGCGCGAGCGGCACCGACGCCTTGATCCTGGCCCTGATGGCGCTGGGCATCGGTCCCGGAGACGAGGTCATCACCAGCCCATTCACGTTCTTCGCGACCGCGAGCTCGATCGTGCGGGTCGGCGCCACGCCCGTCTTCGCCGACATCGATCCCGTGAGCTTCAATCTGGATCCTGCCGCCGTCGATGCCGCCGTGACGCCGCGAACGAAGGCGATCATGCCGGTGCATCTGTTCGGACAGGTCGCCGAGATGGTGCCGCTGCTGCGAACGGCGGCTCGCTATGGCCTGGCGGTCATCGAAGACGCCTGCCAGGCGATCGGAGCCGAGTACCACGGCCGGCGAGCCGGCGTGCTGGGCACGATCGGCTGCTTCAGCTTTTTTCCGACCAAAAACCTGGGTGGCGCGGGCGACGGCGGCATCATCACGACCGACGATCCAGATCTCGCCAAGCGGATGCGGCGACTGCGAGTGCATGGCGACTCGGGTGGCTACACGCACGTCGAAGTCGGCCTCAACAGCCGGCTCGATGCGCTCCAGGCCGCGGTCTTGCGAGTCAAATTGCGACACCTCGACGACTGGACGGCGGCCCGGCAGCAGAACGCCGCACGTTATCAGCAGCAGTTCCAGCGGCAAGGCCTGTCGGGGTATCTGACCGCTCCCGAGATCCTTCCCGAGCGACGACACGTCTTCAATCAGTACGTGACGCGCATTGCCGGCGGTCAGCGAAACGCGGTTCTCGCGGCGCTCAAGGCCGATCAGATCGGGGCGGCGGTTTACTACCCGATCCCCCTGCACTTGCAGCAGTGCTTCAGCAATCTCGGATACGTCACCGGCGACCTTCCCGAATCGGAACGAGCCTGTCGCGAGGTGCTCGCGCTGCCGATTTACTCGGAACTGCCCGCTGGCGATCAAGAGCGGGTGATCGCGGGCCTGCGGAGCGCATTGGGCGTCGATCGCGCGACGACCCGGATGAAGCGAGCGGCATAACGATTTCGCGAATCAAGAGGACGACCCGAAGC
>JACCRE010000053.1 GCA_013813775.1 Planctomycetaceae bacterium
CGAAGGCCCGCCACAGGACGGCGCGCAGGCCGTGGTTGAAGCCATCGGTGCGGCCGTTGCTCGAACGGTTCACGAAGTCGTTCGCGATACCCTCCAGCCACCGCTCCAGCGTCTTCTCGGGCAGGCCGAAGAACGCCGCGGCGTTCTTGACGTCACATGTGTACACCAGTGCGGATCAGCATCGCGCATCGCTCCAGGAACCGCTCGGTGGCGTGCGTGCCCGCGGCCAGCGGCCCGCGGGGCGGCGTGAAGCGGCGCTCGCAGGCCTCGCATTCGTACTGGAACGTGCGGACCGTCAGCTCGACCCGCGAGTCGCGACCCGCGAGTCGCCGATCGGCAGGTCGTGGATCCGCTCGCGGTCTCGCGTCTGATGCCGCGCTGTCGAGACGCGTCCGCAGTCGGGGCAGATGCCCGCGGCGAGCGTCGGAGCCGCGGCGAGCGCCGGAGCCGCGGTGAACCGCCAGAGCTTCTCCTGCGAATCAGGCGTTCCCGCCTCATGCCGCCGTGAATTCGGCCGAGCCGACACCACTCACGGACCGTGTAAGGCCGCTTCCCGAGACCGTGAATCAGTCGCAGCGCTTGACCGGGGTCGATAACAGGTCGTCGTCCCTGCTGGATGTGCTGCAAATACTCAGGGACGGGCACACCCTCGATCCAGGTGAGTGCGACATCGATCTGCTCGTTGTTGCGCTGCCATTCCACCACGCGCGGCAGAGAATCGTCTTTCAGCCTCCGCCACAGGCGAAGCTGCTGTTCCGCCCGTGAATCCGCGGGCCAGCGCTCGACGAGAAAATAGCTGCCGCCGGGACCGGAACGAGGATCGAAAGCCCGGAAGCGTTCCCGAAACGCAGCGATGACACGCGAGTCACACTTTCGAGCAAGGGCGGATTTCCAGGGCCTCGGATGCGACTCCACCTGTCAGGCGAACTGTTGACGGACACGCCTACCTGACACCTCGTGGCGAATTCGTCGTTAACTCGTGGCGAATTCGTCGTAAAACTGAGAGACATTCCCGTGACAGCCGACAGTCTGACCGTCACCGACCCTGTCATCTCAAGTATTCATGCCAGCTTAAGCGACAGAGCGCCGACCGCGTCAGCCAAAAGATGTGCCCTCGACGCTCCGACAATCCGGTCTTGAAGCCCGCCTGCTGCCCCAAGGGGCACGGCGTGCTGTGATGTATTGGCCCGGCAATGTACAATGCGTTGCCGTTTGCGAGATTGGGCAATTCGGCCTTCCCGACGGAAAAGGAAACTGCCCGGAGGCACAGATGCGTCTCGCGGATTTCATCCTCTCGAATGTCGAGCCTATTCTAGCCGAGTGGGAAATCTTCGCGCGAAGCATCGGCGCGGGCGAACATCTGGACCAACTGACGCTGCGCGACCACGCCGGGCAAATCCTGGAAGCCACCGCGCGGGACATGAAATCGCCCCAAACTGTTGCCGAGCGGGCGAAGAAATCCAAAGGCCTGGAAAGTCCGGACGACGCCCTCGACGGCGCGTCCGATGCCCATGCGGTCGATCGCCTGAGTCTCGGATTTGACATGCTGGAAGTGATGAGCGAGTACCGCGCCTTACGCGCCAGCGTGCTTCAGCTTTGGCGCGATAGCGCACCTGAAGCCGACGAGCGCGATGTCGATGATCTGACCCGGTTCAATGAATCGATCGACCAGTCCCTCTCGCAAGCCGTCGCCAGTTATACCCAGCGGATCGATCAGGCCCGCGACATGTTCCTCGCCATCCTCGGTCACGACTTGCGCAATCCGCTGAGCGCGATTGCAATGTCGGCAACCGTCCTCCCGATGGTGAGCGATGATAAAGCCGAGATCCTGGAGTGCGGCTTGACGATCGCCCGCAGCGCTTCAGTGATGGAACGGATGATTAGCGATCTGCTCGACTACACTCGCACCCGGCTGGGTGCCGGCATGCCCGTCAAACCCGCGCCGTTGGACCTGGCCGTCCTTGGCCGCGAACTGTTTGAAGAGTTCCGCGCCGCCTACCCCAAACGCGTCATCCGATTCCGCACCGACGGCGACCTGCACGGCCTGTGGGATTCCGACCGCGTCCGCCAAGCCGTGTCCAACCTGATGGGCAACGCCATCCAACACGGCTCGGACGACTTCCCCGTCACGCTTTCACTCGGTGGTGAAGAGTCGAGCGTCGTCATCGACATTCACAACGGCGGCGATCCGATTCCACCGGGCGAACTGCCAAAGATTTTCGACCCACTCATCTGCGGTTCCAGCGCCGTCCGCCCGAATAAGTACCGCCCCGGCAGCATCGGCATGGGCCTGTACATCGCCCGCGAAGTCGCTAAGTCGCACAACGGACGAATCGACGTGATCTCGACCGTCGAAGACGGCACGTCGTTCACCATCCGCCTGCCCCGTCAGGCCGCGCCCAGAGTCGGGCAGCCGATCCTTGATGCCGAGCATATTGAAACGATGTGAACCGACATGATCCTGATCGTGGACGACCAGAAAGACATCGGCACCGGCCTCGCTCAGCATCTCACTCAACTGCGACTTGAGCGCTTGATCCCGAGCGGGAAGATACGTCTCGCCGAGTTCCTGGCGAAATTCCAAGTTCGCTTCGCAGGCGGCCCGCACGAGTGACTTCACGTCGGTTTGGCAGCGCTCCAGTTGACTCAGACTGCCCACATAGGCGGCGGCGACGACGACCTGCCTGTCGGATTCTTCAGCGGGAAGTTTCGACCAAGGCAGAAGATTCCAGAGCGCGTCTGCCAAGAGCTCGGGCAGCGCCTGTTCCTCGGGCTGCTCTCGGAGCTGGTAGATCCGATTGACCGGAGGCGCGGGTACCGCTTGGTCGGACTTCGCCGGAAGAGGATAGGTCCGTGCGCGCCATTGCGCTTCGACGGAAGTCGGCTCTGCGCGGCGTTCCAGCAATGGCGTGGGTTGCACGGATGCTTCTCCTCAACCTGAAGGAAGTCGCCATCTTACGAAACCTGGCGGGCGGATGCGAATTTTTGGAGCGAGAAAGGCCCGCAGCGGCCATTGCGATTGCTGCGTGAGGTAACCAACTGATCTTGCGGACGCGGTAGGCGGGCCGTACGCTCCGGGTCTCAGCGGTCTTCGACTTCTGGGAACCAACATCGGCACAACACCCCCACCAGGATGGTCGGGGGGTTGTGTTTTGATGGCGTGAGATGAAGCGATGGGCCGCCGTCCGAGCGTGTCGACGGGCCATGGGTGCTGTTGCCACGCGAACGGCTGTCGAGAAGCAATGACGCATCTACGCCGCGTGCCGCGAATCGCTTCGATCCGTCGCGCTCGCCGTCAGCTCTTCGAGAATCTGGGCGGCGGTGTGTTGAATGACGTTCAGCGACTTGGCGAGCACTTCAGCGTTGCCCTGGTAAAGGTGGATGTAATCCACGCTTTGCTGAGTGGTCTCTAGTTCCAACGCTCGGCAGACGACGTACGCCACCGCTTCGGCTTCCGTTTCCACGACCGTGGAGCTGGGCCTCTGACGCTGGTTGTGTCCGTGATGGAGCAACTCATGTGCGAACTCATGCACCAGCACTGAGAACGTCGCACAGGCGGAAAGCTCTTTCGCCACCACGATCGTGCCCTTCATCGACGCGCCTTCCGCGCCACCGTGGAGCGATTCGTAACGGAGCCGAATGCCTCGTCGCGCAATCAGCTCTTCCAAGCGTCCCAGATGCTCCCGGGATCGCCGGACATGGACGCCCATCGAGGAAGGTCTTCGCCGACGGTCTGCTCCACGTCGAAGACATGCACCACGCGAAAGCCGTATAGCGTTCGCTCGGCCTCTTCCTGAGCGATCGGCTCCGACGAAGACTCGCGCTTGCGCCCGATCATCGGTGCGAAGATGGCGATGCGCGAAACTCCGCTCGACCCGCTCGCTGCGAAGCCTTTGCAGCCGGCGTCAGTATTCTATATGATGAAAGTCGCATTGACATTCTCATCGCACATCAAGGCAGGCCAAAGGAACTGGTTGAGCAGTTGCCGATCGTAAAAAAGGATGATGGTGTAATAGCGGTCGCCTTGGACCTGGAAGAGAACAAGCTCTGGACGACCGCAGAAACCACTCGCACGGTCTTCAAGAGCCTGTCTACTGAAGATGAAGTGTCTAAGGAATTCTTTGAGAATATTGCAAATGGGAACACGGGCAAACACGACAGCAAGTATTCTATGGAGACTGCGGCTAAGTTGAATTCGATATTAACGTCCGAGGAGTATCTCTCTTTGTCGCCTAAAGAGAAATACGGGCAATTCAAGAACGTTCCCGATCTAGCAGCCTGTTGAAGTATTGTTTTCGAGCCAGGAATCCACCATTTTCCCAATGTTTCAGAGGCGTGGGGTCGGCGGCAGCGGATTACTTCAACGGGCTGCTAGAGGTATTAAGAGTGCTTGAACAAGGTCTCGACGCCGTCCCGGTTGCATTCTGCGTCTGGAGATGTGGGAACAGGGCATGAAATTGCATTGCGCCGGGTGCCGGGGACCGCCCGAGCCGGGGCCACCGATCCCGTGGCCGCCTCCGTCACTTTCATCAGACGTTGCGATCGACTCACGGGGGCATTGGGTCAGCGACGCCAGCACCTCCGGGTCACGCCGCAAATCGGCAACTTCCGATGGTGTCATCTCCGTCTGTTCGAGAACCGGCCCGGCCAAGGTCGGTAGACTTTCCATCCCGAGCGGCCCAGCGCCGACGGGTCCGGCGTTCCGCGGTCGCAGGAATGAGGATTTGCGACGCAGCACAATTCGTTGAGCGAGCCTACGATTCATGGTTTGATTTCCTTGGAGGCAACAGCAAAGTGGTAATGTGATCAACCGTCGCTGGTGGGCGATGCATTGCGCTCGCGACGCGGCCAAACAACGGCGTCGATTCGGTCACGTTCACACGGTGCCGGTTCCTGCTGCGGAACCGGCAAAACCCTTCATCCCCGACCTGGAGAATCTCGGTTCCGCGTTCGACGACGATGTGATGCCAAGAACGGCCATTTGTACCGTGCCCACTGCAGACTGCGTCGAGGTATGACTGCACTGCCGGGGCGCCGTGTTCCGGCCCCAAATGCATCACGGCGCGATGAATGGCCACCGCTTCCGTGACGAGCGTCTCCTGACGGTTGTCGATCGCCGACTCGATCCCCCGCTGGTAGTTCGCGAACAACAGGCCGCCCAGCATTACTCCCAAAACGGCATTGACCGCGACCAGTAATTGACGGCGAATCGTCCTCGGTTTGGTGGTTGAAACTGTTGATGTTCTGCGACGAAATGCGAAGCGTACGCGGGCGACACGTCGCCAGATACCTCGGCGAGCGGGCTGAATTCGCGAACTCAAAGACGCTTGCGCGACCATCGATGTCGTCATCCTGAGAACCTCCTTGCAGCGGGTTGGCACTTAAATGACAGTGACCAACGCTTGTTCCGACGGAGAATTCGTTTCCAGGTTCTCTTCGTTGACCGGGGCAGCGAGTTCCCCCTCTTCCGGATGCAACTTCTTCCACCGCCGCTTACGGATGCCGTAGAACAAGACAGGCAGCAGCAGGTCGATCACTTCGTCGCTCACGAGCATGCCGCCGAGCACGGGGGCGGCCATCGGTCGCATGAGTTCCGACCCGGTACCGGTCGCCCACAGCATGGGAGCGAGACCGAGGATCGTGGTGACCTCGGTCAGCAGTTTCGGCCGCGTGCGATGGACGGCTCCTTCCATCACGGCGGTTTTGACGTCCTCCAAGCTCATGTTGGCGAGCCCGCCGCGTTTTTCGACGGCTTCACGCAAGTAGACGAGCATCACCAGGCCGTTTTCGGTCGCGAGCCCGAAGCAGGCGATGTAGCCGACCCAGACGGCGACGCTGAAGTTGAAGCCCCAGAAGTATTGGAACAGCATGCCGCCGGCGACGGCTCCCGGTACGCCTAATCCGATCACGCTGAGGGTATCCGCGAGGTCGTGATAGGTGATGTAGAGCAGCAGGAAGATCGCCGCGACGACGACCGGCACGATGACCGTCAACGTTCGCTTCGCGCGAACCTGATGCTCGAACTGACCGCTCCATTCGAGGTACATTCCGGCGGGAAGTTTCACTTTTTGCGCGACGGTCCGTTGGGCTTCTTCAACGAACGAGATCATGTCGCGATCGCGAACGTTGAGTTGCACGTAGGCCCGTAACAGACCATTCTCGCTTTTGATCATCGAGGGGCCTTCCACGATCCGCACATCGGCGACCGAGGACAGCGGCACCTGCATCGGCGCTTCCGGCTCCGGCAAAGTCGATTCTCCTTCGATCGGCTCGCCTTCCGGACGTTGAGCACGCGCCGACATGCCGCGATTCATACCGGGGCTGGCGGCGACGAGCAGGTTTTTCACCGACTCTTCGTCAACTCGGAAATCCCGCGCGTAACGAATGCGAACCGGGAATCGCTCGCGGCCTTCGACGGTGGTCGTCACGACCTTGCCGCCGAGGGCGGTTTCGATCACGTCCTGCACGTCGCCCACGCTCACTCCGTAACGGGCGGCCCGTTCGCGGTCGATGTCGATCTCGATGTAACCTTCACCGATAATTTGATCGGGGAAGACGTCGGCAGCGCCCCGCACATTCTTCAACGCTGCGGAGACTTCGTTCGCCACATCCTGAATCTTGTTCAGATCATCGCCATAGACCTTTACGCCGATCATCGTGCGCACGCCGGTGGCGAGCATGTCGATGCGATTGATGATGGGCTGCGTCCAGATGTTCCCCCAGCCGGGCACTTGGACCGTGCTGTCGATCTCCTTGAGCAGCGAATCCTCCGTCCGTGACCAGAGCAGCAGATTCTCAGCGAAGGCAGGCCTGAGCGGATCGACCGCGGCGTACAGCTCGCTTGCGGCTTCGCGGCTTGGCGAATCCTCAAGCGGGTCGGGGCCCTTCCAGAATCCTTGCTCGACCGCTTTGTCGCGAAGATGCCTGGCTGCGGCGTGCGTGTAGAGCGGCACGGCCTGATCAAACAGCTTCCAGTTCAGTCTCTTGACGAACGCCTGCCAGGCTTCCGTGCGTTCTTCTTCGACGCCATCGAGGAGCCGCGTGAAGAAGGTGACTCGCTCGGCACCGAGTGTCTCGGCGGTTTCGCGCCATACGCGTTCGATGCTGCCGGGCGAGTAAACCAGCAAGTCGGACGAGGATTCGACGATGCCGATCTCCGTCAGGCGTTCGGCCGTCTCGCCGGCGAGGTTCGTGACGGCCGCGATGTCGGGAGAGGTGACGAGCGCATTGCCGAAGCGGGGCGCGAGTGCTTCGGCGATGGCGCGGAGTTCCTCTTTCGTGGGTTGGCGTTTGAGTTTCCGAGAGTCGTCCAACAGATCCACGGTTTTGCGGACGGTGGCTTCGGTGAGTTGGGGCGCAAGGTGTGATTCGAAGGCGTGCGATTCTGTGAGCGCCGAGGCGCGAAGCGTGCGATCGAAGTCTTCGATCGCGAACATCGTGGCATCGTTGATCAGGCCCGTCTGTTGATCGGCGTCGGCCTTGATCCAACCCTTGCGGACCAAAGCCGCGAGTACCGTTTTGGATTGCGCGACGGCGTCGTCGTACTTCAATTCCCGCTTCGACCAATAGTCGCGCGGTCTCAGGTTGATGATCGTCTCGACCATGTCGAGCGGAGCAGGGTCGGTGGGGGTCTCCGCCCGTCCCGCCTTGCCGACGACACTTTCGACCTCAGGAAAGGAACGCAGCAGGGCATCGCGCGCCTTCAAGTCGTCAGACGCTTGCGTGACGCTGGCTCGCGGCACCGTCACCGGCATATCCAGCAGCGTGCCTTCGTTGAGCGGCGGCATGAACTCGCCGCCAAGGCGCGTCATCGAGCCGTCAGCCCACAGGGCGAGACACAGCAAACCAACCGCCGACAGCGTGCCAGCGATTCGGTGCACACGGCTGGGATCGCGCCGCGCGGTGATCAACACCCAGCCGATCGTGATCGCGAAAATGGCACGCGTGGCCCATTCCCAGCCCGAAGGGATGAAACCCAGCGTGAAGATCGTCGCCGTCAGCAGCACGATCGGCCACGGATGATCGAGCAGGAACCGCAGCGTCGGCCGATAGATTTCAATGACGCGGCGGACGAGCCAGCTTTCCTCTTCGCCGCGCATCCGTCCGCGCACCAGTAACGGCACAAGCGCGGGCACCAGCGTGATGGCGAGTGCGCTCACGCCGACGAGGGCGAAGGTTTTCGTGAAGGCCAGCGGATGAAACATCCGTCCTTCTCGCCCCGTGAGCGCGAAGACCGGAATGAAGCTCAACACCATGATCATCAGCGAGAAGAAGATCGGCCGGCCGACGCTTTGGAGCGCAGGTAGCACGATGTCTCGCGTATCACCCGTCACTTTCTTGTTGCCAAATTTTTGATGCAGCGTGTGCATCGAGTTCTCGACCATCACGATCGAAGAATCGACGAGCACGCCGATGCTGATCGCGATGCCCGACAGCGACATGATGTTCGACGGAATGTCGAGCAGTCGCATGAAGATGAACGAAATCAGCACTGCCATCGGCAATGTGATGCAAATGATGAGCGCGCTGCGGGCATGCCAAAGCACGAGCAGGATCACCGCGCTGGCGACGAGCATCTCTTCGAGGACCGCGTGCGTGACCGTTTCGATCGCGCTGTCGATCAGGCGGGTGCGATCGTAGAAGGGCACGATCCGCACGCCGTCCGGCAGGCCGGGTTGCAGCTGCGCGATCTTGGCTTTGATGCGTTTCGTGACTTCGAGCGGGTTTTCGCCGTACCGCATGAGCACGACGCCGCCGACGGTCTCGTTTCCGCCCTTTTCGAGCACACCGCGGCGGAGCGTCGGCCCAAATTGCACGACGGCGACTTGTCCGACGGTGACGGGCACGCCGTCGACGGCCTTAATAACGATGTTCTCGACGTCGTCGAGCGACTCGATCCAGCCGACGCTGCGGACGAGGTACTCGGCGCGGCCTTTCTGGATGACGCGACCGCCGACCGCGCTGTTCGAGCGCGCGACGGCCCCGTCGAGCTCGCCGAGCGTCACGCCGAAGGCCCGGAGCTTGTCGGGATCGACGTCGATCTGATATTCGATCGGCATGCCGCCCACAGAGGCGACTTCGGCGACGCCCGGCACGCTGTAAAGCTGATAGCGAACGAACCAGTCCTGCACGGCCCGCAGTCGGCCGAGGTCGTAGCCGTCGCCCTCGACCGTGTACCAGAAAATCTGACCGAGGGCGTTGGCATCGGGTGCGAGATAGGGCTTCACGCCGTCCGGCAAGAACGCGCCGGCGATCGAGAGCCGTTCGAGCACGCGTTCGCGAGCGAAATAGAAGCCGGTGTCTTCCTCGAAGATGATGTTCACCATCGAGAAGCCGAACTCGCTCGTCGCCCGCACCGCCTTCACGCCGGCCAGCCCTTGCAGGTTGACGCTCAGCGGATACGTGACCTGATCCTCGACCTCGCGCGGGCTGCGGCCCGGCCAGTCGGCGAACACGATGACCTGGTTCTCGGAGAGATCCGGAATCGCATCGACCGGCGTGTGCAGCACGCTGTAAACGCCCCACCCGGCGACCGCCGCCGCAAGCAGCACGACGATCACCGGATTGCGGACGCTGTAGGCGATGGTGCGTTCGATCATGGTGTTCCCTGAGTTCGCTTGCGTTTCTCGCTGCGAAACCGCAAGCGATCGAGGTGCATGTCCTAGGGGCAGCCAAACCAACTCCCCTCTCCCTGGGGAGAGGGGCCGGGGGTGAGGGGAGTGAGTGGACGCCCTTCGGTCGCTTGCGCTAGAGGTAAGGAAATCGACGTCGTGAAAGACATCGCGGTGCGGCAAGACATCCCTGACCCCTTACCCCTCTCCCGAGGGAGAGGGGTAAGGGATTCGAGAAGCGCTTCGCCATTAGAAGACATCCCTTTGGTTGCTCAGTTCTTGTCGGCGGACTTCTCATTCTCGACATGCTTCTTGATCTGCGCGTCGATGACGGCGAACGTCTTCTCGGGGTCGGCCTTCACTTTTTCGATGCACGACTTGCAGCACACGAACACCGTGCGTCCTTCGACGACGGTCGAGGCGGCGTTCTCGGGCAACGGCTTTTTCAGGATCGGACAGATGCCCTGCGCATCGGCGAGGTTCTTTTGAATCTGTTTCCAGGCTTCCGGCTTGATGGGCTTGCCTACGCAGCTTTTGCAGCAAAGAAAGATCGTCTTCTCGCCGGACTTCGCTTTGATGGGACCGCCCATCGAATCGAGTTCCATCCCGGTCACGGGACAGATCTGCTGGGCGGCGGCCATCAGCGCGTAGGTCTCTTTCTGCTTCGCTGCGTCGTCCTGTTCGTGCCCTTCGTGTGCCATCGCCCACGAGGATCCAGCCAACAACGCAACCGACAGAGTCAGTGCCAATTTCATCACGTCATCCTCACATGCAGACCTGAAGTGCAATCGAGAACGGGCGTCTGCGGAGTCGCTCTCGATGCCGGCTCCAACCGGCGACGGAATCTGTCCTCTCACTGTCTCAAAAGCCCCTCTACCCTCGGGAGCAGTCCGGCCGGAACCAGGGTTGAGGCCGACTGGACCCCCGACCGAAGCTGTTTCCCGAGGGCGAGGGAATCCATTGGTTCATTTCGTGTTTTTCGCATCCGGCCCCTCTCCCCAGGGACAGGGGGAGTTTTAATCTTGCCATCGATAAATCTTGTCGAGGTACTTCTGGGGCTCAGCCTTCAGCTTCGCTTCGCAACTGGCGCAGCAGAGAAACACCGTCTCGCCCGCCACGGTCTTTTTGAGCGGCACGCCCATGCTGCCGAGCGGCAGTTCGGTGACGGGGCAAAGTTTCTGAACCTTCGCCACCTTCTGATCCGCGGGCGGAAGCTTTGCGATCTCCGCCAGCTGATCGGCGTTGAGCGTGGTTGCCGCAACCTTATTCGTTGCGTCCTTCGCTGGCGGTTTCACCGAGGCTCCGCCTTCGTCGGCGCGTTGAACCGATCCGCCGGCACTTGAGGCCGGTCCGCCCGTCGCACCGAAGTACGCGCTCGCGGCCGCGGGATTGAGCCGCGTTTCGGCGTCGATCAGGAACGAACCCGCCGTCGCGACCTTGTCGCCCGGCTGCAGACCAGCCAGAACGGGGAATTGATCGCCGACTCTTGGGCCAAGCGTGACGACGACTCCTTCGAAGACACCGGGCGTGCGTTCGATGTACACAACCTGCCGTTCACCCGTATCGATCACGGCCGTTTGCGGAACGGTCAACACTTCGTCGCGCGGCGGAGGCGTGAGCTTGGCGAGATACCGATCCGGCGTTTTCTGAATGTCGTCCACGCAGCCCGAGCAGCACAGGAACAGCTCCTGTCCCTTCGCGGTGACCGAGACCGGCTCACCCATGCTGCCGAGTGGCAGGCCCGTCACCGGGCAGTTGCGCTGCCACGCGATGAGCGCCGCCTTGTCGCCGCCGACCGGCGCGGTCTGGCGTTTCGCGATCTCGGTACGGAACGGCTCGGTTTCCGCCACCGGTGTCGCCAGCCGCACACTGGCATACATGCCAGGTCGCAATTGATGATCGGTGTTCTTGACCTCGAAGCGAACGCGGTTCGTGCGCGTACTGCGTTCGAGATGCGGATGGATCAGCGCGACCGTTCCCTCGAACACGCGACTCGGGTACGCGTCGACGGTTGCAGAGATGTTTTGCCCCTCATGCAATGCGGCGAGATCCTTCTCGTAAACGTCGGCCTCGATCCAGACCGTCGTCAGGTCGGCGAGCTCGAACAGCACTTGGCCCGGCTCGATGCGCGCGCCCTCAACGACGTTCTTCTTGATGACATGCCCCGTTTGAGGCGAGCGAATCACGAGTCGCGAATCGGTCTTGCCGGTCTTCCAGATGTGATCGATCTCGCTCTCACCGATCCCCAGCAGTCGCAGTTTCTCGTGTGCGCCGTTGATCAGAGCGTCGAATTGCTTGCCGCCGCGGAGCAGCACGAGTTCCTGGGCCGCTTGATAGAGCTCCGGGCTGTAAACCTCAGCGAGTTTGTCGCCGTTGCTGACGGTAGCGAAGGTCTCATTGACGAACAGTTTTTCGACGTAGCCGCCGACGCGGGTCGTGACTTCCGACAGCTTCGATTCGTCGTAGGTGACGTAGCCGACGGTGCGGACTTCACGTACGAGCGGCTGATACCCCACAGAAGCCGTGGCCACGCCGGCCATCTCGACGCGCTCGGGCGACAACTGCACGCGGCCGACCACACCGGCGGGCAGCGCGGGCTGTTCCCCCTTCTTGCGTTTCGACAGCGGCATGCCGCAGATCGGGCAGTTGGGAATGCTGCCGTCGGGTTCGAGCGAATCCCGCACGACCTGCGGGTCCATCGGGCAGTAGAACTCGGTGCCGCTGCTAAGGGCCACGGCGGCGTTCGCGGGACGGGTCCATTTGTCCCAATAGTTCCGCAGCGTGTCCCAATAGCCGAACAGCAGCCCGATCGCGACCAGAATGCCGATGAAGCGCAGTCGCACTTCTAGAGCTTGGAAGACGAACTTGAACGTCGACCACCGCCCGGATTTTGGCGCAATCGGTTTTGATGTCGCAGCATCGACGGGAGCTTGGGCAGTACCCATGACGTGTCCTCAAGCGGCGCAATCGCCGCGCAACGAGGGATCGATATCAAAACGATGTTTAGCCGCGACCAAAGGGAGCGTCTTCACGACTCACGAACGTGCGTTGGCGCACGATTCGGGCGCGAAGGAGCGGCAGGAAGAGACGCTGCTAGATCAGCAGCGTGCAGAGCGTCGTCGGCAGATCCGCCGACGGAAGTCGGGTTACCAACGTGCGGCTGTACGAGCCGGCAACGATCGGCGGCGCGGGAACGACCACGGCAAGGCTCGTCGACAGGTCTAAAGGAGACGCGATCTCGATCGACGGTGACGACGGAACGGCCGGCTGCGGCACGCTGTCATGACCGCAGCGGCAACCCACGGACGGCAGCTTTGCCGACTGTTCTTTGCAGGCTGCAAGCTCATCGTGGCCCGTACAGCAACTCGCCGACTTGGAATCGCTGTCCGAAGTCTTTCGAGCCTCGCAGCAATGACACGTGCCTTCGCCGCAGCACGAGGAGGTTTCGTCGCCGCAACCGCAGTTACCCGCATCGGTTGCGGATGAGATGCATTGGCAGGATTCCAGCGGCAGACCGGCGGCGGCGATCGCGGGGACAAGCCCCACGATCAACAACATCCGCAGGATTCGCTGCCGGGTGGTCATGAGACGCAATTTGCCGAAAATCTACCCAAACGAGGCTACGCCTCATTGTACGTCAGGCTAGAGGGAGACGTTAGAAAGAATTCCGAGGTCCGTCAATACGCCCAGAAGCAGCCGGAGGGGCGTCGAACGGGTCATCTGTGATCGGTGCGGGCGTGATGTCGTCAGACGCTTCGTCGATCGGAGCTTCTGGAACGGGCGGAATCTGAAGCGAAGGCCCGGCGAAAGCAGCGGAGGCTGCAACAGGCAGGCTCGGGGGGCTGATGCACTGACAGGGCACTCCGTTGAGCATCGAGCCGCCGCAGAAGTGCGCTCTGCACCAGCGCTTCCAGAACGACTTCTTGTAGGTCGAGTCTGCGTCGTCACCGCAGGCGTAGTAACGACCCGGATGAAAGCACCGGTCGTCACGGCAGGGGCAACTGCCGATGGCGGGATAAGAGTAGCCGACATATCCCTGACCCGGGCACGTCGACAACGAGATACGCCCCGGTTCTGCGGCACCGACAGCCGTGGCGGTGAGTAGTAGAGCGAGGCTGAGAAAACGGTGCATTGGCGGGTGGCCTCGCAACGGGCGGGAGACAGCGAACCTCACTGAGGTACTTCCGAGAACCCTGGTAGTGCTTTATCAGTGCGTGATTTTCGGGTGCCACTGGCTCCGCCAGTGCCGCGTGGGGTCGTCATTCCTCAGAAGCACTGGCAAAACCAGTGGCACCCAAGTTTCGTCTAACAATGACGGAAGCGAGTTCTGAACAAGACCGCCTGAAGGCGGTCACTACGAACGCTGCAACCCATGGGAGTCGCTACAGCGAGTCAGCATTGTCTTCGGAACTGGAATTCGGAGCGACATGATCCTCAACCGATGAACTCGGCTGCGGAGCGGGCGGCGTCGTGGTCGTTTTCGCTGGCCCGGCAGAAGCGAGCTCGCAGCCGACGACGCGCTCGAGCGACGCGAGCGATTGGCCCAGGTCAGCCTCGTAGCGTGCGATCTGAATCTCGAAGGCCAGCAACTGCGTATAGTTGTCGATGACCTGCAGCACGTCGCCGCGACCGGTCGGATAGTCGGTGATTGAGACGTCGAGCGCACGCCGTGTGTTGGGCACAATGCGGTCGCGATAGAGGGCAAGTTGTCGTTCGGCCGCGTCGGCCGTTGCGGCGAACCTTCGAATCTGCCGAAACGTGTCGTCGCGTTCGGCGTCGTAGCGACGGGCGCTCTCGACGACCCTGTGC
>JACCRE010000072.1 GCA_013813775.1 Planctomycetaceae bacterium
GGCCTCGTCCGCCGTCGAAAACCGGCAGGTCCGAAATCGAACCGCTCAGTCCGCTTTGGTCCGCGTGTCGCCCGGATGCAGATCGGCTTGACTGATGTGCTCCTTCAGTCGGAAAGCGCGTGCGTTGTGCCGCGACAGAATGCGGCCGGCTTCATCGAGTGGCGCGTTCGAGCTGCCGAGCGGCGTTCGCACGGCGACGAGCGTGCCCTCTTTCGAAAGACTCTCGGCGAGGTCGATGCTGCGATCGTCCGCAGGTCGCATCGCGACGCCGCCGAGCAGCGACCCGAGCGCGGCTCCGATCAATCCGCCGACGAGCGCAGCGACGATCAGCATCGTTCCGCCTTGCGTGTACCACGTCGCGATCAGCACTCCGATCAGGCCGAGGGCAAAGGCCCCGCCGAGAGCAAAGAACGCGGAGCCGACCTGTGAGTGGGTATGGCGATCACTGTCGTGATGCACGTAACCCTTCAGGAATGCTCGCTTCTGTTCCGGTCCGTCAAGGACGGTGACGGAATCGCGAGCGATGTTTTCCGCGACGAGGGCTGCGACGGCTTTGTCGGCATCGGCGCGGTTTGCAAAACTCGCGACAACGGCCTCGTCGACTCGCGGAGCGTTCGGGTCTGACGCACTTATGGTCGGGTTGACTCCGCCGGGTTGCCTTTTGTGCAGCGGCGTATCGACCACGACCGTCTTCCCCATGCGGATTTCCGCAGTGTCTGAGTTCGTCATTGGTTTCTCCTTTAGAAACCATTGAACGAGGGCGCAGTCAATCCGCCTATCGGGGCGGTTCCCAAGAGGGGCCGGTCGGAATGCCGTGGTTGCGAACGCCGCAGAGAGCAGACGGACTAATCTTTCTGGTAGGTGAAACCTTTGCGGCGTTTGATGCTGTAGCGGTGCAAGGCGTCTTCGATCACCGGGCGAGCCGTCTCGGCCGTCTGAATCTCGTCGACTTCGACGGCTTTGCCTTCGAGCATCTTGTAGTCCTGAAAGAACCGACGGACCATGTGCAGACGGTGCGCCGGCAACTCGGCCGCGTCGCGATACCCGTTGTATTCGGGATCATCGAGCGCCACGGCGATGATCTTATGATCCCTTTTGCCGGTATCGATCATCGTCATCAGGCCGATGGCCCTCGCGCGCACGATCGTCAGCGGGGCCACCTCTTCTTTGCACAAGACCAGCACGTCGAGGGGGTCGTCGTCTTCGGCGAGCGTTTGCGGTACGAAGCCGTAGTTCGCCGGGTAGTAGACCGCTGAATAGAGCATGCGGTCGAGCCGCAGCAGGCCGGTTTCCTTGTCGAGCTCGTACTTGACGCTCGACCCCATGGGGATCTCGACGATGACCTGAAAGTCCATCGGCAGACCTTCGCCGGGGGTAACGTCGTGCCAGGGGTGCATCCGGTTGTGTTCCTCGATTGAAGTGTTGTCGCGACGATCTTAGCCCGATTCCGGACGCATGGCCACACGACCGCCGGCAGCCGCGTCATTGCGACCGAAGCCGGTTCCATCGAGAGGCGTTAGTGAGATGAAGGCGGAACAGATGCCGTGTCACAGGTATCTCCTGATGAGTGGTCAGGGACTGGGCGGGCTGTTTCGGACGGCCATCCCCCCGGTACGCGAGAGACACTCGACGCAGTAGCGTGGAATGAGCTTCCGCGGCACCGCCCTCGGTGCAGACCGAGTTCGACGTGCCGCGTTTCCACCATGCACTCTCTCAAAGGACTTCACAATGTTTCGCAAACTCAAATTGTACGTCACGGGGCTCGCGCCCGGCCTGCTGGCCGCTACGGCATTCGGCCAGACCGTGATCGTCGAGCCCGTTCCGAACACCGACCCGCCTCGCACGTCGATCGAGGACACCCGGGAGCGATACCGAGCGTCGAGGGCGGCCGACAAACCGATCGCCGAGACGCCGGCCGACGTGGTCGAAGTCGGAGAGGGTGCGCCGGCCCGCCAAATCGAGCCGGCCGACCCGTCGCTCGATCCGTCATCGGATCACCTGGCACGACCTGGTGCTCCACAGGATGCGACCCTCCTTCGACCGGTCCTGCCCGCCGGCTACGATCGGATCGAGCTCGCCGAGCCTGTGAGGGCCGAACTGCTCGTGATCGTGAAGGACTACGACGGCCGCATCCGCGACGTGCTGCGTCGTTTCAACAAGGTCCACTCGCAGACGATCGGGCTTGAGGCCGCCGCGCTCGCCGAACTCGAGCGCAATGGCGAAACCATCATCGCCGAGACGCCGGCCGGCGAGCGAACGTCGGGTTTCCGCCCTGGAGACGCTCCCGCGGTTGAGCGACCGGCGGACGTGATTGCAGCGATTCCCGCTGACTCGCCTTACGCCGCGGGATCAGCCGAGGCCTGGAAGACGCTGCATGCTTTGCACCTGAAGGCGGTGCGGCTCCAGGCGGAGAAACTGGTCGCTCTCGAAAGAGGACTTTCGCCCGGGCAAGTCGAAATTCTGCGAACGTATCGCGTGCAACCTCGAACTGTTCCCGCTGAGGGCATTGTCATTCCCGCACGTCCCGCCGCAACGATTCCCGGCGAGCGGATCAGGCAGAAAGTCGAAGTGGAAGGCGACAAGATCGAGATCGAAGAAAAGCGAGTCACGCCCGACGGCGAGCGGATCGAAATCGAGACGGAAATTCCGCGAAGCGGCGACGAGTAAACAACGCCTTTCGACTTCGCTCCACAAAATACGAACGGCCCGGCATCACTGCCGGGCCGTTCGCGTTCTGTGCACTGATCGCACCACTGTCGATCGAGTAGGTCACATCGACAAGACCACGCGATGCATTTCGTCGGTGCTGGTCACGCCGGCGAGCACTTTGTCGCGTGTCGCCATTTGCAGGGTTTTCATGCCGCTGTTTTTGGCGATGCTGGCGATCTCCGACTGCGGAGCCTCGCGCAAAATCGCGCGGCGGATGTCCTTGTCGACGGGCATGATCTCGAAGACCGCGGTGCGGCCCGCGTAGCCGGTGCGGAAGTTCGCCTCGGAAGGCACCCCGCGTACGAGCGACGCCTTTTCGGCCTCTTCCGGCGTCAGGCCGAGAGTCTGGGCTTCCGCTTCACTCGGCGAGTACGTTTCGCGGGACTGCGTGCAAACTTTGCGGATGAGTCGTTGCGAGATCACGCAATGCACGGCGTCGGCGATGAACATCGGCGGGATGCCGTATTCACGCAGCACGTCGATTGCCGATGCGGCGTCGTTCGCATGAATCGTCGAGAGGACCATCACGCCCGTCAGCCCGGCACGACAGGCGATGTGAGCGGTTTCGGAATCGCGAATCTCGCCGACCATCAACACGTTCGGGTCTTGCCGCAGCACTCCGCGCAACGCCTCGACGAACCCGAAGCCGACCTTCGGCTCCACCTGGATCTGATTGATTCCATCGATGCGGCGTTCGACGGGATCCTCGATCGTCGTCAGGCTGCGTGACGGCTCGTTGAGGCGATCGAGGCAACCGTAGAGCGTCGTGCTTTTGCCCGAGCCCACCGGCCCGGCGACGATGATCATGCCGTAGGGCTTGCGAAGCTGCTTCTCGAGCAGCTCATGCTGCTCCGGTTCGAGACCAAGATCATCGAGGCTGTTGTAGGTCTGGCTGTCGGGCATCAGCCGCAGCACGACCCGCTCGCCGTAGATGGTGGGCGCCGTGCCCACGCGAATGTCGCGTTCGCCTCCGAACGTGGTGCGGGCGATATGCCCGTCGCGGCTGTGACGCCGTTCGGTGAGATCCATGTCGGCCAACAGCTTGAGCCGCGAAATCACGTTCTGACGGACGGATTCCGGCAGCAGGGCGACGTCGTGCAGCAGGCCGTCGACCCGCAGTCGCACCCGCAGGCCGTCGGCGACGGGATCGAGATGGATGTCGGTGGCGTTCAACTGAAACGCGCGTTCCAGCAGCAAGTCGATGAGCGAAGCCGGCGTGACGACGTCCGCGAGTTCCGCCAACTCGGCTCGCAAAGCCTTTTGCCCGTTGTCGCCGGCCTCCGCGGCGGGCGGCGTCGGTTGCGTTCGCTCGGGAGTGGACATGATCGCCTCGACGAGATGAGTGTGATTGATTTTGAGGGGCGGAAGCCCGCCACGCTAGGCGAAAGCCGCTCGTACGACCTGACCCGTTGTCTCGGTGGCCGGCGGTGGTACAGGGCGCGAAAACACCAGTCCGACACCGGCGATCGTGGCCACGACGGCAAGCGTCGCGATCACCACGGCGACCAGCTTGAGATTGTCAGCCGTCCTGAAGACGGCGATCGCAGCGGCCACGAGCGATACGACTGCCAGAGCGGTTCCGGCCCACAGCGTATTGCTCCGTCCCAGCGCACCGATGACGACGCCGCCGGCGACCGCGTCGATCAGTGCGAGCACGCCGAGCAGGAGCAGGACTCCGGCGATCGCGACCAGCGCCATTCCCAAACGTGACGACTCGCCGTCCGCACCGGTGGAACCTCGCGAGGCTCCGAACGATCTCAACGCCTCTTCGCGGGTGGGTACGATCGTCCACTTGCTCGCCAGTCCCGAGATCTCCAGCACCTCGCCGACAAGGTCGGTCCGGTTGACGACCACCATGCGTCCGCTCTTCTCGGTCGCGGCCTTCCAAATCCGCACGACCAGCGCGACCATCGCACTGCCCATGTGATTGAGTTCGGTCAGGTCCACGAGCACGCGCGGCTTTTCATGTGACGAGACCCGGCCGACGATGCCCGAGCCGATGCGCTCGATGTCGGTCCACGGAACCTCGTTCAATTCGGGCCGCAGTGTCACGGCCAGCACGCCACGGTCGAGTTCTTCGAATCGGCAGGTCGTTTCGGCAGACACGCAGCGCGCTCCCACGACAGGGCGTCGCGGCCCCACGGCCGCCCCAACCGCGTCGCAATCTGATGGTAACGATTGAAAGGTGTCTATCTGGAGAAGCGGTCGCGACGGCACGCGGGTGGTGAACCCACCTCCGACGGTCGATTCCGACCGGACCGGCGCGGCGGCTGTAGCGTACCGCATCCGATCATGTCTCCATAGGAGGAAAATCGCCAATCAGGCCGGAGTCATGTGCCGGTCCCGGCGGCGGTGTCTCCTGGCGAATTGAGTCGGGTTTGACGGGCCGGGGCGACTATGACGACCGCAGCGGTCGGCCAAGATTGGAGCCTTCGAACCGATCGTTTCGAACGTTGACACCGCCGAAGTCGCACCCGTATAGTTGATCGCACACATCTTAAGGCACAACCGGTTGTGAGAATGCCGGTTGCGTCCTTTCTTCCCGCGGGACCGCCGCGGAATCGGTGAACATGACCAAGTTCGGCAAAGCCCTCGTCGTCTTCGTCGCCGTGATGAGCGTCGCGTTCGTCGCGTTCATTGGCGTGACGGCGTTAGCGGGCCCGAACTGGCAAGGAAAAGCGGCGGCCCTCGACGGCTATGCCATCGACGCCGTGCCTGGCGACGTCTCGCAGTGGAAGGTCACCGAGCGCGTGACCGGCAAGGATCTTGGACCCAAGCCCAATCTGCCGGCCGCGATCCTGGCGGCGCAGAACGACCGAACGCAGGCTCAACAGCAACAGATCACGGATCTGGACCAACAGATCGCCTTCGTTCAGCAGACGATCGATAATGAGAAGCCAGCCGCCGTCACCGACGCCGCCGGCATCCAGACGCGTCTCGATGCATTGGCCGTCGTGCTGGAACAGCTCGACGCTCAGATCGTGGATCTGACTCGACAGGGAACTCAACAGGCTCAGCAGGCCGAAGCGATTCGCGCCGAGGCCGAAGCGCGCCGCACCGACATCGCCCGCCTGCAAGCGGAACTGGCTCAGGTACGGACCGATCGCTACAGGGTCGACGAGCAAATCAAGCAACTCGAGCAACGTTTGATTCGATTGGGCGGACAGATCGATCGCGCCGCGCGGCGGAACGAGCAATTGCAGGATCGCGACAGCGATTACGACCCGGCGGTCGAGAACTGATCTCGCACGCAGCCGGATTCGGAAGTTCGAAACATCGTCGGAGCGGTCAGCGGCGACGCGCGACCGCCTGCGGAGGTAGCCGGGGATGACATTTGTCGGCAAGTTACTTGTGGTCGTCCAGCTCGTGTTGGCCGTCTGCTTCATGGCGTTTGCCGGAGCCGTCTTCACCGCCGAGACGAACTGGCGGGACAAGGCGACCCAGCTTCAGGTCGACGTCCAAAAGGCTCGCGACGACGCGAACGCCGCCACGGCTCAACAGCAACAGTTGCAGACGGATCTCGGCGGTCAGGTTGAACAACTCGGCCAGAAAGTGGCTCTGCTCGACGGCCAGCTCAAGCAGACGTCGGACCAGCTCAGTCGGACGCAGCAGGAACTGCAAGACGCCCGCACCGCCGTCGATCGCCAAACGGCCGTCGCCAATCTTTCGCAAGAGCAAGCGACGTTCCGGCAGGAAGAGACGACTCGGCAACGCGAACGTAATCAGCGGTTGCAGGAGCAGATCAACGAGCTGCTCGCCAAGGTCCGGGAGGGCGAGGACGCTCTATTCGCACGCGATCTCACGATCGAGTCGATGCAGGCCCGTCAGGAGGACGTGATCGAACAGATGGGCACCTATCGCCAGATACTTTTGGCGAACAACATGAGTCTTCGTCCGGAAGACTATGAGAATCTCGTCGCCGCCGCGGAACCGCCTCCGAGGGTCACTGGACAAGTTCTCGACACACGTATTTCAAAGACGAGTGGCACTGAGTTCGTCGTGATCTCGCTCGGTAAAGACGACGGCTTCGAGAAGGGCCACACGTTGTCGGTTTATCGCGGCAACAACTATCTTGGTAAGATCAAGCTCACGAGCGTTGAGCCCGATAAAGCCGTCGGCACCGTCATCCCGTCGTCACGGCCTCGCAACGGTCAGATCCAGAAAGGCGACAATGTCACCCCGAAGCTCTAGTCCGAAGCCCGCCGCCGAACCCGGCATCTACGACGGCCTGCTCGTCGTGTCCTCCGCCGCGTTGATCGCCGGCATCATCTTCCTGGCGATGCATCTCGGCAACTACGGCTGGGAAATCGTCGGCTGAGAACTGCCGATCGTTGAACCACAAACAGGCCGCGTCCCGTTCGATCGGACGTGGCCTGTTCTCGTTGGATGCCGATGTGTTTTTGGGGGAGTGTTCTTATCTCTCCAGGATGATTCTTGCCGTTTGGCAAGTCGTCAGTGCGATGCAGCGTGAGTCTTTGCGAGCGCACCGAGCCAAACGGTATACCGTGAAAGCGGCCCAGACCCCGGTAGGTCGTTCATGATGAGGAGGTCGAGCGGTTCATAGATGACCTCCAGATGGCTGACAACTGATGCTGGCAGCCAACCGCGACCATTCGCGTAGACGGCCGGTCCAACGCTGACCGGATACGCGAACACCAGCCACAGGACCGCCGCGGCGATCCATCGCTTCCGCTTCCAGAAGGGGCGTTGAGGCGCGGTTGTGGGGTTGCCGGGCGGAAGTTCATGGCGAGTTCGAAGTCGCGACAGGACCGGCACGAGCAGCAGGTATCGGAGGACCGCGATTCCGCCGACCGACAGCACGACCCCCGCGATGACGAGTCCCTTCCGGAACGGGCTGTTGTGACCGTCCCCGATCCAGATCAGCCCTAAGCCCGCGAGGCGGACGGCGAGCCCGGCCCAGAACTGACCCCGTCGGTGTCGCTTCGTTAGATCGACGCCTTCGCTCATGCCGAGATTCTATCTGGCGTGCGGGTCGCTCACATAGGCTCGATGCTGCGGCGTGCCAAGTGCAGACGGCCCTTTTGCACCGGGGCCGCCCTTGAATCATCTCTGCGGCTGGCGGAAGCGGCAGAAACCCGCCTCGCCGCTTTCTTCGTGGGCCAGCGGCTGACTGAACGGCTGAAGCGTGAGGAAGTGAAGCACTCCAGACCGATATGATTGACGCCCTCTGACGGTCGCGGCTCTGAAAGTGACGAGATCTCCTCGCCTCTGTCTCCTGCAGGGGATCTCATCGTAAGTGTCTTTGCGCCTTGGCGCGAGGCTCCTCTTGCCACCTGCCGTCGACCTGACCTACAGTCGCCGATTCGCGGCGACGGCCGCGGTGGAAACAGGCCGGCGGCACATGATTCAGTGGGTGAGGCAGCAATTCTGCCCCGACCTCGCGGTCGATCTGGGCACGGCGAACACTCGGGTTGCCGTCGCCGGTGAAGGCATTGCGCTCGACGAACCAACCGTCGTCGCGCTGCGGCACGGCACGCGACAGGTTCTGGGACGCGGAACGGCCGTCGGCCGCCTCGCGAAGCAGATGCTCGGCCGCACTCCGGAAGGCGTCACGGCGGTCCGTCCGATCCGATCGGGGGTCGTCACCGACTTCGAAGTCTGCGAGGCGATGCTGCGCTATTTTTTCACCAAGGCGAGCCGCCAGAGCTTCGGTTTGAGGCCGCGAGTGATCCTGGCCGTTCCCGGCACGGCGACGCCGGTCGAACGCCGCGCGGTTTTCAACAGCGCCGAACGCGCCGGTGCCGGCGAGGTCTTTCTGCTCGACAAGGCCTTCGCGGCGGGCTTGGGCGGCGGCCTGCCGGTCGCTGAACCGATCGCGAGCATGGTCTGTGATCTTGGCGGCGGAACCACCGAGATCGCCGTGTTCAGTCTAGGTGAGATCGTCGCTTCGAAATCGCTTCGGCTGGGCGGCGACGACTTCGACGACGCCATTGCCGACTATCTGCGCCGCACCTACACCCTCACCGTGGGACCGCAGACGGCGGAGCGGCTCAAACAGGAACTCGGCAGTGCTTCGCCTCTCGAAGAAGAACTCACGGACGAGGTGGGTGGTCTCGACGGCGTTTCCAACGTTCCGCGGAAGGCCGTGATCACGAGCGAAGACGTTCGCGAGGCTTTGCATGGCCCCTTGGAGCGGATCGTCTCGGCACTGCGCTCGGTCATCGAGAAATGTCCGCCCGAGATCGTTTCCGACCTCGCCGACCAGGGCCTGATCCTCACGGGCGGAGGTGCGTTGCTGCGTCGGATCGATGGGTATCTCGCCGACCAGTTGGGCATCCCCGTGCGGGCGGGCCGGAATCCGCTGCACGCCGTCGCGACGGGCGCCAGCGTCTGTGTCGATCACTTCGCCGACTGGAAGGGCTGCCTCGAGAGCGGCGAACGAGCCGCGTGAGACGAAGGATGAAGGCGTAAGCATGCGTGATCGTCGCCCTCAACGCACGAAGCTCGGCGGAGCGGTCGCGTGCTGTGTGCTCGCGGTGATCGCGATGTCGTTGGGGCCGACGGGCGAGCGTTTCGTGCGATCATCACTCCGGGATGCGAGCCGGCCGGGCCTGCTGGTCGCCGACTGGCTTCGCACGCGTTCGGTAATGCTCGACATGACCCGCTGGCCGTGGACGGACGACCGCGCCAAAGTGCCGGAAGCGGCCCGGATGGAATCCGTCGAGAACGCGGCTCTGGAACTGGAAGTCCGAAAGCTGCGATTCGAACTCGCGGCGGCGCGGCAATCCATGGAAGCGTTCGCGGCATCACTAGGCCCGGTCGGATCGTCATCCGAGGTCGCTGAGGCGTCCGTGCAGCGTGTCGCCGCGCGAGTGCTCGCGCGCGGCGAGAGAGGCCACGAACCTGGCGGAGTGATTCTTGCTTCGGGCACGACAGCAGGGCTCCAGCCGAATCGAATCGCAGTGAAATCCATCGAGCTTGCCGTCGGCGAAGGCGAACAGTTCGCGTCTCATGCAACGGTGCTCGCCGGGGCCGCCGTCGTCGGTCGCACCGAGCAGGTCGGCGGCTGGACGGCGACGGTTCTGCCTGTCACTGATCCCCATTTCCGGGCGCACGTTACGATTGTCAGCATGACATCCGACGCTCCTCGGTTGGGCGAGCAAGGCATCATCGAGGGGGACGGAAAAGGCGGCTGCGTCGTGAAGTACGTGCCGTCGACGGCGACCGTCGCCGTGGGCGATCACGTCTATTCCTTCGACCCGACGGGCCGCATTCCGCAGCCGCTCTACTACGGCCTGATCGAACACGCCGAATTGCGAGACGCCGCGCCGCATTGGGACATTCGTCTGCACCCCGCGGCCGACCCGTTGAAGCTCGAACATGTCCACGTGCTGATTCCGAAGCCGCTTGATCCTTCTTCCTCGCCGGACGGCTGATGCGACCTCTTCAGCAATTGTCGATCGCTCTTGGGATGTATGCTGCGTTTCTCGTGGACGTGGCATTGCGCGCTTGCACGGGCACCGAGTGGTTGCCGAGCGCCGTCTTGCTCGCCGCGTCAATGGTTGGGCGGAATCGTGGTGGAATCTTCTGGGCGACGATGGCTGGACTGCTCTGCGATGGTCTCGCCGGCCGTCCTTTAGGCGTCACGATGCTCGTTGCCGCGCTGGCGACGACGGTGCTGCGGGAAGCCTCGCCGACACGCGTGTCGAATGGTCTATGGAGAGTCGCGCAAGCGTTCGCATTCGTGGCGGTGATCGAGTTCGGAGCACGTCTTCTCGCCAACACGGTTGTTTCGCGCCCTGAAGATGTGGAACTGCTAATGAACGCATTCGCCATCGCCACGACGAGTTCGCTCGTGATGGCCGTTTGGACCCTGGCGACGTCACTCGTCACCCGACTCTTAGGTGGCAGCGTTCGACGCGCTTCGGCGGCGCGAACGATTCCCCTGTTCCGTTGAAGACTCGAGGACAGGCGTGACGCCGCCATTCAACCATTCCCGGAACAAAGCGACGGAGGCTTCCACGACTGCCGTCGCCGAGAGTCCCGACGGGCGGCTGCGCGTGTTCGTCGCGCTGATTTCATTGCCGCTCCTGGCGGTCTTTTTGCGGATCGCCGAACTGGGAGTGAATCGCAACGGGCTGCTCCAAGCCTCGAATGGTGCGGTCCGCTCGGTGCTGGAACCGATACCGGCGCGCGACGGCCGCATCATCTCGTCAGACGGCCGTATTCTTGCCGAGGACGTTGAAACCTTCTCGCTGCTCCTGCACTACCGGTGGTTCGAGCGACCTGCCGACCCGGCGTGGCTGCGAGGCGAAGCGCTGCGGTCATTGACACAGCCCGAACGCCGCGATCTCGCAATGGTCTTGGCGGCCGAAGAAATCGCACTCGCTCGTCGCGAGGCCCTGTGGGCGAGCCTCGTCGAAATCAGCGGCCTCAGCATCGAAGAACTTCAACGCCGCTTCACCGACCGTCAGCGAGAGATCGTGGAACTGCGGCGGACCGTCGAAGACCGGCGAGCCGCGTCTCTCTTTTCTTCCGCTGCGCAGGAAACAGCTCCTCCCGCAACGACGTGGTGGGAGGCGGCGGGCCGTCATGTGTGGCGGGCGGTGACGACCTCGCCCCGGCCGATCGTCGAAGAGCCGCTGGTGCTCGCCGAAGAACTCGACTACCACGAGATTGCGACCGGTCTGCCCTTGGCCGTCGCGGCGGACGTTGAATCGCTGCCGGAGCGTTTTCCCGGAACGCGAGTGCGGGTTTCGAGCCGTCGTCGCTATCCGCTCGGTGCCACGGCTTCGCATGTGATCGGCTATCGCTTCCATAACGCCGACGCGATCGGCGCTTCGGAATCCCCGACAACGAGCGTCGGCCAGTCCGGTGTGGAACGTTCGTACGATCGTCACTTGCGCGGCATCGCCGGACTGCGTCGCGTGTGGTTGGATCGCCGCGGCGAAACGATTCGAACTGCGATCGAACGCCAGCCGCGCGTCGGTCGCGACCTCGTGCTCAACGTCGATGCCGGACTCCAAACCGAAATCGAACACTTGCTCGACGAGGCGATCGCGGGTGTGCGGAAGGCGGCGGAAGCACCGGTTCCCGATACGGCGGGCGGGTGCGTCGTCGTGCTCGATCTCAGGTCCGGCGCGATTCTCGCATCGACGTCGGCTCCTCGTTTCGATCTCGCGCTCGCCGCAGATCGCGATCCGGAGTTGTGGAAGAAGGTGCTTTCCGACAAGGCGATGCCGCTGTTCGATCGCGTCACTTCGGCCGCGTTGCCGCCCGGCTCGGTCTTCAAAACGGTCACGGCGGCGGCGTTACTTGACTCGCGGCGTATCGACCCCGATGAACCTTTCGACTGCTTGGGATACCTCGATCGGAAGGACCGCCATCGGGACTACATCTATCGCCATTTCGGCGTCGGTCATGGTCCGACCACGCTCGTCACCGCGCTCGCCGAGTCCTGTAACGTCTACTTCTTTCACAGCGCGCGCGTCCTTGGCGCTGCGCCGCTCATCTCTTGGGCGGACCGGTTCGGTTACGGGCAGCGGACGGGCATCGACGTTCCCGGCGAAGTCACCGGGCACCTTCCGCAAGATGCCAAACGCACCGACGCGCTCGGTCTTTTCATCGGTCAGGCCGACCTGACGGCGACGCCCTTGCAAGTCGTTCGCTCGATCGCGGCCCTCGCCAACGGCGGCCGATTGGTGACGCCACACATCGTTCGCGGATCGGGACCTGTGCGCGAAACTCAGCAACAGGTTCGTCCAAGCCTTCGCGTCGTCAAAGTCGAAGAAGTGCAGCCCGCCACGCTCACACGCATTCGCGAAGGGCTGGAGCGGGTCGTGTCGCATCCGCGCGGCAGCGGCTATAAAACCGTTCGCCATCCCAGGATCGCCATCGCCGGCAAGACCGGCACGGCGGAAGTCGGCGGCGACAAGCCCGACCATGCCTGGTTCGCAGGTTACGCACCTGCCGACGATCCGCAGATCGCGTTCGTCGTGCTGCTCGAGCACGCTGGCTCCGGCGGCCAAGCGGCAGGTCCTGTGGCCCGAGCGACGGTCGATGCGCTGCTGCGTCGTGGATTCTTCCGATAGACGGAAGCATTCTCTCATCGACTTCGCGATTTACAGAGCCGCTGTTCGCTTCGCTTTGCCGCCGTTCACGGGATAATGACGCAGGAGTCCGTGCGTCATTACCTATTAGCGATTTGAGATGCCTGAGCGTGTCGTGCTGGCGATGAGCGGAGGTGTTGACAGTTCGGCGGCGGCCGTGCTGTTGCAGCGGGCGGGTTACGACGTCATCGGTCTCTTCATGCGCAGCGGCGCGACCGACGACGCCTGCGCGGCCGACGACGGCGTCGGGCTGCCGACCCTCAACGCGAAGCCCCACAAGCAAGGATGTTGCTCGGCGTCGGACGCCGCCGACGCTCGCCGCGTCGCCGACGCTCTCGACATTCCCTTTCACGCGCTGAACTTTCGCGAGGCCTTCGGTCGGATCAAGGACTACTTCGCCGATGAGTATCTCGCGGGGCGGACGCCGAATCCCTGCGTGATGTGCAACAACTGGTTGAAGTTCGGCCGCCTGTGGGACTTCGCGCGGCAGGTCGGTGCGACGAAGATCGCTTCGGGCCATTACGCACGGATCGTCGCGGCGGAGCCGCGGGGGTCAGAGGTCGGGAGTCGGGGGTCGGGGGTTCGGACTTCCGATCGTTTCTCTGACGACCAGTCAGCAGACACCAGACATCAGTCCTCCCTTCATCTCACCCGCGGCCTCGACCGCAGCAAAGATCAGTCCTACGTGCTCTTCGGGCTCGACCGCGACCTGCTTGCGAACGTGCTGTTTCCGGTCGGCGACCTTCAGAAGTCCTCGATCCGCGAACTCGCGAGAGAGACGGGATTGCGGGTTGCGGACAAGCCCGACAGTCAGGAGATCTGCTTCGTTCCCGACAATGACTATGCGGGATTCCTGCGTCGGCATCGCGGTGAGACGGACACCGCTGGTGAACTCGTCGACACGGTCGGAAACGTGCTCGGCACGCATCCGGGCTTCGAGCGCTTCACGATCGGCCAGCGCAAAGGGCTGGGCGTCACTTTCGGAGAGCCGCGATTCGTCGTGAAGATCGAACCGGAGTCGAAGCGGGTCGTGATCGGCACCCGGAATGAACTCGGCCGACTCGCGTTCTCTGCCGATCGCGCGAACTGGCTCGCCGACGTGCCCGCGGAGTTCCGGTGCCAAGCGCAGATTCGGTACCAGCACCGCGCCGCCGAGGCGACCGTCAACGTGAACCAGCAGGGCGGTTTCGACGTTCGCTTTGACGAGGCCCAGTTCGGAGTCGCTCCCGGACAGGCCTGTGTGTTGTATGACGGCGAGAGGGTGCTGGGCGGCGGGTGGATCTGTTGAGACACCGCCAGTGAACCCCTCTCCCCAGGGAGAGGGGAGCTTGTTCGAGCGCAATCAGCACCTGTTTGACTGAAAGCATGCATTGAACGCCGACCGTTACGTTCGACTCGACTCCGCCGAGATCATCAGGACCGTCGAGGTGCTTGCGACGAGGATCGGCGAGCGTTTTCCGACGTCGGGCTTGCGCGACGTCTGCCACCGGCTCGTCGAGATCGCCCGCCACGCCAGCCAACGCAGCGCTCAGATCGGTGAACCGATTCTGTGGCTGCGCGCCGTGACGGCGGCGCTCGCCGTATTGATCCTCGTGAGCTTCACGGCCATGATCGCCGTGCTCGCTCCCCAGGCGCGCAATATCAGTTTCATCGACTTCATCCAGTCGCTCGAAGCGGGCATCAGCGAACTGGTGTTTATCGGCGCGGCCGTTCTCTTTCTCGTGACCTTCGAGGGCCGTGTGAAGCGCCGGCGAGCTTTGCAGGCGATCCACGAGCTGCGATCGCTCGCTCACATCATCGACATGCACCAATTGACGAAAGACCCCGAGCGGATTCTGTTCGGGGGTCGCCGGACGGCCGCGTCTCCCAAGCACAATCTCACGCCGTTCGAGCTCGATCGCTATCTCGATTATTGCAGCGAGATGCTGGCGCTCATCGGCAAGATCGCCGCGCTCTACGTGCAGAACTTCCAGGACAGTCAGGCCGTCGAAGCCGTCAACGACATCGAGCAGCTCACGAGCGGCCTGTCGCGCAAGATCTGGCAGAAGATCATGATCCTGCACAACGTGTGCGGACCCGAGATGGAAGTCCGCAGCACGAAGATCGAAAATCGAAACACAGCAGAAGAACCGCAGCCTGAAACTCGCTGAACTGTTTACTGAGCTTCAGAACGAAGTTTTGCGCGTCGATCGAACACTGGGCCCCACGGTCCGCAGAGCGTGGGCTTCGCGGAAATGAAACGCTCAACCTGATTC
>JACCRE010000098.1 GCA_013813775.1 Planctomycetaceae bacterium
GTGTTGTGCCGCACCGTCGCCCCATCGACGCCGACGAAGGCCACCGGAGTCAACGAACCGATGAAGGTGCAGTCTTCGACCGTGATGTCCGTGGCTTCGTAACCTTCGGGGCGGGGTCGGAAATAAGCGAGCCCGGTGCTCCCGCCAACGTTCGCTCCCCGCTGACCCGCGCACTCGAAACGGCAGCGGCGGATGACGATGTCGCGGCTACCGCCTTTCGTTTGGACTCCGTTGTCGCCCTTTCCTTCGGTATGTCGAACAACGCAGTCGGCGACCACGCCGCGATGACAGCCGACCATGTCGAGCCCCGAACCGCGTGCACCCCAGCGCTCGATGGTGCAGCCTTCAACGCGGAAGTCCTCGACGCCAGAGAGTTTGATACCATCTCTGTTTCCTTCGGGGCCGACATCGCGCACGACGACGCCCCGAAGCACGATGCGGCGGGACGGCGTGTCGGCCGAACTGCCGTCGTCGATGTTGATCCCGTTGCCGCTCGCGCCGGTGACGATCAGGTCGTGCAGTTCCAAATCCGAGACGTCCGCAAGGTGGATGCCCGAGCCGCCTCCTTCGAAGACAGGCGGGTGCTCTGGGTCCGCCGCACGCAGCACGATCGGGCGGCCTTCTTCACCGCGAAGGCCACGGGCTGAGATTCCCCCGGAATAGCTCCCGGGAGCGATGAGAATCGTTGTGCCCGCCTCGGCCCCGGAAACGGCCCGCCGTAATTGCGCGTCGTCGGAGACGCTGACGTCGGCAGGTACGGCGGTCGCCGGTGTGATGAGAGCAACCGCGGCGATGATCAATGCAAGACGTTGCATGACAGTCTCCCTCGTTAAGAAGTCTCTTCGGAAGCTTGGAACGATCGCGGAACGGCGCCGAACGATGTTGGAAGGCGTTCTGCTTTTCGATGAACCAGCGCGGCGGCTTCAAGCGGCCTTTGGTACTGTCGGTGCCCCCATGCACCGGGTATCCTGTCGCACGGGAGCCCACGGTCGGCCCCAGGCGAGCTTACATAGGAGCGGGCCATGCTGCGAATTGACGCGGGGCGTTCCGGGCGATACTGCGACGGGCTCAGTCGCCGCAGCTTCCTGCAGCTCGGCGTCGCCGGCATGGCTGGCGTGGGCCTTTCGAATGTCCTGCGGGCGAAGGCTTTCGCCGCGGAAGCCGCCTCCGCGAAGGATACCGCTGCGATTTTGATCTGGCTCGATGGCGGCCCCAGTCACATCGACCTCTACGACCTGAAGCCAGAGGCGCCGGCCGAGGTTCGCGGCATTTGGAACCCGATCCCGACGAACGTGCCGGGGATCGAGATTTCGGAGCTGTTCCCGCGGCAGGCGAAGATCGCCGACAAGTTCTCGATCGTCCGCTCGCTGCACCATGGCACCGGCGACCACTTCGCCGGCGGTCATCGGATGCTGACGACCAAAGACATGGGCGTCAGCGGTGCGAACACGGCGGGCCGCTTCCCTTCGATCGGCTCCATCATCGCCCGCGAGCGCGGTGCCCGTCGGCCGGGGATGCTGCCTTACGTCGCCGCGCCGACCGCGTCGAGCATCGGCCTCACGCCGGGATACTTCGGCGGGAACTTCCTCGGCGCGCCTTACGATCCCTTCCAGACCGGCGGAGACCCGAACAGCGAGGGCTTTCGAGTCCAGAACCTCGACCTCGCCCCCGACCTGACGATGGACCGACTCGAACACCGCAAATCGCTGGTGGATAGCCTCGACCGGATCTCCCGGACCGTGGATGCGGGCGGCAGCTTCGCGGCGATGGATCGATTCGATGAAGAAGCACTCGGTCTGATCACAGGCGAGCATGCCCGCAAGGCCTTCGACCTTGCCGCCGAAGACCCGGCACTGCGCGACCGCTACGGTCGCAACACTTGGGGCCAAAGCACTCTGCTCGCCCGGCGGCTCGTCGAAGCCGGCGCGACGTTCGTGACGGCACACTTCGGTGGCTGGGATCACCATTGGGATCTCAAGGCCGGCATGGAAAACTATCTGCCGAAGCTCGACGCGGCGGTCGCGACGCTCTTTGAGGATCTCGACGCGCGCGGCCTGCTCGAGAGCACGCTCGTCATCGTCTGCGGGGAATTCAGCCGCACACCGCGAATGAATGACGGCGGGAACGGCGGCCCGCCCGGAAGCCAAGGCACGCCGGGCCGCGATCACTGGGGTGACGCGATGTTCTGCCTGCTCGGGGGCGGCGGCGTGCGGGGCGGACTGATCGTCGGCGAGACCGATGCGAAGGGTCAGGCCCCAAAGTCGCGGCCCCTGCGGCCCGATCACCTGCACGCGACCATCTATCACTGTCTCGGAATCGATCCATCGCTGCAGTTGCTAGATCCATCCGGACGTCCGACGCCGGTACTCGAGGATCCAACGCCGATTCGCGAGCTTCTCTGACGGAAGGTAGACGATTTGCGTCACATCCTCGGCCGCAGCGCCGCCCAGCCGTAAACGAGCGTGAGGGCTACGAACAGCACGGTCAGTGTGCCATAGCCGAGCCGAAGCCACCAAGTCGTGAGGTGTTCCTTCACGTCGAGGACGGCTTGGAGCACCAGTCGCACCCCCCAAAACACCGCCACGTAGCCGCAGAAGCCTCGGGCCAGTCCCCCACCTGCGGAGAGCTCCGCCGCGTTGAACAGACTGATCAGACCGAACGCGATGATCGAGAGCACGACATAGCCACCGTAGATCCAATACATCTGACGGTGCAGTCGCGAGAGAGGACTGAACTCCTTCTTCCAATCGAGCTGGAACGGAACGAGTGCCGAGGCAACGAGAATGCCGAAGTGCGCGGCTCCGGCCGCGGTAATGAGTTCCGTCAGATCAATTCGCCCATGCCACGAGACGACGGACGACGCAGCGCTCAGCATCAGGCAAGAAGTGTTCATCGGGCTGCGATCAGGAACTCGAGGAAGGGAACGATGACCTTTGTCACGAACGGCGGATGGAACAACAGCGGCGCCGGTCCCACGATCACCGCCCAGGTGAAGACTCTGCCGACAAAGCGCCTCCGCAGCCGCAGGCGTCGTCCGATTCGACCCCGCTCGGCGAAAATTCCCAGCGCCTGTATGAGAAAGTAAGCCGTCGGTCCGCCGTAGCCTCCTCCCGCGGGCAGCGAGATCACCGCGTCGTGAACGAGTCCACTGAACAGGAACGTGGCGACCACTGCGGTCCGGGGTCCAATCCGAGTGACAAGCGGCAGAAAAAGGAAGCGGTGCGTGAGATCACGAAAGGCGGCATTCCACCGACGGCTCCAGAACTCGGAGACGGACGCGCTCGCGATCGGAATGTCCATGATCGGCCGAGCGTTGACCCCGGCCGACCTCCAGAGGCATGACAGCACATTGAACAGTCCGAAATGGAGCACGAAGGCCAATCCGAGCATCCCAACCCAGCCGCGGAGGTAGCCGGGCCGACCATCGAGCGCCGGCACAGCGGTCCAAAGAATCGCCATCCCCACGGCAAGCTTCGCCGCTGCCATCAGCCATTCCGTCACCGATGGCTTCTTTGTTGTCTTCTCGCCGAGGAAGGCGTCGGCATCGAGTCCCGGCCAGGCGATGAGATACGCCGCATGTCGCCAGAAGGCGGCGTAAGTAGCGTTCGACCTGCGCCAAGTGAGCCATTTACAGCCGGCGAACATGCTGATCGCTAAAGCCCACATCAACGCCCACCGCGGCCAGGCCGCTGGCGAGAGCAGCGCCACTGCGAGCGGAAACGTCACAAGCGGGATCCAGCCGCGCATGGTCGGTCGTATGCGAATACGCCCGGATGCGACGAACGCGCTCTGCGTCGCCATATCACGGTCGATCAAAAAATCCTTGTACTATCGAGACGTTGACCGCGAGCGGCTTCAGAAATTCACCGCCGCACATGGTGTGATGTTTTAGGCGCTGAAGATTTGCGACGCTGTGAAGCCGCATCAAGGAACTTCGGCGAGTTTCAAGTGGTCTTCAAGCAATAACGAGGCGCATGTCCTGCTGGAACGCCACGGGCCGGAGGGCACTGTGCGACGACGGTGGCGACGATTGACCGGCTCGTCGGGAACCGATTTGAGGCTAGGGGTGGTGTCTTACGGTGTAAATGGTACGATAGTCGCACTCGGTGTGGCGGTCGCGGATGTTCCTCGACGGCAGCGGGTGTGTTGACGCGAGGAAGGCTGACGAGATGGCTCAAGGCACGATCAAGAAGCTGACGGACAAGGGTTTTGGTTTCATCGACACGGGCACGGGAAAGGACTTGTTCTTTCACATGTCCGCCGTGCAGGGAGCGACCTTCGACGACCTGTACGAGGGCCAGAAGGTCGAGTTCACCGAAGGCCGCGGCCCTAAAGGGCCGAACGCAGAGAACGTTCGCCCGGTTTGAACCGACGCGGAACAACCTGAAATGGCGGCAGGGCCGTGCGCCTTGCCGCCATTTTCGTTTGGCGCATGCGTGCGACGAGGTCAGTTGCGCACTGTGACGCATGGCCGGCAACAAACCGTCCCTCACTTCGATTGCTTGATTCTTCCAGGAATCTGAAGTGCTGGCAGCCTTTCAATATGACTGCGGTTCGACATCTCACCCCTCCAAGCTGCGTCGCGACGGTCGCACGAGATAACGACACCGGCGGCATTACTGGGGAGCACTATTAGGATCGTCTGGAAACGGCCCTGACGCACCGACGTTTGTTATGCCTGATACCGTGCATTGGGGGATTCGCAGATGATCACGATCTCTTGGCAAGCCAGACCCGATGGTCGGGCTTTTTCAGCCGGCCATCCGGGTGTCTCAGGATGGCTTCGAGCCGCACGGAGGATGCGTGATGAAGCAGGTGCCGCACTCCGCAGTGAAGGCCGTGGCCCCCGGAGCCAGTCACGAA
Organism: Planctomycetaceae bacterium; assembly: GCA_013813775.1. GTDB lineage: Bacteria > Planctomycetota > Planctomycetia > Planctomycetales > Planctomycetaceae > JACCRE01. Next base: position 4,864 of record JACCRE010000098.1, read on the forward strand.
GAACGGCTGGGCCGTGGCCCGCTCAGCGGAATGCGAGTGCTTGTCGTTGACGATGACCGGGTGCCCCGGAGGATCATCGCGAACGCCGTAGCCAAGGCCGGTGGCGAAGCGGTCGAAGCCGAAGACGGGACGGCGGGATTAGCCTTGTTCTCGGCAGCCCCCGCGGCGTTTGACGCCACGATCACCGACTTCGTCATGCCCGGCTTGGACGGGGCCGACCTCGTGCACGCGATGCGGGCACTGGGCTTCGCCGGTCCATTGATTGGGATGTCAGGCACCGCCTCCGCGGCACAAATCATCGCCTGGAAACTCGCCGGCTGCGACGAAGTCCTGGAAAAGGGCATCTCCATGGCTGAACTGGTCAACGAGTTGGCGGCGGTCTGTCGCCGCCGCGCTCGGACCCGGTTCATCGTCTAATGCGGATCACTGGTGACTGTAGCGGCAGGTCGATCTGTATGTAGCGGTGCCG
>JACCRE010000117.1 GCA_013813775.1 Planctomycetaceae bacterium
GTTGGGTGGCACGCCCAGACCAACGGGATGGGCGTGGATGTCAGATGTCTCGCCACGCCCTTCCTCCGTCAGGGCGTGCCACGCACCGGTTCGTGGTGGGCATGGCCCTCGCCACGACGACTCGGAACGAGGAGAGGAACGACTTCCATGGCTGTGGCTGCCCCCGCGTCGATGACTGCGGCGTATCAGGCGAAGTTCGCGAGATCCGCCGAGCGATATTGCGACGCTCTCAAAATCTTTCCCAGCGGCGTGACGCACGACGGGCGGTTTCTGGAGCCGTTCCCCGTCTACGTCGATTCGGCGTCGGGCGCCACGAAGCACTCGATCGACGGTCCGGAGTTAATCGACTTCTGGTCGGGCCACGGTTCGCTCCTGCTCGGGCATTCGCATCCCGACATCGTGCGCGCCGTTCAGCGGCAAATGGAGATCGGCACGCACTTCGGAGCCTGCCATGAAGCCGAGATCGAATGGGGCCGGCGGGTGATCGACCTCGTGCCGGCGGCCGAGAAGGTTCGCTTCACGAGCAGCGGCACCGAGGCGACGCTGATGGCGATCCGCGTCGCGCGACTCGTGACGGGGCGCACGAAAGTCCTTAAGTTCGCGGGACACTTCCACGGCTGGCATGATCAACTCACGCCTGCCGCCGATCCGCCGCACGATGATCCGCGCTATCCGACGCCGGGCCTGCCCGATGACGTGCTCGATCAACTCGTCGTCGTTTCGCCGAACGACTTCGCCGCCGTCGAGCAGGCCATTGCGACCCATAAGCCGGCGTGCGTGATCGTCGAAGGCACGGGCGGCCGATGGGGCGTAGTGCCGATCCGCGGTGAGTTCTTCAAGTCGCTGCGCGAGCTGACGACCGCGACCGGCACGCTCTTCATCATGGACGAAGTCATCACCGGCTTTCGCGTCGCACCCGGCGGCTCACAAGAGGTCTACGGCGTCACTCCCGACATGACGACGCTCGCGAAGATCGTCGCCGGAGGACTGCCCGGCGGTTGCCTCGCCGGCCGCGCCGAACTGCTGGACGCGATGGCGTTTGACAATCGGTATGGCAAAAAGATGAAGCACCCCGGCACCTACAACGCGAACCCGTTGTCGGCGGTCGCCGGTATCGAGATGCTGCGGCATGTCGCGACCGGTGCCCCGTGTCGCCAAGCGACCGAGGCGGCCGGCGCGCTGCGTCGCGGACTGAATGCGATCTTCCGCAAGCACGATTCGAACTGGGTCGCCTACGGCGAGTTCAGCCTGACGCATGTGCTGCCGAACTACGACGGCCCGCCGCCGGAGGGCGACGACTTCGTCCCCTACGACGGGGACTTCCGCCTGATCGATCGCCCCCTCGATCGCAAGCTCGCTCACGCGTTCCGCGTCGCCTGCCTGATGGGCGGCGTCGACTGCATGGGCATGGGCATGATCACCTCGGCGGCGCATGATGAAGGCGTCATCGAGCGATCCTTGGCGGGCTTCGCCGAGGCCGTGGATCGCCTTATGGTGGAAGGAATGATGCACTGATCCGACCGAGCCGGCCCTGCGTTCCTTGCGGCAGACACAGCGAGGCTCATCCGAGCAGTGGGCCGATGGTCCAGACGAGCGTCACCGGTCCGCCATCCCTTCCGATCGGCAGCCGCATTTCCGTCGTGGAATCGACGTCTGACCGGATCTTACTGGTGATCGAGGCGGCAGGTCGCCTCGCCGCCGGCGAAGTCCTTTTCGTCGCGGTCTGGAACGTGGGAGCATGGACGCTGACGGCGATCATCGCCGCCGAATTTCTGTTCGACGGCGTTCGGTTGACGGAGCTGCTCGGGGTCGCGTTCTGCGCCACGTTCGGCGTGATAGGCGCTCTCGCCGCGTTCGGGGCCGTCCGCGCGGTCTACGAGCGGACGCTCCTGCTCATCGATCGGGAACAGGTCTGCCGGCAGACTGTTCTCTTCGGCCGCCGGAAGACGAGCTCGATCCGGCTCACTTCGACCTCTCAGGCGAGACTTGAGAAAGCTTACGAACTCAACGACAAGCCCGTGTACCGGATCGTAATCGACGGGCTTCCGGAACGGTTGGATCTCGAGACCAGCCTGACACCGCAGGAGCAGGACTGGGTGATCGACGCGATCAACGCCCGCATCGCACCGCACGCGAGAGGCAACCTGAAGGCCGGAGGCCTCGTACCGGCAGCTCGCCGAGCGCGGCCGGAACGCCGATGCGATCCCGCCTTCAGAGTTGCCCGCGGTGAGCAGCGTTCGGATCGTGCAGATGGACGGCAAGCACCTCCGACTGTCGGTCCCCGTACTCCCGCCCGGCATGCTACTGCTCGTGGCGGCCGCCGTTCTCCTATCCGGCCTCGTCACGACGATCTGGTACGGGGAGCTCTGGGCGGCCACACGGCAAGTGATGAACGGCGGAGGCGGGCTACGGCCGCTCTGGCAGGTGCCGGAAGCGCTGGTCGCGGCTGCGCTCCTCGCGGCGATCCTTTTTGCGTTCCGCGGCCGGATCACGACGACGGTGGAGCCGGAACGGCTATCCGTGCGCTGGCACCTCGGTCCGTTCGGAAAGACTTTCATCCTGCCGAACGGAGCGATCCAGAGGGTGGTCGTCGCGAAGGACGGCCGCCCGCTCGCGTTCGGGCGACCCGTCGTCCTCGTGGCATCCAGGCGGTCGTTGCTCCCGCTGACGACCTGCCACGACGTGATGACGGCCTGCGAGGTCGCCGGATTAGTTCGTTGGGGGCTCGACCGATCGGGGTGGCGGCCTGCCGATGACTGACGCCACCCCTCGCTCACTGACATCGGGCCGCCTGCGGCCGACGGTCTTTTATCTCGCGCTGCCGGTGCTCGCCGAGCAGTTGTTGTCATACCTCGTCGGTCTCGTCGACACGTACCTGTCGGGGCAACTCGCCGGCATCGCAACGATCGCCACCAGCGCCGTCGGGCTCGCCGGCTATGTGAGCTGGCTCGCGACGTTGATGTTCGGCCTCGTCGGCATCGGGACGACGGCGATCGTCGCGCGGTCTTGGGGAGCCGGAAAGCGGTCGCAGGCGAATCGCGTCGCGAATCAGTCGCTGATGCTCGCCGCAGGCCTCGGCGTCGTGTTCCTGTGCATGATGCTGCCCGCCGCTCCGGCGTTCGCGTCGCTTCTCGACATGCACGGCATCGCGGGCGAGATCACGACTCGCTACCTGCGCATCGATGCCTTCGGTCTGGTGTTCACGAGCGTGACGTTCGCCGGGGCGGCGGCGCTGCGCGGCACGGGAGGCATGCGCACGCCGATGCTGGTGCTGGGCCTCGTCAACGTGTTGAACATCGTCTGCTCGCTGGCCTTCGTGTACGGCATCGGTCCGTGGCCGACCGTCGGGCTGAACCGCGCGCTCATCGCCCCGCTCGGCGTCGACGGGATCGTGCTGGGCACCGTCGTCGCGCGCACGGCAGGCGGACTGATGATGCTCTATGCGATCTCGCAAGGTGCGGGCGGCTTGCGACTACGCCCCAAGCAGTTGCGGCCGAAGCTGCGCGTGGCGCGACGGATTTTGTCGATCGGAGTGCCCGCGGCCGCCGACGGCATGGTCATGTGGGTCGGTCACTTTCTGTTCCTGATGGTGATCTCACGGCTGGCAACGGGAGACGCCGGCGAAGCGATCTTCGCGGCGCATGTCATCGGCATTCGCGTCGAAGCGATCACGTATCTGCCGGCCGTCGCCTGGGGCGCGGCCGCGGCCACGCTCGTCGGGCAGAGCCTCGGAGCCGGACTGACCGCTCGGGCGAAGGACGTCGGTCACGAAGCCGTGCGGCAATGCCTTGTCGTCGGCGTCGTCATGACGGCCGTGCTGTTCTTCGGCGCGAAGCACATCTATGGCGCGATGCATTCCGATGCCGCGGTCGGGGTGGTCGGCGTGCCCGCGCTGCGGCTGCTCGCCTGTTTCCAGGTTCCGGTCGTGCTGTCGATCGTTTACGTCTTCGCGTTGCGAGGAGCGGGAGACACGAGATGGCCGTTGCTGATGACCTGTATTGGCGTGCTTGGCGTGCGTGTGCCGCTGTCGTACTTTTGCGGCATCATCCTCGACGGCGGCCTCGTGGGAGCGTGGATCGGCATGTGCGGGGATCTCCTGCTGCGCTCGATCCTCGCCGCGGCCCGCTTCGCCAGCGGCCGCTGGGCGAACATTCGTGTCTAGGATGCTCGACTAAATGCGAGGATGCATGTGCGTCCAACGCCGTCTGGACGTTTGGCCTGGGAGGTGCAGTGGCGAAGCGTTGCACACTGGTCCTGGCGCCTCGCTGGCCGAAGTCGCGAGAGCCCGAGTGACATCACGACCGCCCGAACTTCAGAGACCGCGAGCAAGCGAAGGAGCAGCCGCGGAGCGGACATCGCCAAGAAAAGCAGATGCGTGGCATGCGACGGGATGAAAGGCATGCCACGCATCCGGCTGACTACGGAATGCGCCTCAATCACTCGTTCGATTGCGCCTGATCGGCTTGCTCTTTCGCGGGAACGAAGTTCAGGAGACCGACATCGATGTACTGCCCTCCGCCGGTCTGCTTGCAGGTGACGGCGAGCACGTTTTCGCCGGGCTTTGCGGCTTTCGTCGCTTCGTCCGTCAGCGGCACGAGCGCGTACTCGGTGATGTAGCCGCTGACCTCGCCGATCTTCTCACCGTTGAGATGGATCGTCGCCTCTTCATCGTGATGGATGCGCAGGCCGAGCTGGTCGAGCTTCTCGGGCAGCTTCACGGTCCGCCGCATCCAGATTTGCGGCGTGTTCCACGTCGTTCCGATGACGGCGCCCGGAGTGCCTTCGGTGCCGAAGCCGCCTGCGCCTTCCTTCCAACCGGAATCGTCGAAGTTCGGCTCGGTCCAGCCCTCGGCCGGCTTCTCGAAGGTGTACCGCCACTTCTGGGCGTCTTCCTCGCTCGTCGGAGCGATCACGACGTCGCGCGGGGCCGGCTGATAGACGATGCGGTTCACGGGAGCGATCTGGTCGGGCGGCAGCTTGATGACGGCGCGGTCGTAGGTCATCAGCCCGTTGACCTCGACCTCGACGTCGGTTGTTTGCGTATAGACCGCCGCGGCGAGGCCGCGCGAGATCAGCGGCGGCAACTGCACGATCAGGTTCTTGTAGTTTCGGATCAGCTCCTCTTGCGAGCGATAGGTGCGATAGCCCCAGTTGTTCTGGCTCTTCCAGAGGTGCCCTTCGACGGGCCAGCCGAGGCCGCCGAACTCGCCGAGCACACTGGCCCGCGCCGACTCGACGCGGAACATGCCGGGACCGGGGTACATGTGCATGTCGTGCATGTCGCCTTCGCCACGATCGGTCCAGCCGCTGGGGCCGTCGACGAGCCGCGTGGGGTCGAGCTGCTTGGTGAAGGCGAGATACTCGTTCGTCTTGAACTGTCCCCAGCCTTCGTTGAAGGGCACCCAGCAGACGATGCAGGGATGATTCTTGAGGCTCTCGACGATCGCCGTCCATTCCTTGCGATAGATCGCTTCCGATTCGGGCGTGCGGTTAATATCTGGGGCATCGGGGCGGATGTGGGCGTCGCCGTTCGGCATATCCTGCCACACGAGCAGACCCATCTTGTCGCAATGGTAGTACCACCGCGCCGGCTCGGTCTTCACATGCTTGCGGGCCATGTTGAAGCCAAGCTGCTTCGTGATCTCGATGTCGTACTTGAGGGCTTCATCGGTTGGGGCCGTGTAGAGCCCGTCCGGCCACCAGCCTTGATCGAGCGGGCCGAACTGGAAGACGGGCTTGCCGTTGAGGAACAGACGGTTGACGCCTTCGGAGTCTTTCGCGACTTCGATTTTGCGCATACCGGCGTAACTTTCGACCTCATCGATCAGCCCGTTCCAGCGCAGTTGAACTTTCACGTCGTACAGGAACGGCGAGTCAGGAGACCAAAGAGTCGCGTTCGCCATCGGGATCTCGATCTTAGCGATATGTTCGGTCGCCGGATCTCGCTCGCCGATGTCGTTAGTCATCATTTCCGACCTGACCGTGCGGCTTTCCTTCCCGTCAGAGACTTCGATATCGACCACGCCCTTTCCACTTCCTGCCAAGAACGAGACTTCGGCATCAAGCCATGTCCGGTTCCGCTCGATCCTCGGCGTGAAATTCAGCGAGGTGATATGAGCCTTCGCTACCGGCTCGATCCAGACCGTCTGCCAGATGCCGGTGACAGGCGTGTACCAGATGCCGTGCGGGTTCGAGAGCTGCTTGCCGCGCGGCTGCGGCCCTTTGTCGGTCGGATCCCAGACGGCGACGACGAGTTCCTGCTCTTCGCCCTCCTTCAGCGCATCGGTGATATCGAAGCTAAACGGGTCGTAGCCGCCTTCATGCTGCCCGACTTCTTTGCCGTTGACCCAAACGGCCGCCTGCCAATCGACGGCACCAAAATGAAGCAGGAGTCGCTGTTTAGTTCGGCTACCGAATCCCAGCCGTGCATCGCGCCAGTCCTGCGGAACAGTAAACATGCGCTGGTACCAAAGCTTGTTTTCGTCGCCAACGTTCTTCATCACGCCGGAGAGTGCCGACTCGGCGGCGAAGGGCACGAGGATCTTGCCGTCCCACTCGCTGGCCTTCTGCTCGTCTTTGGACTGGATCGCGTAGTCCCAAAGGCCGTTGAGGTTCTGCCACTTTTCGCGAACCATCTGCGGCCGCGGATACTCGGGCAGCACGTTGTCGGGCGAAACTTCTTTCGCCCAGCGGGTCATGATCGGTGCTTCTATGGGCTTCCAATCCTGGGCGTGAAGCGGAAGCGCTGCCGATACGGCGACAGTCAAAGAGAACAGACGAGCAAACATTTTCGTCTCCGATGCACAAGAGGCGAGCGGCAGGCGTCAGCCCGCCGGTGAGTTGCGGCTTCGTTCTATCAATCACCGCCCCAAAACGCACGGAAAGACGCGGCGACGCGTCTGGGGTGATTCCCCGTCCGGTGCTTGAAGTCGATGACACGTCCGGTATCAGTCGCCGATTCAATTCGGAAGCCCTGTGGCCGCGAGAGACACAAATGGTGCAAGAGGAGCGTGGTTCTCCTTCGACGCTTCGACTTCTGATTCTCCTTTGCGCTTCGTGTGTCTTTTCGCGGCAAAAACTTCCGCCATTGATTCACAATTCAGGGACACACTCTGTCCGCAGTGACTCACCTTAGAGCATCCGGCGTCACTTCTTACCTTGCCACCACGCGGGAACGGCGAAGAGGTCGCGCGTGCGGATTTCGAACCGGGGCAGCAGGACGAAATCGCTCAACCGTTCGTCGCCGCTGAAGGTCACCGGCGATGAATCGCGGCGGAGCACCGTCATCGCCTGACTGTGCGGGTCGGCGACCCAGACCTTGTCCACGCCGATTCGGTGGTACTCGTAGACTCGCTCAGCGATCGAGGTCCGGCGGTCATTCGTCGAAACGACCTCGACGACGAGGGCGGGCACATTGCTCACATACACCGCGTCGATGCCGGCGAAGCGGTCGCCCGATGTAAAAACACTCATCGCCGGAAACCGCACCGTGTCCGGATTCCGAACGGTGAGTACGCCGAGTTCGAAACTCGCGTAGGCAGGGTCCGTCGGGCTCAGCGAACTCGCGATCGCTTTGGAAAGGTTCAGCACGACGTCGCCGTGCTTGTCGTCGGGCGGATGCAGCGTCTTCGTTTCCCCGGCGACGAGTTCCGTCCAGCGGCCGCCGTCGGGAAGCTCGTGTCGCTGTTCGGCGAATTGGGCGGCGGTCATCATTTCGACACAATCCCCCAAAGACGACCCGAAGAGCGATGCGGTTTGGTGAACGCCACTTGTCAGGACGGCGGCATCAGCGAGTATTTCCTTTGCCTTTCCGATCGGCAAGCGGGAAGATGACTGATCCCGCCGATCACGATCGACGGCTTCGTCGCGACATGCACCACATCGTGCCTTCTCATGCCTGAATCTGACCGCTTCATCGGCCGACTCCGACGCCGGTTGCTGCTCGGCGATCTGTTGCACGTCTCAGCCGGATGGCTGGCCGGGTTCCTGATCGTGTTCGGCTCGGCGGTGCTCGCCGCGAAGCTGTTCGGGCCGCAGTTCTGGCCGGGCGTGCTGTGGCTGGGGCTGCTGACGATCCCGATGTTCGCCGCACTGGCGTGGCGAACGTCGCGGCGGGCGCCGTCCGATCGGGAGACGATCGCGCTGCTCGACAAGCGGCTCGGTGCGGGCGGATTGTTCATGACGCTGGCCGAACGGCCCGATGCACTGTGGCAACAACGGTTGCCCGGCAAAGAGGCCTGGTCGGCGGTGCTGCCGCGATTTCGTCCGACGAGATTCCTGAAGGCGATCGCCGTTCCGGCATTGTTCGCGATCGGAGCCGGGTTCATTCCCGCGCGCGAGGTGCCGCCGCCTGGTCCGCGGGTCACGGTGGGTTCGTCGGCCGCGCAGGAATTGGCCGAGGCCTTCGAACTGCTTGAAAAGGCCGACGCGCTCGATGAAGAGACGAAAGAGTCGCTCAAGCAGGAACTCGATCAGCTTGCACAGGACGCCGAAGAGAAGCCTCTGACGCATGAGAAGTGGGAAACGGTCGATGCCCTGCGGGAACGATTGCAGTCGGGACTCGACGTTGCGGAATTGACGGTCTCAAAGGGCCGGAACGCCGCTGCTTCGCTGGCAGCCGGATTGACGGGCGGCGAAGCGCTGTCGCTCGAACGCACGGAACAACTGAGCCAGGATCTGGCCGAAGCGCTGGAGACGCTGCGCAAAAACGGCGCATTGAAGTCATCAACCAGCGAAGAATTCTCTAGGCTGCCGTCGGAATTGCAACAACTGTTGAAGAGCGGCCAGTTCAAGTTGCCTTCCGATCCGGCAGAGCGACAGCAGGCTCTCAGCAACTTGCAGAAGTTGCTCGAATCGGAAGCGAAACGGCTCGCCGAGGCCCGGTCGAAATGTCAGAACTGCCTCGCGGGCCAATGTCGCGATGGACAATGCTTCGGCAAGGGGCCGGGCCAGAACAGCCCGATCGCCCGCAGCGAAATCCCGGGCAAAGGGGGCATCACGCGCGGGCGAGGCGACGCCGAGATGTCCTACGGCGACGAGTCGGACGAGCAGGCCGCCAAGTTCAAAGAGACGGTTCTGCCGCCCGGCTTTCTCGATCGGCCGAGCGACAGCCCCGTCGGCGTCTCCGCTTCGGCACCGACGGTCGAGCCGGAAGCGCCATCGTCACGCAACGCGGCTCGTGAAACAGGCTCCGCAACCGGTAAGGCGACTTGGGATCGACCTTTGCGACCACGGCACCGCGAGGTCGTGCGCGGTTACTTCGGCGACGAGTGACGCTGCAATCCGGCGATGCTCGCATTCATGGCGTGTCACTGAACAAGCTCATTGACGTACCCGTCTCGCACTGAAACTCCACGCGACCCTTCATGTCGATCGCCGTCGATGCCGAGCCGTTGCTCTCCCCCGAAGACGTCGCCGAGGCGAGGCAAACCCTCGATCGGCTGCTGGAGTCGCTGGGTTCCGCAATCTTCGGACAAGACGAGCTATTGCGTCGCGTGGTGATCTGCCTCGTCGCCCGCGGGCACATGTTGCTCGAAGGATTGCCGGGGCTGGGCAAAACGGAACTGGTGAAGTCGCTGTCGGCGACGCTCGACTTGCCGTTCCGGCGGATTCAGTTCACGCCCGATCTGCTGCCGAGCGACATCGTCGGGGCTCCGATACTCGAAGACGCCGCTGGCGGTCGCAGGTTGGTGTTTCACAAGGGACCGGTCTTCGCGAACCTGCTGCTCGCCGACGAAATCAACCGGGCGACGCCGAAGACACAGTCGGCCCTGCTCGAAGCGATGCAGGAACGGCGCGTGACCGTGATGGGCGAGACGCACGACTTGCCGCGCCCGTTCTTCGTGCTCGCCACACAGAATCCCATCGAGCTGGAAGGCACGTATCCGCTGCCCGAGGCGCAGCTCGATCGTTTCATGTTCAAGATCGACGTGGGCGGTGTCTCGTCGGAGACGCTGGAGCGCATCATCGCGGCCCGCTCGAACGGTCGGGGGCCGATGTTGGTACCCGTCGTCTCCGCGGAGGATCTCGATCGGCTGTTCGCCCTCGCCGATCGCGTCCACTTGCCTGCGGCGGTCGCGAATTACATCGCGCGAGTGGTGTCGGCGACGCATCCCGGCGCGACAAGTGCGCCGGAGCCGGTCCGCAAGTTCGTGCGGTTCGGGGCGAGCCCTCGCGCCGCGATCTCCTTGGCGGCGACGGCGCGCGCGGCCGCGTTGCTTTCGGGAAAGCCCAACGCCGGCTTTGAGGAGGTTCGCGCCGTCGCGGGTTGTGTGCTGGCGCATCGTTTGATTCTCGATTACTCGGCGCGGCTGGAAGGCATAACGCCCGCCAGGCTCGTCAGCGAGCTTCTCGACGCCGTGCCCGAGATCGCGAGGCCGTTGCCGGAGGATCTGGCGTGATGGATGGCCTGAAAACGGATCGCTTGCTGGCGTGCGCGGCTCAACTCGCGTTTGCGCTTGTCTCGATCGCGTCGAGCGCAAGTGCGCAAGAGTTTGAACTGCGTGCCGCCGACCTGCGTGTGGTCGGCGATGCCCGCTGGACCGGCGGCGGTTGGGGCGGTTATCACCCGATTCGTCTAGAAATCACCAATTTCGGTCCCGGCCGCGCGCTCGAGCTGCGATTCTCTCCGCATGGTCGAGCCGAAGGCGTTGCGACCGTCCGGCGACGCCTGCGTATCGAACAGAACGCGACCGCTCGCATGACCTTGCCCGTGCCTCTGCTCGGGGGACGAAATTCGGGCCGATTCGACATCCTCATCGAAGGCGAGCCGGTCGAGGGGTTGCGAGAGGACCTGAGCCTCATGCCGCCGGCGCACGGCGAAGCTCCGCGAGCCTCGTTGCTCGTCATTTCGCCCGACACCGTCAATCTGACCGGCTTCGAGATCGCCGCGTTCACCGACGCTCCCGCGACGAACGTCGACATGTCTCACGGGCCGGGCCGCTACTTCCATCGCAGCGGCGCGGTCAGCGGCGAAAGCCGGTCGGCGATCATCAGCCCGGCGTTGCTGCCGACGTCGTGGATCGACTACGCGTCGGTCGATCTCGTCGTCGTGCGTCTCGACGTGCTCGCCTCGTTGCGCCCCGACGAACGCACGGCTCTGCTCGACTGGGTCGCCACCGGCGGAAGGCTGATCGTCGACCAGGTGGGATCGCCGCCGAACGAATCCGAAAGCCTCGCCCGGTCGCTGGGCACCACGGCCAGCGCGACCGCTGCTCGCGAGTGGAAACCTGCGTCGATCGCCGATCGCCAGACGGTGCCCCTCCTGATGCCTGACCTTCCGGGCGGTGTCTTTACGGGAGGTGGCTTTCCCGGCGGAATGGTCGTGCCGAACGAGGGGAGTCCGTTCTCGGATCCTCTGTCCTTGCTGGGCGGGGCCGCTCCGCAGGGCCTGCGCGATGCACTGCGACAATTTCAAGAAGCCATGAAGAACGATGGTGGAGCACCGCCGAATCCGTTCGCCGCGGCGACGTGGTCGGCCGACGAGAAGCCGTTCTTCGTCCGACGGATCGGCTTCGGCCGCGTCGCGGCCGTCAACGGCGACATCTTCGCGGCGAACGGCAGCGACTGGATTTGGCTGCTGCGCGGTCTCGGAGGATCTTCGATGCTCTGGCCGATTCGCAACGGCCTGGCCTCCGGCGCGGGAACGTTCGAATTCATGGAGTTCCCGATCCCCGGCGTCAAGGGCGTACCGACGACCGCGTTCCTGACGCTCATTACGCTGTTCACACTCGCGATCGGGCCGGTGAATTACATCTGGTTGTGGCGTCGCAAGCAGCTTTCGCGACTCGTCGTCACCGTGCCCGTCATCGCCGTCGCGACGAGCTTCGTGCTCTTCGCCTACGCCGCGGTGGCACATGGCTTCGGTGCGAAGGGCCGCGTGAGGAGCGTGACGCTGTACGACGCCGGCTCGAACCGAGCGACGACGCTCAGCCGGACCGCGATCTTCTCGGGACGCGCGCCGTCGCGAGGACTGCAATTCTCGAAGGACACGGCAGTGTTTCCGCTCTATCCGGTCGATCAGGGCTTCATCAGCGGCGATGTTGACTGGACCGACCGGCAGACGCTCACCGGCGGTTGGCTCAAGTCGCGGACCCGAACTCAGTTCGTCACCACCAGCCGACGCGACGAACGTGGACGCCTGACGGTGCAAAGGGTCGATGGCGGTCTGCGGGTGCTCAACGGTTTCGAGGTGCCGCTGCGATACGTCGTCGTCACCGGAACCGACGGCGCAAGGTACGGCGGACGCGATCTCGCAGCCGGCGGTGAAACGATTCTCAAGCCGCTCTCCGATGACCTTTGGGCGGAGCTCCGCAAGTTGGCCTCGGAAGTGATTCCGGAACTTCCCGAAGGCGTCGATCCTCAAGAGATGCGTTCCATGTTCGGCGGTCGCGGCTGGGGCTGGGATCCCTACGGCTGGCAGCCAATGCTGCGGCAGGGATTGCTTGAGCGACATCTCGGCCTGCTCACCGGAGAATCGCCGATGGGCGGAGCGTCGTCGGACACGACGTCACAGGATTCCGTCGTTGAGATCGAAATTCAGACGGCCGCCGCAGCGATCGATCCCGCCGTCCGTCAGGATACGTTGCGCCCATTGCAGAATCCGCGATCTTTTCTGGCGATTGCGAGTGAGAATCCGGGTGTGGACCTCGGCGGCATCTCGATCGACGAACGTAAGAGCGTGCATGTGATGATGGGGACGTGGTAAACAGAAGACTCTCAATCCGAAACACGAAATTCGAAACACGAAATTCGAAACACGTTCGAAACACGTTCGAAACACGTTCGAAACATCAACGTCTAAAAGTCTGGTTGTCGCTCGTTTGAGTTTTTGGTCCTTGAGATTTGTTTCGGATTTCGTGCTTCGAGTTTCGGATTGGTGGCTATGACGACCGTCACGGCGATTGAACGTTCGAGCGAACTCAACGGGCAACCGCGGTTCGTGCGCGATCCGTCGTCGTCGCCGGTCCTCGAAGTCGATCACTTGCACCGCTACTTCGGGCGGCTGAAGGCGGTGCAAGACGTGTCGTTCGCGGCCTATCCCGGGCAGGTCATGGGCTTCATCGGCCCGAACGGCGCGGGTAAGACGACGGCGATGCGGATCCTGGCGACGCTCGACACGCCCACCGCCGGCGACGCGTTCATCTGCGGCTACTCGGTCGTCGATGACCCCGACAAGGTCCGCCGGCTGCTGGGGTTCATGCCCGACAGCTTCGGCAAATACGGCAACATGACCGTCGTCGAGTATCTCGATTTTTACGCGCGAGCGTACGGCTTGACGGGTGAGACACGCCGCGACGCCGTCGAGCGCGTGCTCGTGTTCACCGAGCTGCGCAAGATCGCCGAAAAGAACATCACGACTCTGTCGAAGGGCATGTCGCAAAGGCTGGGTCTCGGCCGCACGCTGATTCACGATCCACAGGTTCTCATTCTCGACGAACCTGCCGCGGGACTCGACCCGCGGGCCCGCGTCGAGTTGCGCGAGCTGATCCGGCTGCTGTCGACGCAGTTGCGGAAGACGGTGCTCATCAGCTCGCACATCCTCACCGAGCTGGGCGAGATCTGCGACAGCGCCGCGATCATCGAGGCGGGCGAGATCCTGGCCGCCGGGACCGTCGAGGAGCTTCAGAACGCTCCGCGGCGAGAACGCTCGGGCCGCGTGGCGTTGACGATCCGCACGCTCGGCGAGGCCGCGCCGCTCGAACGCTGGCTGATCCAGCAGCCCTACGTCGTCGCCGTCGAAGCGAACGGCTCGGCCGTCGCCGTCGAGTTCGAGGGCGACGAGAAAGCCCGTTGCGCGCTGTTGAGTTCGCTCGTCGGCGAAGGCTTCTCGGTGCTCGAATTCGGCGGCAAAGTCGAGAGCCTCGAAGACGCCTTCATGGCGATCACGAAGGGAATCGTGCAGTGAAGGGCCCATGGCGAACGGGGACTAGTGCTTTGTCACCTCTAAAAAGTCGGGTTGGAGGATTGGAGGGAATCGGTGATGCTGCATGGCACAAAGTGGTGTTCCATGCAGAAGAAATACGTTGTGCGTCTGACGGATCAGTAACGCAACGAGTTGCTGACTGTGATCAGGAAGCTCAAGGGAACCAGCCAGAAGGTGCGGCGGGCGCAGGTACTGCTGAAGGCCGATGCCGACGGCCCGAATTGGACCGACGAACGGATCGCCGAAGC
>JACCRE010000141.1 GCA_013813775.1 Planctomycetaceae bacterium
GAGCCGTTTGAGCATCAGATGGATCGCGGAGATTCGCACCAGCGCCTCGCCGCTGTCGGTCCGCCGCTCGTGATCTCGGCCGAGTCGGCGGCAGCGCATCAGCCAGCCGATGGTTCGCTCGACGACCCACCGTTTCGGCAGCAACATGAAACCTTTCCTCCCCTCCGGCCGTCGCACGATCTCGATCCGCCACCGCGGCGAGGTCGTCTCGATCCACCGGTTCAAGGCGTGGTGTGGTCCTTGGAGTCGGGCCAGATCACCTCCAGTCGCGGGAAGGCCGCCGCGTCGAGTTGAGCGAGCACGCGCGGAGCCGCCGCCGCATCGTCGATGCTGGCGGCGGTGACGGCCACCGCCAGCAGCAGGCCCAGCGTGTCGACCCCGATGTGCCGCTTCCGCGTGAGCCGGCGGAACGAGGTCTGGGCCTGGGACTTCATCTTCGATCGCACGAGAACCAGGCTTCGATCTCCGCCGTCTGCGAGCACTCCAGACGGACCGGCGGACGAACCTCGCCCGCATCATGCACCGCCGCCATCACGACGGTCTTGCGATGCGGATCAACGCTGACGTGCCACATCGTAGGTCTCCTGATGAGAGAGGAGCGGACGTTGATGATGTTACACCAACCGTTCCTGGGCCTACGCGGCGGTTATGGTACTCACTATACCGTGATAGAGAAATAGAGGAAAAAGTGATTGAAGTGTGAAATGGCGGCGTGATGCTGTCGAA
This sequence comes from Planctomycetaceae bacterium, assembly GCA_013813775.1. Lineage (GTDB taxonomy): Bacteria > Planctomycetota > Planctomycetia > Planctomycetales > Planctomycetaceae > JACCRE01. The sequence continues at coordinate 727 of JACCRE010000141.1, forward strand.
TGTTACCGCTTCGACGGGAACGCTCTCGCGTCGTTCCCGTCCCGTGCGTTGAGCCGCGATGCTCCGCCTCTCTTCGTGTACTCCCGGCTTGCCAACGCCAAACGCGTTAGTAGCAATCATCGCCAGCTGCGGCTCCTCTTCTTGGCCGCCGATCGTCAGGCGGCTGCTCCCATTGTCCGCACACCCACTGCCTCGATGTCCTTCGCTCTCACCTTCACGTCCCTGGCTCTGCTCGCTGCCGTGCTGGCGTTCCTTCGCGAACGCCGTCTGAGGCGAGCCCTGCAACTCGTGCTGCGCCGCCTGATCCACCATCGGAGACCCAAGCCTCATGAAGATCCCGCTCCTGGAGCCATTCGCGAGACGATTCCTGCTCACCACAGCTCTGCTACTGACAGCCGGCTGTAGTAGCGGAGACGAACGTCTCGCTCAATTCGCTGAACGAGCTGCCGGGTGGCAGGCCGAACCAAACCGCCGCATGGCGGAGCTGCCGCAAGAGGTCGCCGACGGCAGCCGGCAGCTCGTCGAAGCGGATGCCAAAGCTCGGACGGAGTTCACAAGCCTGCACCGCGACCTCCAGTCCGAACGAACCGAGGTCGGCCGTCAGCCCCCGCCGTTCTTGTTTCCACCATCCCTTCCTGCGACGGAACACTTTCATGACGTCCGAGAACCGCCAGCGGCTGCGGACGGCGCTGCGGGTTTACCAGCGGCTGACGGCGGAGGCCAAGCCATCGACCTCGCCATTGCTACCGCTGGACACCTGGCGTGAGCTGCTCGCCGCCTCTCGCCGCGTGATGCTCGCCGAAGAGCGCGGCTGGCCGGGTGCTGCCGTGACAGCTCGGAACGACTACCGCCGCCTGGCAGCGTCACTCACCGAGCGGCTCGGCGACAGCATAAGCAATCTCATCACCATCGACCGGCACATTCGTGTGCAAACCGAGTTGCTGCTCGTTGGCATCACGATTGTCTTCACCAACCGTGTTTCAGAGCCACGGACTCGCGGTAAGCATTACTTTGCAGAAGACGTGCTGCTGCTGCTGCTGCTGCTGCATGAATACACGCAGAACGGAGAGTTCCTCACCAAGCTGGCCGGCCGCCTCCTGGAGACGCAGATCAGCCTTCGCACAAGGCGGCTACTGGAATGGCGGACCGCCCCCGTATGGGTTTGGTCGCGTCCTGGTCGATGCGGCGGGGCAGGTCGTCCGCGAGTTGCAGCCGGGCGAGACCGTGAAACAGGCCGGCTGTCACGTCCGGATCAAGCCGAAGGATCAAGCCGAAGGATCAAGACAAGATTGCGACCTGGCTCTACGTGCTCGACCTGCATGGCAATAAAGGCTGGGGGCACAAGCGGATCGCCAACCACCTGAATGATCTGCGCATTCCCTCTCCACATGCCGATCGCGAATACAAGACAGCACAGGGGAGGCCGGCGTCTGGAAAATGGTGGCCAGAGGCGATGAAGCGATTGGTCGAAAATGAAGCGATCATCGGCCACTGTACCCACGGCAAAACGTCTGTCGGCAAGCACCGGAGGATCGGCGCCGAGGGCCCACGCACTCTCTCTGATGCCGACCGAGACGAGGAGGGCGCGGCACGCTTCGTTAAGAACGGGAGTTCGATCATCGCTCCGACGGGCTTTGCTCCGGCGGCGGATGTGGGGATCTTTCGTCGAAGCCGCGAATTGACGGAACTACGTGGTCGCTCGCAGCGCGGCATCCCGCGCTCGCGAGACCTCTCTCGCTATCCGCTCTCTTCGCGAATCTTTGATCTGACGCCGGGTTGCGGTGCCGTGCTCTTCGGTCGGCATGAGAATGACCAGCTCAAATATGAATGCTCGCGCTATCGACAGTCTGGCGGACGAGATTGTCATCGGAACGTCGTGCCTGCGGAACCGACGTTGCGATTCGTGCTGCAGTTGCTACGCCAACGAGTCGCACAGGTCGACGGCCGAATGGCGATTTACGACCGGCTGAAGATGCTCGCGCAACAGGAACATTCAGAGAGTCAGCCGATCGTTGACGAGGAACAGATCGCCGCGACGCAACTGGCAAACGTCGAGCAAGAACTCGAGACAGTCGTCACGAATATGGGCCGCGCGGAAAGTGACTCCGCCTACCAGGCATCGGAGAGTCGCTTCGAAGAACTCAACGCCGAGATGACCCGTCTCCGGGAAGTGATCGATCGAATCGGCGCGAAGAAAGTCGCCGTCGACATGCCGTCTTCACCTGAAGGTGAGGCTGAGGCCGCGCTAGCGCTGTTAGATCAACTCGATCGCATCGCAACCGATACCGAAGCTCGTTCAGAGATCGCCGGTGTGCTGCAGGCAATGGACTTGAAAGTATGGCTTCGATTCATGGACAACCCGCGTGGCCGTAAGCCTCGCCGGGTCGTTCAAGGAGGGATCGTCACGATCGGACCAGGACCGGATCCTCGGTCAGATGAAGGTGACGGTGGTGAGGGCGACGGTCAGAGTCCGCCGGATGCGGACAATTCCATCGAGGGGGCGTGCCCCTCGACTGAAGGCAAGGATCTGCCGGCTGTCGCAAACCGCCGACGGGAGGGACGATCTTTCAGAAAGGGAACAGGGGGCAAGCCACCCGCGGCACCCAATGCGGCAAGCGGCCGGCGGCGCGGCTCGCCGGCCGCTATCGTGCGGTCGACGCACTGAGAAGCGTCAGCTCGCAGCCGGGATAGTAGTGCTGAAGGATCTCGCGGCACGAAAGACCGCGTTCCGCGAGCCCTTTGGCTCCCCACTGGCACAGGCCGACGCCGTGACCGTGGCCTCGACCGGCGACGTCGATCCGCCGGCCGTCGCCGGTGAGTTGAAAGCAGAGGCTCGGCAGGCCGATCGCGCTGCGCACCTCGACGGCGGGCAGGCGAACGGTTCGGCGTCCGTCCGAGATCGCGACGACGGCCGGCACGCTCACGCCACCGATCGTCTTCGCCGATGCGATCGAACGAAAGGCCGGCATCCGAGCACGGGCGAGTTCAGAGAGGCGTTCCAACGCGGCATCGCTCGCGATCGAACGCTCCCAGCGGAAGAGCGGAGCGTCGTCGCATCCGCCGCAGGCGACGGAAGGCAGCGAACCCGTGCCGTCGTCGAACACCACGTCGCCCGCAAACGTTCGTCCGCCGCAACAGGCCGAGTAGTACGTGCGAAACAGTTCGCCGTCGAACGTGCAGACGAGGCTTTCGGTGGAGGCAGCCGCGGCGCGTCCGCCCGCCGTCTCTCCGGCGAGCAAGCGCCCTTCGCGGCCCTCGTAGATCACGCCCAAATAGTTCTGGCTGACCGGCGTCGAGTAAAGATCGAACCACTCGTGCGGCGGCTGGCGCCGGCAGGAAACCGCATAGCCGCGGGCGACGATCGCCTGCGCCTCGCGTGCCGCGGTCGGAAAGTGACCCGGCATCTCGGCATCGACGACGGCGGCGACATATTCTTCGAGCGGAACGACGTTGACGGCACGCATGCCGCCCTCGGACGTGAGATGCAGGCGAACCGACCCCCGGTACTTCCGTCCGTCGATCCAGACCGCCGGCGAGGAATCGGGCACCACTTCCACGCCCGAACCACCGAATCGCCGGCCGGCGATGTCGATCCCGCGTGGATCGACTTCAAGAGATCGATCGGAAAGCGGCTCAGGAACCGCGACTGGACCTTCGCGGCCATCGAGCGGCACGAGCCGATAGCTCCCGTCGATCCGCAGCCGGATCGATGAGACGCTGCGTCGCGTCAGAGCGACGCGAATGGCGTCGTCGCCATCCGCCGAACGTGACGAAGACACCGCCGTCATCGACGGCGGAGCATCAGGCTTCGTGGGTGCTGCGTCGTCGAGCGACCAGACCACGATCACTCCCACGATCAGGAGCAGAATCGCAGAGCCGAGCACTCCCCGCGAGGTCTGAGCGAGTCCGTCCATGACTGCGCGAGTCCAACCATGAAACCACAACGCTCCCGGCTCGAAACGAGGCTTCCGTCAGTCGTTGCGGAGGGTGAGGTTCAGCTCGCCGAGCTTCTGCCGCACTTCGTTGAGGCTCGTCACGCCGAAGTTGCGCGTCGACAGCAGTTCGTCGGCGGTTCTGCTGGTCAAGTCCCCCACGACGGTGATGCCGAGCCGCGCCATGCACTTGCGGGCGCGTACCGAGAAGTCGAGATCGCTGATCGGCTTCGCGAGCAGGATCTGCTCTTGCGGGCTGAGATCCGACGGACGAACCACGACCGAAGTCTCGCGGGGCCGCTCGTCGTACGCGTTCTCGCCGATGTTCAATCCCTGCGACGCGAGCAGGTCTCGCACCTCTTCGAGGCTCGTCTCGCCGAAGTTCTTGCCGGCGAGCAGTTCGGCTTCGTTGTAGCGCGTCAGATCGCCGAGCGTGTGGATGTTCATCGATTGCAGGCAGTTTCGGCTGCGCACCGACAGCTCGAAGTCGGCGAGCGGCTTGGCGAGGATCTGCGCACGCTTCGCCTCGAGCCGCGCCGAATCCTCGTCGTAGTACATGTTGTCGGTGGCTTCGATGTCTCGGTAGTAGAGACGAGCGCGCTCGTTGGTCGGGTCGGCGTCGAGCACGCGCTTGAAGCAATAGGCGGCCGACCGGTACTGCTCGGCGTCCTCGTACAGCAGACCCAGATTGAGCATCGCTCCCAAATGCACCGGCGGGATCGACAGCGACCGCTCGTAAAGCTGCACGGCTTCGGTCTCGTCGCCGCGCATCGCCGCGATGCTCGCCAGCCGGAACAACGCCTGCGGATGGTGCGGGTCGATGTCGGCGGCGCGTTCGAGGTACTCGAGCGCACCGTCGAGATCGTCGCGATCGGCCATGATGCAGCCCATCTGAAAGCTGTACTCCGCACGCCCGGCCGCGCCCTTGGCGACGGTCCGAATGAGCGTTTCGGCCTCGTCGATGCGGCCCTGTCGGCGAATCGCTTCGGCACGCTTCAGCACCGCCGACGCCTTGTCGAAGCCCGCCGATTCAGCGGTGGCGAACGCTTCTTCGGCGACTTCAAGCTGATTAAGTGACAGCGCGGCCAGACCTCGAAAGTAAGCGGCCGCCGGCTCGGCCTTCGCGCGCGTCAGAAGTCCGAGCGCGCGATCATGGCGACCAAGCAGGTACGCCGACACTCCGGCACGCGTCAGCAGATCGGCCGCGCGTGAACCTTCGGCCTCTTCCTGAAGTGCGTCGGCTTCGCGACGGAACTCCGCCGCATGCGCGCCGGCCGACGCCTTGCGAAGCTCCGCAAGTCCGCCCGTCAAAGGAATCGGATCCTCACGCAGGAGGCGCCGGACATTCACATCGGCGGCAGGGGCGGCGTTAGTCTTGGTGGCCATCCGACGGGAGTCTTGAATAGGGCAAGGGACTTGCGACTAAAAAAGTATAAGAACGCGGCACGCCGTCGCAAAGACCGTTCTAGTGGCGTAGCGTTCACTTCGCCCCTTTCCAGACGCAAAGGCTGGTGCGTCAGACAATGTCAGACGCTACACTGATGGCAGGGCACGTGTGTCGATGGTTTGATCTGTTGAGACGTGTCCAGCGACGATTTGCCCTCCGGGAGCCGGGAATGATCTGCGTACGTCCCAACTTCGGACTCCGACGCGTTATTCACGGACTGCTCGCGGTGTGTTGCGCCACAACCGGTTACGCCGCCGAAGGTGAAATCACCGCAGCCGAGCGGGATCACTGGGCCTTCCGATCGGTGACGCGCCCCGCGGTGCCGCATGTCGAGACCGAAGTCGCGACGCCGATCGACGCTTTCATTGCGGCGGAGCTTCAGGCACGCGGATTGACGATGACGGCGGAAGCCGATCGCCGCACGCTCATCCGCCGCCTGAAGCTCGATCTGCTCGGCCTGCCGCCGACGCCCGATGAAGTCGAACGCTTCATCGCCGACGACTCCGAAGGCAGCTACGGCCGACTTGTCGATCGTTACCTTGCGGACCCGCATTACGGCGAGCGTTGGGCCCGCTTCTGGCTCGACCTTGTACGCTACGCCGACACCGCGGGCTACAAGTCGGACGAAGACCGGCCGCTGGCGTACCGCTATCGCGACTACGTCGTGCGGTCGATGAACGAGAATCTGCCGTACGACCGTTTCGTCGCCGAACAGCTTGCCGGCGATGAAATCGATCCGGCAAACGAAGACGCGATCGTGGCCACGGGTTATCTGCGGCTCTGGCCCGACGAGAGCAACGCCAGCGACGTGCAGAAGGCCCGGCAGGACGCGCTCAACGACATCACGGGCAATGTCGGCGCGGCGTTCCTGGGGCTGACGCTCGGCTGTGCCCAGTGTCACGACCACAAGTTCGATCCGATCCTGCAAACCGACTTCTACGAGTTGCAGGCGTACTTCGCCGGCATCGTTCCCGAAGATCGCGTTCTCGTTTCGCACAGCGAGGCGCTCGCGGAGCACGAAGAGCAGTTCGCCGAATGGTCGAAGCAAGCGGACCCGCTACGGAAGGAGCTCTACGAACTGGAGCTGCCGGCGCGAAACAAAGTGAGTCACACGAAGCGGCTCAAGTTCCCCGCCGACGTGCTCGAAGCGATCGACGCGCGACCGGAAGAACGCACGACTCGCCAGCGGCAACTCGCCTTCTGGGCCGAGCGACAGGTCGACAAGGAAATCAAAGAATCGGAGCTTGAGAAACATCTTTCCGAATCGGATCGCGCTCGTCGCAAGGCGCTCGCCGCACAACTCGCGGCGCTCGACGCTTCGAAACCGAAGGCACCTCCCGCAGTCCAGGCGATGGCCGTCGTCGACAGTGACGCCGGTCCCGCCGAGTCGTTTCTGCTGATCACCGGCACGCATGACTCGGCCTACGACGAGGTGCGTCCGAAAGGATTGTCGATTCTTGAACCCATCTCGATGGCGTCCGAATCGGTTCCCGTCTCACGGCCGGGATCGTCGGGTCGCCGGGCGGCGCTCGCGGCGTGGCTCACCGACCCCGCGAATCCGTTGCCGGCTCGCGTGATGGCCAACCGAGTCTGGCAGGGTCACTTCGGGCAGGGACTCGTCGCCAACGCGAACGACTTCGGCGTGCAGACGCCGGAACCTGTTCTCTCGAAACTGCTCGACTGGCTTTCCGCCGAGTTCGTCGATTCCGGTTGGGACGTCAAGCACCTGCACCGCCTGATCGTGACGAGCGCGGCGTATCGACAAGAGAGCGCCCGCAACGACGCTGATCCCGCGGCCCTCGCCGCCGATCCCGAGAACACGCTCTTCTGGCATTTCCCGCGACGCCGGCTCGACGCCGAAGCCATTCGTGACTCATTGCTGCTCGTCTCGGGCCGCCTCGGAGAAAGCATGTACGGTCCCGGCGTGCGTCCCGAACTGCCCGAAGGCTTCCAGACCGGCGAGCCCTGGGAAGTCAACAAGGTCTCGCAGGATCGCGACCGCCGCAGCGTGTACGTCTACGCGAAACGCAATCTGCCGCACCCGTTTCTCGCGGCGTTCGACCTGCCCGACATGCACGAAAGCTGCGGTTGCCGCGTGACCACGACGACGGCCCCGCAGGCGCTCACGCTGCTCAACGACGCGCATGTGCTCGCTGCGGCGAAGGCTCTCGCGACCAGAGTCTTGTCGTCGAGCGATTCGCAAGATCCCGCCCGTCTGATCGATGTCGCGTTCACACTGACGCTCGGGCGCGAACCGCAAGACGAAGAGCTGACCGCTGCCCTCGACTTCCTGCTTCAACAGGAAGAGCGCGTTCGAGAGGATGGAGAATCCGCCGCCCGCGATGTCGCCGTGACGGACCTGTGTCACGCACTGTTGAACGCGAATGAGTTTCTGTATCTCGAATGAATTACGGCACTCAGTCAGCGATGAAAGTCCCTCTCCCTCGGGAGAGGGGAGTGAAATTCAAAACGAGATCAACAAGGGTCATCTATGATCGAACGCTGGCTCATTGTTCTCGCTTCCGCACTCGTCTTTCTTCCGATTGCCGCGCCGGCGCAAGAGGACAAGCCGAAGACCGTTCAGCGTGAAGAAGACGTGATCTACGGCCGCAAGTACGGCACCGCGCTCACGCTCGACGTCTTTCGTCCCGAATCGCCGAACGGCGTCGGGATCATCCATGTCGTCAGCGGCGGCTGGTACTCGGCGCACGAGGCCATCAACCAGGGCTTCGTGCAGCCGTTTCTCGATCGCGGCTACACCGTCTTCGCCGTCGTGCACGGCAGCCAGCCGAAGTACACCATTCCCGAGGTGCTCGAAGACATGCACCGCGCGGTGAGGTACATCCGCCATCACGCCAAGGACTACGACGTCGATCCCGAGAAGCTCGGCATCTACGGCGGCTCAGCGGGCGGACATTTGTCGCTCATGCAGGGCACGGCCGGAAATGACGGCAACGCCCAGGCGAAAGACGAGATCGATCGCGAGTCGAGCCGCGTCGCGGCCGTCGCCTGTTTCTTCCCGCCGACCGATTTTCTGAACTACGGCAAAGAGGGCGAGGTCGCGATCGGCGGCGGCACGCTGAAGGACTTCCGCGCCCCGTTCGACTTTCACGAGCTGATGCCGAACTCGGTGCAGCCGGGCCGGAAAGGCACGTTCGTGCCGATCACCGACGAAGCGAAGGTGCTCGCGATCGCGAAGGCGATCTCACCGAAGTACCACGCTTCGTCCGACGATCCGCCGACGCTGATCATTCACGGCAACGCCGACTTTCTGGTCCCGATCCAGCAGGCCGAGCTGATGGTCGAGGCTTTGAAGACGAACGGCGTTGAAGCCGAACTCGTCGTCCGCGAAGGCGCCGGCCACGGCTGGGCCAAGCTCGGCGAAGACCTCACCTTGTTCGGCGATTGGTTCGACAAGCATTTGAGAGGCGCGGAAACGAAGGAGGACGCGAAGGAAAAGTAGGGTTGCTCGCGATGTTCGATAAGGAGAAGAAACGAAGGATCGCGCGTGTTGACATCGACGCCACCGGCCCAGGCCGGTGGGCTTCGCAGATCGATGACCGTCCTTCTCCGATCCTCGTCTGGCACCACGTCGTCCTCACGACCTACGGCGCCTGGCTCGACGGCGACCCCCGCGGCTTCCGCACGAAGAACCACAGGAAGCACATCGAAGGAGACCACAAGCACCCGCCAAGACCCGGCTCGTACAAAGGGCGTCTTCGTGGCAGTCAGGAGCTTCTCTCGCAAGAACCCGTCGCCTTCGATGCCGCATGGAGGTCGATCGTCGGTAATGCCTTGCGAACGGCGTGCTTTGACTTGGACATTGAACTGCTCGCGATCGCTGTGAGCCGCCAGCATGTTCATCTGCAAATGAGAACGCCGTTCGGTCGGGCGAGGCATGTGGCGGGCATCCTGAAGAATCATGCCGGCTACTCGATGAAGCAGCGGGGTTGGACGGGAAAGCTTTGGGCGAAGCGCAGCAAAGCGGTACCGATTCGGACAAGAGACCATCAAGTGAAGGTCTTTCGGTATATCATGCGGCATGCGTACGAAGACGCGTGGGTTTGGCATTGGAAGCGAGGCGATGATGGGCAGGCGTGAAGAGAGCAGCCCCGCCGGCGGCGGCCGGCGGGCGTCGATGCGGCATCACGAGCACGCGACCTCGCGGCGCGACTTTCTCGCTCGCGCGGGCGGCGGATTCGGCATGGCGGCGCTCGCCGCGATGCTGGCCGATGATGATCTGCTCGCCGCCGAGTCGCTGCCCGATCCATTGATCCCGCGAAGGGCGCATGCCGCGGGAACCGGCTTCGGCCGCGCGAAGAGCGTGATCTTTCTGTTCATGGACGGCGGGCCGAGTCATCTCGACACCTTCGATCCCAAGCCGCTCGTCAATGAGATGGCGGGCAAGCCTCTTCCCGCGTCGATCGAACGGCCGATCACGCCGATGGGCGTGTCCGACAATCCGCTGCTCGCCAGCAAGCGCAAGTGGAAGCTCTGCGGCGAAAGCGGCCTGCCGGTTTCCGACTGGTATCCGCGCGTCGGCGAACGCATCGACGACATCTGCGTGATTC
>JACCRE010000178.1 GCA_013813775.1 Planctomycetaceae bacterium
CCCTCAACCGACGAAAGAGCGCCAACCCCATCCCCCGATCAACGCAGCTCGCCCACCGACGCGCCACCGCTCTGCGCGCCGACTTGGACCGTTCTGCCGTTCGGCATACGCTTGTTTAAGGACTAGCGCGCTGCCGCCGGGTCAACGTGTCGGGGACGCAGATCCTCGATGGAGCGCCGAACGGGATTTATATCGAAGATTGTCGCGACACCCTGATCACCGGCTGCACGGTTCTCGAAGACCGCAGCGAACCCATGATGACGGCGGCGATACGCTGGACCGGTGATGCTTTTGGAAGTCTCGTCGATGCCTGCCGGCTTGGCGGCGGCAGCGAGGCCGCACTCGTCGCACCGGAGAGCGTCAAGCGCGGGATGATCGTCGAAGACGTGAGTTGAACGGGACAAACCGCGCTACAATTCATGTGCGCGCAAAGAAGCCCACCGGTTGCAACCGGTGGGCTTCTTTTGTGAAAAGGACGCATCACACGCCGTAGATCGTGAGCCAGCCGCCGCGGGCGTCGACACGCTGCACTCGCATCTGCATGGGGCTGCGGCCGCTGCGTTCGATATCGATCACAGCGTCGCGGGTTCCGCCTTTGATTGACTGCTCAAGTTTGCGTCGCATGACACCCGCGCGGGCGATCTGCGTGGCGCGGCTGCGCGGCGGATCGACGGGTGAAACGATGATCGTGCCGCGTTCGATGACGATCTGATCGCCCTGCACCGACAGGTTCAGAGGCACTTCGACGATCTGCGGCGGAATCTCTTCGCCGTCTTCCTGCACGATGCCGGCCCGCAGGATCAGAATCACGGCTCCGTTGCGAATGCGGAAGCGAATCGGATCAGTCTCGCTGAAGATCAGCGTCGTCGACTCAGTTTTGTTCTCGTCTTTCTTGAACTCGATGTTCCGTCCCAGCAGGTCCGAAAACCATTGCCGCAGCTCCTCGCGGACCTGATCGTCGGTCATCGTCCGACCGGCGAAGCCCCAGCGATCGGCGGCGTTGTTCAGCAGGCTTTCGTGGATTTGTGCCGTGAAGCCGACTCCGCGGGTCGAACCGATGTTCGGCGGACTTCCGCTGACCTCGACGCCTTCGCGAATCGCCGCATCGAGCAGGAACCGTTCGCTGGTCGTGCGCACGCGTTCCGAACGCGGCGCGACTCCCTTGTTCGCCATGCGTCTTTCGAAGCCCGCGAGGTCGGCGTTCAACTCACCGAACTGCTGATCGACCTCGGAATTGAACTCGGGCAGCACGTTCTCGCGGACGCGTTCGGCGGCATGGGCGCGGCCGGCGGGCAGGCGAGAGTTCGCTTCCGTCATCGCCTTGCGCTGGATCATGCCGCGGAACAATCCGAAGAAGATGTTGTCGTACTTCGTCGACACTCCGAGGTGCCGAATGCTCGGATTCACCGAGACCTGCGCCGGGCCAAGCGTGAAACGATCACCGTCGAACGTGATCGGCTTCGACGCGTAGAACTGGTGCTGTCCTACAGAGGAGACCGTCGCCTGGTTGGTGTAGGCGTTCGTGCGGCTGTTCGAGACGCCGTTGACCGTCAGATTGAAGCGAGCCGAGTCGTTCGAAGGCACGAACTGCAAATTGGCGTTCGTGGTCGTCGTCTGGTTGCCGTAAATCCTCGCGCCCATGAAGTAATCGACCACCGGGCCGCAGTTGATGTCTTGCGTGGCGACCATCTTCGACAGGAACGACGAATCGGCGACTAGTCGGAAGTTGTAGTTCAGATAGTTCTTCCGAATGAGATCATCGATCGGCTTGGTGATCGGGCCGGCGGCCTGTTGCAACGCGTCGCGCGCTTCGCGAATGGCGCGGGCGGTTTCACTTGTCGGCGAGTCCTCGTGCGCATCGACGGCTTGAACGAGTGCCGTCAGCCGTTCGTTCAGCGCGGCGGTGTCGGCGCCTTGCTCGGCGACGCGCATGTTGGAAAGGTAGTTGTTCACCGCCGTTGCGAACCGGCGCAAGCTCGGACGGTTCAGGAACTGCTTCTGTTGTTCGTTGCGTCCCGCTGCATTGGGATCGAGCCGTGTGGGCAGGCTCGCCATCACGTCGGCGGCGGCGGGCGTGTCGAGACTGCGGCGGACTTCCTCGGCCTTGATGTACGGTAGCCAGGCGGTGCCGTTCGGGATCGATCGCAAATCAGATTCGACCGATGAAAGAGCGTTCCGCACGTCCGAGATCGCCGACTGGCGGGCCGGTCCCGCAGCCGTTCTCGCATCGCCCGTCACGACGTTCAGCGACGCTTCGAACAGGTCGGCCCGCAGCTTCAGCGACGAGTATACGCCCGTCAGTTCTTCGCGAATCATCGAATACGCGGGATCGCGAAGCGCTCGTTCAAGCACGCGCACACGGCTCTTGACCTTCGCCAGCGCCTCCCGTTGTGCGTCGAGATCCTTGTCGGCGAGCGAGTACAACTCGGCGACATCGATTGCCGCAGCTTCACTCCATGAGGCCCAATTGCCGCCCAGAGGCGAGAACGCATCGACCGAGAGCGACTGCGGCGGGAATTCAGGCCACACGCCTTGCAGACCGACGGGGTCGGCAGGTGCGTCCTGGTTCAGCGCGAAGCCGAGCGACGCTCCTCCAACGAGCGTCAGTGCGACGGTCGCCCCGGCCAATAGCCGCAGTCGGCTCCGGCGAAAGGCATCGCGTGCGATCAGAGAGCATTTCGAAGTCAGCGAGCGGTTGCGCAGCCGCGGTGTCATCAGCAAACACTCCGTTGTTGCGTAGGCCGGTCATGCAAAGCGACGCTATGCGATGGCCCGATGCGCGGCCTTTGCGGTTTCTTAGAATCGTCTGCGGCGTACGGCCGGAGACGGTTTTTCCGGTCCCGTAGCGTCCATCGTTGGCGGACGGCGGGTCATGGGGCTGAACTTCGGCAGGATTCGCCCTGCCGCAGCGGCCTCCGCATTCTACGGTCGCGGAAAAGCAACCGCAAACCGCCCATTATGACGCGCGTGGGATCTACGGGATTTCCCCGTCGTTCGGGACCGCAACCGTCAGCAAGCGACCGGCGCGCGTCCCTTCACAGTCGGGGCTCGGTTTCAGGTCGAATTGCGGGATCATACAATCCCCGCCTGAGCGAATGGCATAACGCGTCTGCTCTCTCACGGAACATTGACGTGACACTCGACGAGGTCGGGACGATGGCGAGTCGCACCACGAAGATTCTTCCCGAGGATCGTCTCTCGCTGAGGGACCGACTCTCGCGACTCACGCTCACCGACGCCTGCAAACTGCTTGGCTCAGAAGGCCGGCAGTTGATTCAGGCGAACGCCAACGCATGGCTGCTCCGCATTCCCGAAGACGTGCATCTGGGCGATGACCTGCTGCGGGTGCGGTTTCCCGCCGAGCCGGGCGAGAAGCCGGTGATCGTCACGATCACGCTGATGGCCGAGGCGCGGCGGCGGCTTCACTTCCGCTGCGACCGCTGCGGCACGGCCTGCGAGCATGTCGGCGCGGTCTTCTCGCTGATCCTCGAGGAAAAGTCGGCACTGGGGCTTGCGGCGCCGCCTCCCGAAAGGACGCCCGTCAAGAGCCTGGCCGATGCTGACCTCACCGCACAGGCAATCGCCGATCGCGCCCAGCGTGCTCGCGACGAGAAGATGACCGTCAAGTCGGCCGACACCAATCAGCCGTGGGTCGATTACTCCGTCACCAACCGATTAAGCGGTAAGACCTACAGGGTCGCATTGCGGGGCTTTGAGCGGGGTGACTCGTACTGCTCGTGCCCGGACTATCGCACGAACACGCTGGGCACTTGCAAGCACATTCTGAAGGTGGCCCGAGTTGCGAGACGCAAGTTCCCGGCCGATCTTCTTCGCAAGCGCTTTCGCCAGGACCGGCTCGCGCTGCATCTGCATTACGCGGGCGAGGTGACGCTGCGATTGTTGATGCCGAACCGCCTCGACGATGAAACGGCGGCGATCGTCGCTCCGGTGCGCGACCGGGCGATCGAGAATCTGCCCGACCTGCTCAAGAGACTGACGAAGCTGCAGAAGCTCGGGCGCGACGTCGTGATCTATCCCGATGCGGAAGAGTTCATCCAGCAGCGCATGGAGCAGGCGCGGCTTTCCGCGACGACTTCCGAGATACGGCGAGACCCGGAACACCACCCTTTGCGAACCGGCCTGCTCAAGGCGCCGCTGCTGCCCTACCAGCTTGACGGCGTCGCGTTCGCAGCGGGTGCGGGGCGAGCGATCCTTGCCGACGAAATGGGATTGGGCAAGACGATCCAGGGAGTCGGTACGGCCGAGCTTCTGGCCCGCGAGGCGGGCATCCGGAAGGTGCTGGTGATCTGCCCGGCGTCGGTCAAATCGCAGTGGCGCAACGAAATTCGCAAGTTCTGCGATCGCGACGTCCAACTCGTCTCTGGAGCGATCGCCGAACGCGGCGCGCAGTACGGCAACGACCGTTTCTTCACCGTCTGCAATTACGAGCAGGTGCTGCGCGATCTGGTCTCCATCGAGCGTACGGCGTGGGATCTGATCATTCTCGACGAAGGGCAGCGGATCAAGAACTGGGAGGCGAAAACGACCCGAGTGGTCAAAGGTCTGCGATCGAAATTCGCGCTCGTGCTCACGGGAACCCCGCTTGAGAACCGTCTGGACGATCTGTACTCGGTCGTGCAGTTCGTCGACGATCGCCGGCTGGGGCCGGGCTTTCGCTTCTTCAACCGGCATCGAATCATCGACGAGAAGGGCAAGGTGCTGGGCTACAAGAATCTCGCCGAACTGAGGGAGACGCTGAAGCCGATCCTGCTGCGGCGGACCCGCGACAGCGTACGGCTCGAACTGCCGCCGCGCACGACGGACATCGTGCGAATTGCGCCGACCCCGGAGCAATCGACGGCCCATGCCGGCCATATGCAGATCGTGGCATCGATCACCCGCAAAAAGTTCATCACCGAGATGGACCTGCTGCGGTTGCAGAAGGAATTGCTGATGTGCCGCATGTTGGCGAACAGCACCTTCCTCGTCGACAAGCGGTCGCCGGGCTTTTCGAGCAAGTTGGCGCGGCTCGACGAGTTGCTCGAAGAACTGTTTGCCGAGCGGGGCCGCAAGGTCGTGCTGTTCTCCGAATGGACGACCATGCTCGATCTGATCGAGCCGCTGCTGAAGAAGCACGGCGTCGGTTTCGCGCGTCTCGACGGCGGCGTGCCGCAGAAGCGACGCGAAGAGCTTGTGCATCGTTTTCAGACCGATCCCGATTGCGGCGTGTTCCTCACGACGAACGCCGGTTCGGTGGGACTCAACCTGCAGGCGGCGAACACCGTCGTCAATGTCGATCTTCCCTGGAACCCCGCCGTGCTCGAACAGCGGATCGCCCGGGCGCACCGCATGGGCCAGACGCAGCCGGTGCAGGTCTTCATCCTCGTCACCGAGCAGACCATCGAGGAGAACCTGCTGGCCACCATCGCCGCAAAGAAGGACTTGGCGCTCGCGGCGCTCGACGTGGAATCGGAGGTCGACGAGGTGCAGTTGGAAAGCGGTCTCCAAGAGTTGAAAAACCGCCTCGAAGTGCTGCTCGGGGCGATTCCGGAAACGCCGCCAAGCGAGACGCCCGACAAGGGCGTGCAGCCGGACGGCCGCAGCGATCTCGCGGCGCATCGGGAACGCATCGGCGCAGCGGGCGGAGAGTTGCTCGGCGCCGCGCTCAAGCTGCTGGGCGAACTCGTCACCGACTCGTCGGCGGAGCCGCCGCCCGACCACTTCGTGGTGAGCCTGCGGAACAGCCTCGAGGTCTGCACCGACGGGGCTGAGCGGCCACGATTGACGATCACCCTGCCCAGCAAATCCAGTCTGGACGACCTGTCACAATCCTTGGCGCGGCTGCTCCTAGCGACCGGTGCGTCGGCAGCCGACGGGACCGCCCAGCATCGAGAGTTCGCCGACGTCGGTTCGACTCGTCGGCCGGCACACGCGATAGACGCCGCCAGCGGCATTGATGGCCGCTGAAAACGTCTCTGACCTCGCCGGTGATCCGTTTTGACGCCGCGACCGTGAGGGGGCGTGTCCCACCGCTCCAGTCGAAGCGAAGAACGCCCCGCCTTCGCCAGATCCACATCGTGACGGCAACCGTCTACAATCGGCGGACCCATTTTCGCGTGACAGAACTGGCGATCGTGTCTGAAAAGTTCGCTTCCGACCTCACACCCAGCCAACATGCCGCCGTCGAGCACTACGAAGGTCCGTTGCTCGTGCTCGCGGGGCCGGGGTCGGGGAAGACTCGCGTCATCTCGCGACGAATTGCAAGATTGGTCGAACGCGGTGTCGATCCACGGCAGATTCTGGCGATCACGTTCACCAACAAAGCGGCGGCCGAGATGGCCGGACGCGTCGAAGCGCTCATGCCCGGTTCGACCGCATGGGTCAGCACCTTCCACCGGTTCTGCGCGAGACTCTTGCGTCAGCGGGCCGGAGCGGCGGGCCTGCAACAGAACTACACGATCTTCGACGACGGCGACCAGCAGTCGCTCATGCGGCAGGTGCTGAGCGATCTGAATCTCGATGCGTCGAGCTATCCGCCGGGCAGGCTGCTGCACAAGATCGGCCGCCTCAAGAACGAGATGGTCACCGCGGAGGATTTCGCCCGCGGCTTCGACGAGCGCGTGGGCGATCATGTCGAAGCGGTGCTCGCGAAAGCCTATCCGGCCTATCAGCAGGCGTTGCTGAACGCCAACGCCGTCGATTTCGACGACCTGCTGCTGCATGTCGTGCGGCTGCTGCACGAGAACGAAGACCTGCGGGCCGATCTCGACGAGCGGTATCGGTTCGTGCTCGTCGATGAGTATCAGGACACGAACCTCGCGCAGTATGCGATCGTGCGGGCGTTGTCGCAGAACTTTCCGAACCTGTGCGTGACCGGAGATCCCGATCAATCGATCTACGGCTGGCGCGGCGCACGCATCGAGAACATCCTGCGGTTCGAGCGCGACTACGCCGGCGCGAAGGTCGTGCGGCTGGAAGAGAACTTCCGCAGCACGAAGGCGATCCTGCGTGTCGCCGATGAACTGATCGCACACAACGTCCAGCGCAAGCCGAAGCGGCTGAAGACCGACAACGACGAAGGCCCTTCCGTCCGCCGGGCGACTTTCCGCGACGGTCGCCACGAGGCCGATATGATCGCCGCCGAGATCTCGCAACAGGTTCGCGAGCTGGGCCGGCGTTACGACGATTTCGCGATCTTCTATCGCGTGAACTCGCTGTCGCGCGAGCTGGAAATGGCGCTCGCGCGGCACAAGGTGCCGTATCAGATCGCCGCCGGCGTCTCCTTTTACGATCGTGCCGAAATCAAGGATCTGCTCGCCTATTTGCGGGTACTCTACAACCCGCTCGACGTCGTCGCCTTCCGGAGGATCGTCAACAAACCGAAGCGTGCGATCGGCGAAACGACGCAACGCCGCGTGCTGAACTTCGCCGCCAGCCGCAGTTTGACGCTTCTCGAAGCTGCCGGTCGCGCCGGCGACATTCCACAGGTCTCGAAGGCGGCGTTTGGCGCTCTCAAGAAGTTCGCCGCGTTGATGCAGGGCTTCACGGAAACCCTCGCCGCGCCGGTGGCGACGCTGCTCACCAGGATCGTGCTCGACACGAACTTCACCGCGGAATGGCAAGGCAGCCCGCGCGAGGACGATCAGCAACGATTGAGCAACGTCAACGAACTGTTGACCGCCGCCGCCCAATACGATCGTGAAGTGGGTGACGAAGGCTCGCTTGAAGGCTTTCTGGAGCAGACGAGCCTCGCCTCGGAGGTGGACAGCATCGCCGACGACGCCGGCCGCGCCACGATGATGACCCTGCACGCGGCAAAGGGGCTGGAGTTTCCCTGCGTCTACGTCGTCGCCGTCGAACACGGGGTGCTGCCGCACGAACGGGCCGCGAAGACCGGCGACCTGCGAGAACTCGAGGAAGAGCGGCGTCTGCTGTTCGTCGGCGTCACGCGCGCCCGGGAAGAACTCACGATCACGCATGCGGCGAAGCGCGAGCTGCGTGGTCGCCCTCTTCCTGCGATTCCCAGCGAGTTCCTGCACGAAATGACGCTGGAACACGCTGATTTCGATCGTTCCCCGGGCATCGAATTTGATACGTCGTTCGATGTGGAGGATTTCTCGCAGGAGGCGGAAGAGTCGAGAGTCGAGAGTCGAGAGTCGAGAGTCGAGAGTCGAGAGTCGAGAGCGACTCAAAAGGCTAGCGGCGGGAGCCCAGAATCCAGCGACCATGGGAACGATCGCGACATTCCTTTTTCGCATCCCCTCAGCCCTCAACTCTCAACCCTCAACTCTTTCAAGCTCACGACCGGCGCCCAACTACTACGCGGCGATGGTGGAGCCGCCGACCTGCCGCAGAGCTTCGGCGTCGGCCAGCAGGTGCGGCATCCGCGCTACGGACTCGGCACGGTGATCGCCGCCGACGGCTTCTCTCGAAATCGCCGTGTGACCGTCGAGTTCGAAGACGACCGCAGCCGCAAAACCTTCGTCGCGGCCAAAAGCCCGTTGCAACCGGTGGGCACCGGCTGAAGTGAGCGGCGGAGCAGGCCTTCGCCGCGAAATGGCACAGCAGACACAAAACCGACCAGAATCGTCGAACACTCGACGGGAATGTCGCTCCTTCTGCGCCTCTTTGCGGCGACAGGGCTTTCACCACGAAGCGATGACTGTGGACGCGACGTCTCTCGCCTCCGTCACAGCTTCTCGCCGCACAGCCGGCAGTAGGCGGCGTCGGTGTCGTGGCCGGTGGTGCCGCAGGACTCGCAGGCGCGATCATCGCGAGTGCGGCGCGAAGCGCGGTCGAGTTCGAGCGTCACGATGCCCGTCGGGACGGCGATGATGCCGTAGCCCACGATCATCAGCGCGCAGGCCAGCGCTTTGCCGAGCGGCGTTTGGGGCGACAGGTCGCCGTAGCCGACCGTCGTCAGCGTCACGATCGCCCAATAGATGCTTTGGGGGATGCTGGTGAAGCCCGATTCGGCTCCCTCGATGAGATACATCAACGAGCCGACGACCACGACGATCGTCAGGACCGTGTAAATGAAGACGAAGATCTTCTGCCGGCTTGCCCGCAGCGCGGCCGAGAGAATCGACGCCTCGCGAACGTACTGCGCGAGCTTGAGAATTCGAAAGATCCGCAGCACGCGCAGGATTCTCAGCACGACGAGGAACCGTCCCGCCGGAAACAGAACGCTCAGGTATGTCGGCAGCACGGCGAGCAGATCGACGATGCCGTAGAAGCTCATCGCGTAGTTAAGCGGACGTCGCGCCGTCCAGAGACGCAGCAGATACTCGACCGTGAACAGGATCGTGAGTGCCCACTCGGCGTTGCGAAAGAGTGTGCCGTGGGCGGCGCGCAATTCCTGCACGCTGTCGAGCATGACGACGACCACGCTCAGCAGGATCGCGGCGATCAGCGCGACGTCGAACGCCCGCTCCGCCGGTCGATCATGCTTGAAGATGACGTCGTGAAGCGTCTCGCGAAGTGATTGCATCGTCGCGACATTTTGTCGGAGGGTTGCCGTGAACGCCACGAGCGGCCGCCGACGGATTCGAGATGTTCGAGAAGCGTCTCCACTAGCCAAAGGATTTGCGAGTCCGGTAGCCTACTAGAGCGTCCAAGCTAAAAAGTTGGGTGACAAGCCCGACCAACAGGATGAGCGCGGGCACCAGATGTCTCGCCACGCCCTTCCTACGTCAGGACATGCCACTCACCAAACTAGCCAAGTCATTCCACTACGGCTTCGCCCTAAGCACTTCTCTGCGGCGTTCATCGGAGTTCCTCATGTCTCGCATCACGGTTGCGTTCTCACTCCTCGCGGTCGCCGCCTGTTGCCCGGCCGACGACTTGTCGCCCACGCAAGCCTCGTTCAGACCGACATCCGTTCCCGATCGCGTGCTGCTGTCATGGAAGGGCGATCCTGCGACGACGCAGAGCGTGACGTGGCGGACGGACGATTCCGTCGCGAGCGGCGTGGCGGAGATCGCGCCCGCCGGCCCCGGCCCCGATTTCAAAAACGACGCGAAGAGCATCGAAGCACGCACCGAGCCGCTTAAATCGAACCTCGGAGAGGCCCATTACCACAGCGTCACCTTCGAGGGTCTGAAGCCAGCCACTGCCTATGCGTACCGCGTCGGCGACGGCGAGACGTGGAGCGAGTGGTTTCAGTTCCGCACGATGAGTGCCGAGCCGGCTCCGTTGCAGTTCGTGTATGTGGGCGACGCGCAGAACGACCTCAAGAGCCTCTGGTCGCGCGTGATCCGGCAGGCGTATTCCGACGCACCGAAGTCGCAGTTTCTGCTGCACGCCGGCGACCTCATCAATCGTGGCGACGCCGACCACGAGTGGGGCGAGTGGTTCTACGGCCTCGGCTGGATGTCGGGCACGATCCCGCAGATCGCGATCCCCGGCAATCACGAGTACTCGAAGATTTCCAAAGACTCGCCGAAAGGTCTCACGGCTCACTGGAAGCCGCAATTCGAGCTGCCCGAGAACGGACCGATGGGCCTCGAAGAGTCGGTCTTCTTCATCGACGTGCAGGGCGTGCGAATCGTGGGCCTGAACTCGAACGAGGATCAGGAGATGCAGGCCGAGTGGCTCGACGACGTGCTCTCAAAGAACCCGAACCGGTGGACCATCGTCGCGCATCACCACCCGATCCACTCGACGAGCGGCGATCGCGACAACGCGCAACTCCGAAGACTCTGGCAGCCGACCTATGATCGCCACGGCGTCGACCTTGTGCTGCAAGGCCACGACCACAGCTACGGTCGCAGCCGTCCGATCCGGTTCGATGCCAATGAAGAGCAGGTGTCGAAAGACGAGGATGAGAAGACCGTCCAAAAAATCGCTGACGGAGAGAATGTGGCCTCCGGCGTTCGCGGCCGCACTCCCGGCGGAACGGTCTACGTCGTAAGCGTCAGCGGACCGAAGATGTACGCGCTCAAGGACTATCCGAAAGAGACCGACCCCTTCGCCCGCCGCGCCGCCGACACCCAACTCTACCAGATCATCACGATCGATGGCGACGAGCTGAAGTACGAGGCCCGCACGGCCGTCGGCGATCTGTACGACGCATTCTCACTTAAGAAGCGGGCCGATGCGCCGAACGAATTCATAGAGCGCGTGCCGAAAGACGTGGAGCAGCGTCTGGGAAAGACGACCGGCGAGAAGTGAGGGTCCGGCCTATGTGATGGCCGGCGACGATGCGGCTGTGAGATGGACCCCACTTTGGAACGGTATCGAAGACTCGTCGACCGCAAGGCGACGGCTCGCCAATGACGAGTCCTTGTCCCCGTTCCCGATTCACTAAATGTCGTAGTACATCGCGAACTCATACGGATGAGGCCGCTGGCGGATCGCTTCGACCTCGTTCGTCGTCTTGTACCAGATCCAGGTATCGATCACGTCCTCGGTGAAGACGTCGCCGCGAAGCAGGAAGTCGTGATCCTTCCGAAGTGCCGCGAGGGACTCTTCGAGCGAGCCGGGAACCTTGGGCACGTCGCGCAGCTCGTCGAGCTTCAGGTCATAGATGTCTTTGTCCAGCGGTGCGCCGGGATCGATGCGGTTCTGGATGCCGTCGATCGCCGCCATCAGCATGGCCGACATCGCAAGGTACGGATTGCTCGACGAATCAGGGCAGCGGAACTCGAATCGCTTGTTCTCGGGGTGCGGACTGTGCACCGGGATGCGAATCGCCGCGCTGCGGTTGCGGTAGCTGTAGGTGAGGTTGATCGGAGCTTCGAAACCCGGCACGAGCCGCTTGTAACTGTTGGTCGTCGGGCAGCAGAAGGCCATGACGGCGGGAGCATGCTTGAGAATGCCGCCCATCGCCCACATCGCCATATCGGAGAGGCCGCCGTAGCCGCTGCCGGCGAACAGCGGCGTGCCGTTCCGCCAGAGGGACAGGTGGAGGTGCATCCCGCTGCCGGCGTCATTCCACAGCGGCTTCGGCATGAATGTCGCCGACTTGCCGTGCCGGGCGGCGACGTTCTTCACGACATACTTGTAGCGCAGCAGGTTGTCGGCCGTCTTCACGAGGGGGCCATAGCGCATATCGACTTCGCATTGTCCGGCGGTCGCGACCTCGTGGTGCTGGCCTTCCACCTCGATGCCGCACTCGTCGAGCTTGAGCATGATCTCGGTGCGAAGATCCTGTAGCGTGTCGGCCGGCGGCGTCGGGAAGTAGCCTTCCTTGAAGCGGATCTTGTAACCGGCGTTACTTCGATGTCCGGGTTGCCCGGGGCCGCGCAGGGCGTTCGGCCGGCCGCGGTTCCACTGACCCTCGGCGCTGTCGATATGGTAGTAGGATTCGTGCTCGTTGGTGTCGAAATAGACGTCGTCGAAGACGAAAAATTCCGCCTCGGGGCCGAACATGGCTCGGTCGGCGAAGCCGGTGGACCGCATGTAGCCTTCCGCTTTTCGGGCAACGTTGCGCGGATCTTTGGCATAATCCTCGCGGGTGATCGGATCCTGGATGTTGCACGTCATCGTGAGCGTGCGTTCCATGAAGGGATCGACCATCGCCGTGTCGGCCTGCGGAACGACGAGCATGTCGCTCTCGTTGATCGCCTGCCAGCCCCGCATGCTCGAGCCGTCGAAGCCGAAGCCCTCCTCGAAACTTGCCTCCGTAAGTGCTTTGGCGGGAATGGTAAAGTGCTTCTGCGTGCCGGGAAAATCCATGAACCGCAGGTCGACGGCATGGATTTCTTTTTCGCGGCAAAGGGCGAGGGCTTCCTTCGGCGTCATCGTCAACGATCTTTCCCGGCAGGGCGCGCGTCGGGAGGGTGAACGGAAATTGTTGCCAACGAGTTGAGCCTTCAAAGCAAACGATGTACCGTCGCCGACGAGACTGCACAAGGATTAGGCAGCGCCATTTATTGTCCTTCGCCAACCAGTGCCTGTCGATGCCCCGGTTCGCCATTCTGACGCACGACCATCCGTTCCCGCATTGGGACTTCTTGCTCGAAGACGGCGACGCCTGCCGGACGTGGCGGCTGCTTTCCGAGCCAAGCACGACATGCACCATTCCGGCGGAGCGAATCGCGGATCACCGCCTTACCTATCTCGACTACGAGGGGCCGGTGAGCGGAGGCCGAGGGCAAGTGTCGCGACTCGATGGCGGCAACTTTATCTGGCTGCACGATGCCGAAGACTGCATCGAAGTCGAACTTCACGGGAGCCGCTTCCAGGTGTTCTCCACTTTAGAACGTCACCTCGACGGGGATTGGACGGCGACGTTTCACGAGCGACGTTGAACTCGCAACGCGTTCGTGCTGACAATGCGTCGCTCGCGTTCGACCGGACCGCCGCTGTGACGCACTTATGATCGACTGGCTAGGGTCTCGTTACGGCCGACTCGCCGCATTCTTTCTGCTGTACGTGACCGAGGGCATTCCGCTCGGTTACACGGCGACCTTCGTCGCCACGCTGATGCGGCGAGAGGGCGTCTCGCCGGCGGTGATCGGCACGTTCGTCGCCACGCTGTATCTGCCGTGGTCGTTCAAATGGGCCGCCGGGCCGTTCGTCGATCTGCTTCGCAGCAAGCGGCTCGGCCCGCGACGCATGTGGATCGTCGGCACGCAGTTGATGATGACGGCGTCGCTGATGTCTCTCGCCGCGATGAACCTGTTGAAAGGCGTCGACGTCACCGACGTGAAGCTGTTCACTCTCGTGGTCGTGATCAGCAATATCTTCGGCGCGATTCAGGACGTGGCGATCGATGCACTCGCCGTCGACACGCTGCATAAGTCAGAGCGAGGACTGGCGAACGGACTGATGTTCGCCGGCGCGGCGGTCGGTCAGGCCGTCGGCGGCAGCGGTGCATTGTATTTGTTGAAGTACCTCGACTTCTGGGGCGCGACGCTCTTCGTCGGCGGCTGGCTGATGCTCGTGCTCGTCGGCGTCTCGTTCGCGTTGAAAGAGCGAGTGGATCCCGCGCGAGCGCTACCGACGAGCAACGTCGGCGACCAGATCGTCGGCTATCTCGTCACCGCGAAGCGAGCGTTCTTCGATTCAAAGCTCGGTTTGCTGGGCCTCGTGCTGGCCCTGCTGCCAGCCGGGGGACATGCGCTCGGCCTCACGCTGCAATCGAACCTCGCCGTCGAACTTGGATTGAGCGACGACCAGGTCGCGACGCTGAACCTCGCATCGACATTCGTCTTCGCGATCTTCTGCGCGGGCGGAGGTTGGGTCTCCGACTACTTCGGCCGGCTGCGATCGCTGGCCCTCTTCATCGCGCTGACGGCGATTCCGACGCTGTTGCTCGCCTGGCTGCTGTGGAAGGCCGGCTGGATCATGCCGATCGATCCCACGCTGCCGAACCGCCCCACACCGCCCGATTGGCTCCTTACGGCGTTCTGGGCGGCCACGATCCTATTCAACATGGCGAACGGGCTGATGTACGGCACGCGGTCGGCATTCTTCATGGACTTCTGCGATCCCAAGGTCGCCGCCACGCAGTTCACCGCCTACATGGCCCTGATGAACCTCGTGATCGCCTACACGGCGTTCTGGCAAGGGCACGCGATCAGCGCGTTCGGGTATCCGACGACCCTCGTGCTCGACGCCGCCACGGGCCTGCTCTGCCTGATAGTGCTCGCCGTCGTGCCGCTGGCGCGACGTGCCGACGGTCCGCGGACC
>JACCRE010000209.1 GCA_013813775.1 Planctomycetaceae bacterium
TAGCAGCCCGTTGAAGTATTCAAAATGCCTCGCGACGCGTCTGAGTCATGAGCCGAATTCCCTGCATTTCTCGACATTTGGCTGGTTCGTCGGCCGGTGCCGTCGATTACTTCAACAGGCTGCTAGCGCCGAGGCCGTGATACAATCCATCGTGGACGTGGTCGTTCAACAGCTATCAGCATAACGGCCACCCGCGAAAAGTGTCATTCCGATATTGAGCACTTCGTTCGAGTCACTTCGTTCAGGTCTCCGAAATCACCAGTCGCATCAGTGCAGACTGTCCAATAGCCACCCGATAGCGAACACTCACAGGTACAGCTACCGCTATTAGTACTCTTTGACCGATAACCATTTGCGGGGTCGGCGGTATCTGTAATGGCTGCCCCATCTTGCATACCAGCACCATGCCCGGTCTTCGCCTGCGGTTTTGTATAAGACCAGCAAAAGGTGAAACCTGAAAAGGAGTCATATTTGGACCATATCTGGGAGCTGTCGCAGCCGTTTTCGCAATCGGCCTGGGCATAGTGGCCGATGCAAACAAGTACTCCGCAAGCGAAAACAGCCAAACCAGTACGTGCCGTCAACATACGTCGTCTCCTTTGGAAAACTTCACTCTCGAATCTGGGACGATCGCCCAGTATCCACCATCATTCAACTTCGCGCCTCTGGTAAGTGCCAAGACGATCTATAACCGCAAGCACCTACCGCTGCGGTCGGACACCAAAATAAGTGACAGTTATTGGAACGACGGTCTCTTCCGCGCCGCCAGATCCAGAACTTGGGGCTGCCACGTGAAACAAGAGTGTCGCATTTTGGATGCCGCTATTACGTGCTGTCTCGGTGACAACATAAGTAATGCTTCCACCGCTCGTCGAAGTGTCCATCGCCCGAACTCTGACTGCGCTCGGAGATTCAATTCTCTTGACCTCGAATGCTCGCCCACTTCGGGAAGCCAGGACGACGTAGTCGCGACCTTCTTCACCGATCTCCAGCACGCCGAAGTTCACAGTCTCAGGCCAACCGGCAATGTCATCGCGAACGGTGCCGGTGATGGCCAGGTTTCGAGATGGACTCACGTGGCTACCCAAACGTGTGGGTGCAACTCGTACGGTAAACCTGAACTGCCCGAGCGGGAGTCCTTCCGCCGGCGTCACTTGCAGCCGCCAGCGGCCATCATCGATTTGCGCGAGTTTCGCTTGTCCCTTCCCTTCGACAACATGGGCTTCGAGATCGTCGAACCGGTAACCCTCATCGAGCGACACATTAACTTCACGTGTCGGTAGAGACTCCCCTTGAATGACCTCGTCGCCAAAATCGATCGACGGCTGCGAGAGCTCGATCGGGTTCTTCCGCACCTTGCCCCGCAGCGTCCAGACGGTCCTGTCGCCCGGCGGCTGATGCGCCAGCAGCGGCAAAAGGTCCACGGCGAACGAGCCTCCGCCGCGGCCGGTGAGGTCTAGTGTCGCGACCAGTGACTTCGTCTCGCCGGGTCCAAGCGTGAGGCTCTGCGGCGCGACCTGTGTGCAGCCGCAGCCGGTTTTGATCTCGGCGACGTGGATCGGGGTGCCGGTCGGGTTTGAGAGGGTGATCGAGTGCCGATACGCCGGCTGTTCCCAGACGCCGCCGAAGTCGAGGCCGGCTGCGTCGACGACCACGCCCGGCTCAACCGGCGTGCTGCGGGCCAGAGCCAGGCCGATGCCGGCCCCCACGATGCCGGCCAGGAGCAGCAGGCCGCCGATCAGTTCGATGCGGCCGGAGCGCGAACGCGACAGCGAGGACATCGAAGCCCTCCACGACGGTGTCACCGAACGGCCAGTGCCTGAACAGCCACTGCGAACACGTTCAGTCTCACATCGAGGCCGACGCTAACCCCCCCGGCGAGGAGTGCAAGGCTTTTTTCTCATTTCCAGGAATTTTCCGCTCTTGCCCGAGTCGAACCGAGCATTCTCGGTCAAAGCCTATCCTGCGGCTCCGCACCGTTCGTCGCCGTCCGCGAGAGCGATTCCGCAACCATCGTATTGCTCTCTGCGTCTCGAAAGCGGTCGCGGTAGTACCAGCGTTCCCACCAGCGAGCACGGCGCAGGTTCGCATCGTCGGCGCGAATCATATGTTCCTTGCCGCGGCGGGTGCGCAGTTTCAGCCGTCCGTCGGAGAGCGTCTCGGCGACGATCCAATACTTTTCGACGACGTAGCTGTAGCCCTCGCCTTGCCGGTTCGGCGAAACCTCTTTCGCACGCGGCCCTGGGGCGACGCCATACTTCGGCTTCACATAGACGACCCAATCGCCTGGCTTCATGCCTGTTTCACTTTCCTGAGCGGGGACCGGCGATGATCTGCCGCCCGAAGATCCCATCTAGTCACGGACTGCGTTGAGCCGACCGTCTGAAGTCTTACAATCCTGCCTTCTTTATCAAATCTTCACAATCCTGATCCTCGTCGTCTCTCCGGAAATTCCGTGGAAACCAGCCAATTCCTCCAGATGCTGTTCGGCCTCGTCGGAGGCCTCGGCATCTTCTTGTTGGGCATGAAGAACATGTCCGACGGAATGCAGGCCGTCGCAGGCCCGAGTCTCCGGCGGATGATCGGAGCCGTCACCGACAACCGCTTCCTCGCGACGGCGGTCGGCACGGTCGTGACCTGCGTCGTGCAGTCGAGTTCCATCACGACCGTGATGGTCATCGGCTTCGTGAACAGCGGAGTCATGCAGTTGATTCAAGGCGCCGGCGTGATCATGGGCGCCAACATCGGCACGACGATCACCGGCTGGATCCTGGTGCTCAAGGTCGGCAAGTACGGCTTGCCGTTGCTCGGAGCCGCCGCCTTCGGCTACCTGTTCACGAGGTCCGACCGCATTCGCTACTGGGCGATGGCGCTGATGGGCGTGGGCATGGTTTTCTTCGGACTCGAAGTCATGAAGGACGCCTGCGCCCTCATCGAAGAGATGCCGGACTTCCGCGCCTGGTTCCAGAAGTTCGACGCGGTCAATCATTGGGGCGTCATCCGCTGCATTTGCGTGGGCTGCATCATGACGATCCTCGTGCAGTCGTCATCGGCAACGCTGGGGATCACCATCTCGCTCGCGTTCGAAGGCGTCATCTCGTATCCGACGGCTGCGGCGCTCGTGCTCGGCGAGAACGTCGGCACGACGATCACCGCCTTCCTGGCCTCGCTGGGCACGACGACCAACGCACGCCGGGCCGCCTACTTTCATGTGCTGTTCAATCTGGTCGGTGTGTGCTGGATCGTGCCGATCTTCTTTCCCTACATCGGCATGATTCAGTGGGCGCTCGGGGGCGACGTCGGCGCTCCCTCGAGTGCCGGCGGAGACACGACCTACCCGCGCACGACCGCGGCGATCGCGGCGACGCACAGCGTGTTCAACGTGCTCAACACCCTCCTCTTCCTGCCGTTGATGCCCGCAGTCGTGCGGATGCTCGAACGCGCCGTGCCCGGCAAGCACTTCAAGGAGAAGCCGCATCTCACCGATCTCGATATTCGCATGCTGGAGTCCCCCTCGCTGGCCATCGAGCAATCGCGGAAAGAGATTCTGAAGATGGGCGACGGCTGCCGCAAGATGATCGATTGGCTGCGCGCATTGCTGGAGCGCGACGAATACGACAAGCCGCTCGCCGACAGGCTGAAGCGTCGCGAAGAGGTGCTCGACCGCATGCAAGACGAGGTCGCCGCGTTCGTGACCGATCTTTTATCCGGCAACGTGCCGCACGCCGTCGCCGAAGAAGCCCGCGAGCAGCTTCGCATCGCGCATGAGTACGAAGCCACCGGCGACGCGATCGCCGACCTCTTCAAAACGGACCGTAAGCTGCGCGAAGCAGGTCTGCGCTTCACCGAAAAGCAGCGCACTGGACTGTTTTTGCTCCACGACCGGCTCACCGAGCTTCTGGGTGCGGTCAACGAGACCATGATCAAGCAGGATCAGGCTGCGAAGACGAAGCTGCTGCCGGCCCGTAAAATCATTCGCGGAGAGATCAAACGGCTGCGGCGCGAGCACCTCGAAGATCTCTCGACGGGCGAGGTCGCTCCGCAGGTCGGCATGGCCTTCCTGACGGCCCTGTCGGCCTACGGCCGCATTCGCGACCATTGCCAGAACGTCGCGGAAGCCGTTTCTCGAGAGAAGTAAGCACGTTGAAGTCGCCATCTCAAACGCCGGCCGGCTCGCACTCGTGTAGCCAGACCTTCCAGTAGTGCCGCAACCTCTGACCGAGCGCGGTCGGCTTCTCCGCATAAACTCGCTGGCCAATGGGTCGCGCCGCGGCCTGCCGCTTGTCTCGCTTGCGATCGATTTCGGCGAGCAACGCCACGGCGGCCTCGGGAGCGGCGGCGGCCGATCCGGTGATCGTCTCGTGCAGAACGGCGAGGTCGTGGTCTTCACCCAGCAGCTCGCTCAATCTTTCAAGCTCGCCCTGACGCGCCTTCATCACCGGCTTCCACACGTCGCGCAAGAGCCGCACATGATACCAGTGGTCCTTGACTCGCTTGCGCCACTCGTGCCAGTCGAGCACGTCACTTGATTTCAGCGCCTTGCGCATCGCGGTGCGGCCGTCGCGATACGAACGCAACACGCCATCGCCGACGGCGTTGAAGCCGTTCACATCGACGCGCCACTCATCGATGCGTTCAAGCAGATCGCGCAACTCATCGGCGAACGCCGCGAGCTGTTCTTCAGAGTGGTCGGCGCGCCGGACCTCGCCCGAGCTTTCGATCAAAGCCGAGCGAAGCGCGTCGAAGTCCGCCCGCTCGCCCGGTCGCTTCTTCACCAGCCCGTCGAACGCGGCCAGCAGCACGGCCGCGTCTCGCGATCCCGACAGACGCCTGGCGGCGATACGAATCGCATCTTTCTCGATGCGATACCGGTCGCCGAGGTGCGGCCGGACGAGCCGCAACAGGCCGCGCAGCTTCTTTGAACACTTGCGAACGTCGTGGACTCGCATCGCCGCCGGCTGATCGCCGGCCGCGGCCGAAGCCAGCGCCTGTTCCGCCTGCTCGCGGGCCACGCGACGAACGCCTTCGCCGATCGGCTCACCGCTCTTGAGTCGGTAGCTCATGCCGTTTCCGTTCACGTCAGTAAGGGCCATCGGGCGTCGCCTGATGGCACACGCGCACTCACTAAGCGTATCATCACTCCCCTCTTACCGCAGCGGCCCATTTTCGGCGAGCCGTCACGCATCGCCGTCGTCGGTGTTTTCGATTCGCCGTCACAGGAGAAGAGAGATGAAGTCGCTCGTCGTAGCCTTCCTGTCGCTTCGGTCCCGCAAAAGCCGACACCGCTCCTGCGCCGTCGTCGAGGCACTCGAAGATCGAACGCTGCTCACCACGGCTGTTGGAACGCACGACATCGAGGTCGTCGGGCGGACGGCGAACGGCGGCTGGTGGGCCAGCGGTTACGACTTCAGTCAGGATCCGTCGGTGCAAGGCACCGTCGAAAACGCGGCGTTCGCCGTCTGGTCGGCGGACGTCGATTGGCAGCACGTCCGCTTCGGCGACTACGACGGCGACGGCCTGAAGGACGTCGCCGGCTTCGACCCCTCGACCGGTTACTGGTGGACGACGCTCTCCGACATGATCGGCTCGACGACCGTGGTCGGCACGCGTTGGTCGACGGCCACGACCTGGACCGACGTCGGCGTCGTCGATCTCGCTCCCGGCGGCGACCGGGGCGATCAAGGCCATTTCACGAATAAGAGCGACCTCGTCGGCCGCTCCGCCGACGGCGGCTGGTGGGCCGCCGTCGTGAACGGCGACGGCACGTTTACGAACGCGTTTCTCGGCCACTGGAGCCCGAACGCGGGCTGGCGCGATACGCAGTTTCTCGACATCAACAACGACGGCGCGACCGATATCGTTTCACGAAACGCGGCGGGAGGCTGGTGGGGGCTCGTCAGTCGCGGCGCGGTGATCGCCTATGACACGGTGCGGCTCGGCGGCTGGAGTCCGACCGCCGGCTGGCAAGACACGCTCGTCGCACAGAACTTCTTTCGGGACGGCGACGACGCGATCCTCGGTCGCGCCTCCGACGGAGCCTGGTGGGCGCTCGACTTCGCCGCCGACGGCTCGGCGACGAATCGCTACGTCACCAGTTGGAACGAAGCGGCCGATTGGACGAACGTCGTTGCGGCCGATCTCGACGGCGACGGACGCGACGAGGTCGTGGGCCAAACCGCCGACGGTGAATGGTGGCGGATCGTCGCGGCGACTGCGCCGTCCGAATTCATCGGCTGGGAGCCTCCAGCCAATAATGTTCGCGTCTCCCACGACGTCACGAACGCCCTTTACGTGACGCACCGTGCCTTTGACGCCGTCGTCGATGCGATTCTGTCGCGCGACGACAGCGGGTACTGGTGGGCTTCAGTGCTTGCTCCCGATACGAAGCAGTTTCAGCGGACGCTCGTCGGGGCATGGGATGAAAGCGCCGGCTGGCGAGATGTCGCCGCGGCTCGCGTGAGCCGGGTGCCGGTGTGGGAAGTCCAGACCGGAACGCTTCATACCGTGAAGATCTTCGGCCATCGGGCGGGGACGACGGTGACGGTCGAAGGCCGCGTCGATTGGCTTCCCGTATCGGGGGCAATGCACACGGTGACGGTGCACTACGCCGTCCCGACAACGGGTTTCTCGCGCGATTACACGTTCACGGCGTTCCCCGGCAAGGTCTCCTTCGCCTCGTGGCAATTCGAGTTCACCGGTCACATCGGCAACGACGATTACCGCCCCATCACCGCGCTAGGACCGTCGATCGCGCATGGCAACGCCGGTAACGACACGCTCGACGGCCGCAACAACGGTTCTATGGACCAACTCTTCGGCGGCGACGGTCTCGACGTGCTGTTGGGCGATCCGGAAGACGTGCTGGTGCAGTGACGCCGCCTCGCGCCAGCGTTATCACTCCTTCGACTTCGACGTGCTCTTCGACTCGGAGGACTTCGATTCGGCCTTCTTCTCCGGCTTCGATTCGCTTTTGCCGCCTTCGCTCTTGCCACCCTCGGATTTCCCGCCGTCGGATTTCCCGCCGTCGGATTTCCCGCCGTCGGCCTTGGCGGCCTTCTTGTAGGAGTCGCTGCGGTAGTCGGTGATGTAGAAGCCCGAGCCTTTGAAGAGCAGGCCGGCGCCGGGGCCGATCACCCGCTCGGCCTTCGCCTTCTTGCACTCGGGACACTTCTTCGTGGGTTCCGAGGTGATCGACTGGAACTCCTCCCACTTATGGAGGCACGCCTTGCAACGATAATCGTAAGTCGGCATATGCTTGATTGTGCTGTCGAAAACGTTTCGAAGCCACCGACCGCGTCGGTGGGAGAACTCACCCTTGCTCCGGCGGAGCCACCGCCACGATCACCTTGCTCGGACGCAACACCCGATCGTGCAGCGTGTAGCCGCGTTCCACCTCTTGCAGGACCGTCATCGGCGGATGCTCGGCCGACGGCACCTGCGTGAGGGCATCGTGTCGGTTGGGATCGAACGCCTCGCCTTCGCTGGCGATCGGCTTCACCGCGTGCGCGGCCAGGGCGTCGTCGATTTGTTTGAGCACCATCTCGACGCCGCGGATGAGATCATCGGCGTTGCCGCTTGCACTCGCCACCTGCACCGCACGACGGAGGTTGTCGAACGCCGGCAGCAGATCCTTCGCCAGCGGCAGCACGCGATACCGCGCATCGTCTTCACGCTCGCGACTCACGCGACGCCGATAGTTTTCGAGCTCGGCCTGCGTCCGCAAGGCGAGATTGTAGTTCTCGTCGCGCTCGACCCGCGTCGCTTCGAGCTGCTCGGCGAGCGACGCGACTTCGGGCGAAGCCTGTGGCTCTCCCGATTCGCCTTCGGCGTTCGGATCGTCTTGTTCTTCTGGCTCTTCAGTCATGGTTTTGTAGGCGAGCGGCAGGCGTCAACTTGCCGGTGCTTTGGATCGGATCGGTCACTTGAGCGAGTTTCATGATCGCTTCCGCGACGCTTCTTTCTCCGACTCCTCGTCGAGTGCGAAGTATTCCTTCAGCTTCTCGAAGAAGCCTTTGCGGTGCGCGCTCACGTTGACCTTGTCGTGCTCGGCGAGTTCCCGGAGCAGCTCCTCTTGACGTTCATCGAGCGACCGCGGCACTTCCAATCGCATGTGGACGAACAGATCGCCGCGAGGGCTGCCGTGCGGATCGGGAACGCCTTTGCCCGTCAGTCGGAACGTCTCGTCGGGCTGAGAACCCGCGGGGATCTCCAACGAATGCCTTCCGCGGAGCAGCGGGATCTCGACCTCGGCTCCCAGACAAAGCTGGGTGTACGTCACGGGGATCTGGCAGACGAGGTTCCGCCCTTCCCGCTCGAACAGCGGGTGTTCCTTCACTCGGATATCGACGTAGAGATCGCCGCGCGGGCCACCACCCGGCCCCGGCTCGCCTTCGCCTCGCAGGCAAAGCTGCATGCCGGTATCGACCCCGGCCGGCACTTTCACTTCGAGCTTGGCCCGCTTGTGCTGCCGCCCCGTGCCGCTGCACGGGGCGCAGCGGTCGCGAATGATCTCTCCCGCCCCGTTGCAGCCGGGACAGGTCGTCTGCACGCGGAAGAAGCCCTGCGTCTGCACGACCTGGCCGGCACCGCCGCAATACTGACACGTTTCCGGCGTGGTTCCCGGTCTCGCACCGCTACCGTCACAGGTATCGCAGAGTTCGCGACGTTCGAGTTCGAGCGTGCGCGTCGTGCCTTCGGCCGCTTCACCGAGTTCGATGGTGATCGCTGACCGCAGATTGGCTCCGCGACGAACGGCACGCCCTCGACCGCGTCGGCTGCCGCCGCCGAACATGCCGAAGTCGCCGAACAGGTCTCCAAAGGCGTCGAAGATGTCGCCGACGTCCTGAAACCCGCCGCCGGCCGCGCCGTTCACGCCGGCGTGTCCGAAGCGATCGTAGCGTTCCCGCTTGGCGGGGTCGGAGAGCACGCCGAAGGCCTCGGCGGCCTCCTTGAACTTCTCAACGGCCTCTTCGTCGCCCGGATTGCGATCGGGATGATACTTGCCGGCGAGCTTTTTGTACGAGCGCTTAATGACCTCGACCGTCGCCGTCCGCTCGACGTCGAGAATCTCGTAATAACAACGCTTTTGGGCCATGGTGGGCATGGTCATATCAGGACGCGAACTGCGTGTTTCGTGAGTGAGGCGAGCGGAATTATCGCGATGCGAGGCGGCGTTGGAAGGTCGATGTCGCGAGTTTCAAACGAGCCATCTCGGGTGGCACCCAACGCCGTGAGCGAATTGGCGTGCAGGTCGTGCGTAAGTCGTTGGTGGTGAAAATGGTTCGGGCCTGCCGTACGGTTGCGGTTTTGCGAGGACGCACAAGTCGCACGGAGGCCCGAACGCGATGCGACCATCGTACGGAGACCGGCTGATCGACGCGATCCGCAGCGTGTTGCCCGGAAGCTTTTTTCCCGCTGGAAGCTGCACGGCGGCACCGGCTGGACGCCGCAGCGGCTACCGCCGCCGCTGGGGCATCGAGGTGTTCTACCGCACGGCCCAGCAGACGCTCGAATCGGCAACGCTAAGAGCCGCACGCCCGAACTGGCCCTAGTCGAGGCCGAACGGCTGGCGCTCGGCGTGCTGCTGGGCCTCCTGGCGGTTCCCACCGTGACGGCGACCGGCACAAGTCCCGACCGCTGGTCCGCGGCCAAGACGCTCGGCGTCGTGCGACGGCGGATGCGGCACGGCCACCCAACGCCGTGAACCATTTTCGGCCATCGGATTGCCTATGTTTCCAAAGCCGTGTGGCTTTCGCCGAAAACGCTGGGCTTCCGCGAATCGAGACGAACTTCGTCTGGTACAAGGTCGGTACTGTGAAGTCCCATTCAGAGAGCTCGTTGCAAGAAAATCCTGCGAATTCCAGCAGTTAGGGAAAATGGTTCACGGCGTTGACGGCCATCGCCGCGGCCGTTCGTGGAGCGTCTCACTCCATCGAGAACTGGCGGCGTGCCGGCAAGATGCTTGGACTCGTCGCGGCCCCAAAGCGATCCGTCGCTGGCCCAGAAAGTAGACCGAATCCCCTCCCCAGCCCCCAAAGCGCGTCCGGCCACCGAACAACAACGCCAGCCAGCCAAACGAC
Source organism: Planctomycetaceae bacterium (assembly GCA_013813775.1). Lineage (GTDB taxonomy): Bacteria > Planctomycetota > Planctomycetia > Planctomycetales > Planctomycetaceae > JACCRE01. The sequence continues at coordinate 10,080 of JACCRE010000209.1, forward strand.
TTGCCGCCAAAGTCATGACCGTTTACGTCACGGCGTTGCGTGGCACGCTTTCGGCCGAATGGCCGTAAGCATGTGAACTCGCGACATGCCTACGCCTTTGGCGAAGGCATGCCACCCTCCGATCGCCTGCCTCCCCCTTCAGTACCACGCCGCCTTGTCCACGGCGTTTATCAACGGTTCCCCCACTGCGAAGCGGCGGACGTTTTCAAGCAGCGTGGCGAGATGCCGCTCCGCGATCCGCGGCGACGCGGCGGCGACGTGCGGCGTGATCAGGACGTTCTCGAAATCCCACAACGGGTGTTCTTTCGGAAGCGGCTCGATCTCGAACACGTCGAGCGCGGCGCCGCCGAGATGGCCCGAGCGCAGCGACTCTGTCAACGCCGTGAGATCAACGATCGCACCGCGGCCGATGTTGATGAGGAACGAACCGGCCTTCATTTTCGCGATCCGATCGGCGTCGAACAGCCGCTCGGTCTCCGGCGTGTGCGGGGCGGCGATCACGATGAAATCGCAAAGCGAAATCATCTCGTCGAGCCGCTCGTTCGGCCAGACATCGACCACGTCGTCGATCGAGCGCGGCTTTGGATCGACGCCGAGCACCGTCATGCGAAACGCGGCGGCGCGACGGCAAATTTCGGCACCGATCTCGCCGACGCCGACGACTCCGAGCGTCTGATCGGCGACGTGGCGATGCATGCGATCGAAGTTGCACACGTAGCTCGGGCCGGTGGTCGGCTTCGCGCGATCCTCGTCGCCGCCGATCGGCTCGTAACGGTGCTCGATCTGGCGGCGAACGTAAAGGTGCAGATTCCGGCAGAACGACAGCACGAAGCCCATCACGTGATCGGCGATCACGTCGGAGAACAAGCCGCGCATGTTCGTGACGACGCACGGGTGCTCGACGAGTTCCGGGAACATGTAATGCTCGAGACTCACCGTCGGCGTCTGCACCCATTGCAGCTTCGTGGACACCGTCAGCAATTCGGGCGTGAGATTTCCGAAGAAGCCGGTCGCATCGGGCATCGCGGCGAGCGCGGCGTCGCGATCAGAAACGTTCACGACGCGCAGCGGACCGGCGGCGCGAACGATTTGCTCGTATCGCGGCGGTTCAACTCCGGGAAAGAGGAGGAGCGACATGGCGTGCGGATCGAGAAGACGCTGCGGCACGAAGTGAGACGAACGAACGTTTCGACTGGTCGTTCAAACCCGATCGCGCGTTCTCTGTCAAGCGCGCGGTTGCGGATTCGCGCCGTGTCAATTTTTCCGCAGCGTCGCGCCTTGAAGGCGGATCGATCGCGGGGCAAAATGCCGACTCGCTCCGATCGATCGGACGCAACTGCGACGGCCTTCAACTCGGCGTTCCGCCGAACGATGTCGCAACTTCCGATCTCGTCCTTCGCTTCTCCAGGATTACACCTATGCTCGTGGTTCCTTGTGACGTCCAGGATGTCGTGCGGATCGGCGATTCGGTCAGCGTCGTGGTTCTGGAAGTCTTCGATGACCACGTTCGGCTCGGCGTCACGTCGGCCGATCAGGTTCCCGAATATCAGGAACACACGCTCTACGTGGCTGGTGCGGTGAGCGACGAGCATTCGGACGACATCTGCGAACTTGTCGGAACCTAGAGTCAAACGTGGCCGCTGACGCGCCCTACACGCCTCACGAACGAAGCGAGTTGGGCCTGACGGCCGACCGGTCGCCGCGTCACGTCGCCTTCATCATGGACGGCAACGGCCGCTGGGCGGTGTCGCGCGGCGAGCCGCGCATCGAAGGCCATCGCGAAGGCGCGAAAACCGCCCGCATGGTGATCGAGGAATCGGCCCGCCTTGAACTCGAGCAGGTCACTCTCTTCTGCCTGAGCAGCGAGAACTGGAAGCGGCCCGCCGACGAACTGCAAATGTTGTTGCGATTGCTCGAAGAATACCTCATTCGAGAGCGCGACGAAGTTGTCCGTCGGAACCTGCGGTTCTCGATGATCGGCCGTCGAGAGGGACTGCCCGAAGGCGTGCTGCGCGAGCTCGATGCGACCGCCGACGCCGCGAAAGGCAACACCGGCACGTACCTGTGCCTCGCGATCAACTACGGCAGCCGCGGCGAGATCGTCGACGCCGCGCGACGCCTCGCCTCCGACGTCGCCGCGAGCCGAATCATTGCCGACGAGATCGATGAAACGGCGTTCGCCGCGCGACTCGATACCGCGGGAATGCCCGATCCTGATCTCGTGATTCGCACGGCCGGCGAGATGCGAGTGAGCAATTTCCTGCTGTGGCAGATCAGCTACGCGGAACTGCACGTCTCGCCGAAGTGCTGGCCCGAGTTCGGTCGCGACGATTATTTCGCGGCGTTGCGCGAGTTCGGCGCGCGCGATCGTCGTTTTGGCGGGATCAAGAGCTGAAGCCGCACACCTTCGTCCGCCGCGCCGTATGCTCCGAACTCGACTTCTCGTTTCCGCGATCCTGGTGCCGGCGTTCATCGGCCTTTGCTGGCTCGATGCCCGCACCGGTCGCTTCGCCGCAATCCTGATGCCGTTGGCGATCCTGATGGCGATCCAGGCGAGCCGCGAGCTCGCCGGCTTGTTGCGACTCGGCACCGGCTCGATGCACGCGGCGACCGTCGGCAGCGTCGCGGTCTTGCTGACGCTCTGGGGCTGGCACGCGATCACTCCAGGGACTTCGATACTGAGCCGCCCCCGTCAGGAAGCGGTTCAATCGTCGTCGCCAGATCAATCGCTTCCTGACGGGCGCGGCTCTGAAGTTGCCACGCTCGCACCTTTAGGCCCCGTTGCTCTCGCCTTCACGTGCGTCGTGCTCTTTCTGCTGTTCGTGCGCGCCGTCTCCTTCCGCGGGCCGGCGGGACATGCGGGGATCGTCGCCGCGGAGGTGTTCGTCGTCAGCTATGTCGGCGTGCTGCTCGCGATGGCGGCCGAGTTGCGCTGGATCGGCGGAGGGCGACTCGGTTATCTCGCGCTCGGCTCGCTGGTCATCGGCGCGAAGGTCGGCGACATCGGCGGCTACACGTTCGGCCGGCTCTTCGGCAAACGCAAGCTGGCGCCGCTGCTCAGTCCCGGCAAGACGCGCGCGGGAGCCGTCGGCGCCGTGCTGACGGCATCCGTTGCAACCGCCTTGTGGCTGCATTTCACGGGACGGCTGTTCGATCTCCATGCAACGATCGGTTCATGGCCGCAACTGCTGGTGATCGGTGCGATGCTCGGCGTCGTGGGTCTCATCGGCGACCTGTGCGAATCGCTCATCAAGCGCGACGCCGGCATGAAAGACGCATCGCACCTCATGCCCGCGTTCGGCGGATTGCTCGACCTCATCGATAGCATCCTCTACACCGCGCCGATCACGCTGCTGATCTGGACGGTCTGGCCGCCGGTCTGGTGAGAGACGTCGCGAAGTCTCTGTCCGATGAAGATGAAAATACTGCTTGCACGCCAGTTTAGAGCCGGTATCATCACGGCACCTCGGTAATGCGCTCTCCTGTCTCGGAACCGAAAGGCTCTGTCATGCGTCCTCGAATCGAGAGCATCCTCTGCGGTTGCATTGTGAGCTTTGTGATCGTCACCCTCACTAGTTACGCATTCGGACTTCCTGACTGCGACGGGAGCGCGGCGCAGTCAGGTGTGTGCGGAACGGCCACCGCCTGTAGTGATCCGGAGGAGAATCCAGATACCAGCGAGTGGTACTGTCCGAATTCCGCAATCGTCCGGCAAACCATTCAACACCTCTGTAGCGAAGGCTCGGGCTCCGGCAGTACGCTTTGCGAGGCAACCTCAACGCCGCTCGTCTGCACAAAAAGTTATCCGTGCGAACTGAGTGAGCTCAAAAATCCAGAAACCGGTGAGATCACCAGCCGCAGCTGTGCGCGCGCTCTTAGCGGTGAAGGAGCAGACGGCAGCACGGCGAGCAAAACTGATAACGTTCTATGTCGAGACACGAGTGGTGGCTAACTCTCTCGCTGACTAGCAGCGGAATCGCTCATGAGTTGACTTTTATAGACGTGCCCTTGAAGCGATAGGTGAGATGCCTTTAGTGCGCCATTTTTCCCATGAAGCATTCACGTTTGGCAGGCGTTCCTATGGGCCTTCGGCCCCTGCTCTTTTGTGTTCTGTTCTTAGGCGCCTCGGCGTTCGCTGAACAACGGGATATCGAAAAGCGTACTCCCTCGCCAATCAATCTCCAAGCGGAATGCCTCCGTTATCGGAATGAGATCAGTCAGTCCGGCCGCGTTTTCCTACACTCTGTAACGGAGGATCGGAATGGTCGGTCGGAGGTGGAATTTCGCATTTGGTTTACGCCTGAGTGACTCCGGTTCGACATCCGCCGGCTGCGGAACGAAGAGTGGAACGGATGGGAGTACTACGTCATCGAGGGGGACCGCTACACTTGGATTCCGGAAGGGCAGTTCGAAGGAGTGATTGCACCGGCTGTGGAGCACACTGACCAAGAGGGGGTGATGAAGCATTTCGTTTTGTTTCATCCCCGTTGGCTAGGAATGGGGCAAAACTCTGAATCCTCGTTGCATAGCGAACCGGGAGCAAGATTCGTCGATCCGGGCGTAACGAAGGCTACATATACTGTTGCTGCGGACCGGATTGAAGGATCTGAAGCTTGGCGGGTGACTCGAGAAACGAGCTTTCCGGGAAAGTCTTCAGATACACCACGTATCCCGGGTGAGTTCGTGATGTGGTTTGCCCCAGACGCCGGAATGAGTCTGCTCCGGGCCGAACTCCGCGAGTTTGGCGAGAAGGCGACACATGTGATGTCTGTCGCCTCGGAGTTGGAGCAATTCCCAATAACTAATGCTTGGTATCCACGGAGGGTGGTTCGGGAGACAGCCGTTGACGGCAGAGTCTATCGCCGTCAAGTTATTTCCGTTCAGGAAATCGTCCTCGGCGAGCCGCCATCGGACAAGACGTTCACCGTCGCGGCGATGGATTTACCCAAGGGGAAGCAGATCTCCGACCGATCGAGCGGTCCCAGCGAGACGGTTCTTGTGTGGGACGGGGCATCTGCCGTTCCAATTCGCGGGCCGGATGTGATGCCCATGGTCCCGCCGGCCCCGAGCTCCACGGGACGGAGCACAACGTTCTGGATCTTGGCTGCGCACGCTGTCCTGTTCGCGGTAATCGGGCTCGCGTGTGCCGCCCGCTGGTACCTCAATAGGATCTGAACCATGGCTGCTTCCCCGTCCGCCTCTGTGGAAGCGACTAGTTCAGGTATCGATCACGACGTCGTTCGGCCTCTCCAACTACGGTCGTACGGTTTGTGGACGCTTACATTTCTTTCGCTCGCCGTACTCTGCGGTTTCCTCGCTCGGCGACAGTCACAGCAACCGGAGATTCTGCTGCATGTCGACTCCACGCAAGCCAATCTCGGTGCAGTCGCGTCTCATGGCGAATTCCCCGTGACATTCATGCTCCGCAACAACGGACGGTTGCCGATCGAGGTCATATCCGTCGAAAGCAGTTGCTCGTGTACGGCGACAACGCTCGCGAGCTACAGAATTCTGCCAGGAGATTCAGTCGCCTTGAAGGCGATTTTCTCGACAGGTGAGAACGCGGGTTCGCTTTCCACGTCCATTGCCGTAATCTTTCGCGGACAGGGGCGGAGTCAGCTTTATCGTCAATGGCTCCAAGTTGCGGCGACTGTCAAGCCTACCTAACCTTTCACGGCTGGAGAAATCGAATCTTGCCTGCGTCTGGATGAAGCTGCACGACAGGGCATTCTGTCCCACAATTAGAATGGCCGCATGGCAGGCAACAGCTTCGGACAGGCCTTTCGGATCACGACGGCGGGCGAGAGCCACGGGCCGGGGAACGTCGTCATCATCGATGGGGTGCCGCCCGGGATCGCACTGAGCGTTGACGACCTGCGCCCCGACCTTGCACGGCGCCGTCCAGGGCAATCGAAGATCGTCACGCAGCGTGACGAGGCCGACGAGCCCGAGATCCTCTCCGGTGTCTTTGACGGACGCACGACGGGCACGAGTCTCGCGATCCTGATCCGCAATTCCGATCAGCGGAGCAAAGACTACGGCGACATCAAGGATCTGTATCGGCCGGGCCACGCCGACTACACCTTCGACGCCAAGTACGGCTTCCGCGACTACCGCGGCGGCGGACGCAGCAGCGCTCGCGAAACGACCGTGCGTGTCGCTGCCGGTGCAGTCGCCAAAAAGCTGATTCGCGAGGCCTTCGGTGGTGAAATCGTGGCCTACGTGAAGCAAGTCGGAAGCATCGTCGCCAACGTGCCCGATCCGGCGACCGTCACGCTCGATCAAGTCGAGATGTTGCCGAACGGCGAGCCGAACATCGTCCGCTGCCCCGACTACGCCGCTGCCGAACGGATGATCGCGCTTATCGAGGAGGTCCGCAAAGACCAGGACAGCGTCGGAGGCGTCTCCGAGATCGTCGCGGCGAACATTCCGCCCGGTCTCGGCGAGCCCGTCTTCGACAAGATCAAGGCCGACCTCGCGAAAGCCCTGTTCAGCCTGCCCGCCGTGCTCGGCGTCGAATACGGCATCGGCTTCGGCTGCGCCACGATGCGCGGCAGCGAAAACAACGACGTGTTTGAAACAGACACGGCAAGCCCCCGGCGCGAGCCGGGGGGTAATCCCGCGAGCCAACCCCCGTCAAATGCTCCCTCAATCGTCACTCGCACCAACCGCCACGGCGGCATGCTCGGCGGCATCACGAGCGGCATGCCGATCGTGCTGCGCGCAGCCGTCAAGCCGACGAGTTCCCTGTCAAAGGAACAACAGACGGTCTCCAACACGGGCGAACCCGCGACGATCCGCACGAAGGGCCGCCATGATCCTTGTTTGCTTCCGCGGTTCATCCCCATGGCCGAGGCGATGGTCGCGATCGTCATCGCGGATCACTGGTTGAGGTGGCGCGGTCAGCGCATCGCTTTCACGACTGAACAAGGTGCAACCTGATGCAGGCCGTGGCCGCGGTGACAGACGATCAACTCGAAGCCATTACGAAGGCGATCCGCTGCGCATCCGACCCCGTCGGCGTGGTGCTGTTCGGGTCTCAAGTTTCGGGTCGCGTCGATCGCGATTCGGACATCGACCTGCTCATCGTGGAGCAAGAACCGTTCTCTAGGCACCGGAGCCGGCGAAAACGAATAGCCGATATTCGACGTCGATTGCCCAAAATCGGGATTCCCTACGACGTGCTCTTATATGCGACGGAGGAAGTCGATCGCTGGCGCGATGCGCGCAATCATGTCATCGCGCGCGCCTTGCGAGAAGGAAGGGTGCTCTATGGCGAAGGAGCGTGAACACGCCGAAGCGATCTTGCGAATGGCAGGCAAGGGCTTCGACGCGCTTCGAGGGATCATCGAATCAGACAGCCCGGAGCTATTCTCGGACGAGATTTTTGGATTCCACGCTCAACAGGCCGTTGAAAAGGCGTTGAAGTCCTGGATTGCCCTCGTCGGTCATCAATACCCGAAGTCACACGATCTCATGTCGCTCATCGATGTCCTCGACGACGCGGGCGAGGATGTCAAGGTCTGGACGAACTCACAGAACTCAATCCCTTCGCCGTACAGTTTCGCTACGAAGCTTTCGATGAAGGGGATGAGCCGCTGGACCGTTTGCCTCTGCTTGCCGAGGTCGAGCGGCTCTTGCAACATGTTCGCTCACGAATCGCGTCGCGACCACCTGAGGCGGCAACCGTTATCGAGGCCGAGAGGCCATCGCTCGCGGAGCATCCGCCTGAATCCGACAGCACCATTCCAAGTTCAGAGGAAGAGTGACGAGACTCACTCGCACAACTGATGTGGCACCAATCCACCCTCACCCTCCCCGCCTTCCCGCGCGGCTTTCACCTCGTCACGCGGCACGTGCTCGATGCGATTCCGCAGGTGCGTGAGCTGAAAGCGGGGCTGTTGCATGTGTTCATTCAGCACACGTCGGCGTCGCTCACGATCAACGAGAACGCCGACCCGGATGTGCGCACCGACTTTGAAACGGCGATGAACCATGCCGTGCCGGAGGATCTCGATTACGTCCACACGATCGAGGGGCCGGACGACATGCCCGCGCATGTGAAGGCGAGCATGCTCGGCAGCAGCGTGTCGATTCCGATTCGCAACGGCGAACCGGCTCTCGGCACCTGGCAGGGCATCTACCTGTGCGAGCACCGCAACCACGGCGGGCGGCGGTCGCTCGTATTGACGCTCTGCGGCGAATAATACGGCTCTGACGCCGAGGGATTGCAATCCCTCGGCGTCAATCAACATCGCGAATGATTGAAGTGAGAAGCTCATGCGATTGAAACTCGATTACGGCAAGACGGGTCTCGAAGTGGATTTGCCCGACGCGAACGTCGTCGGGCGGCTGACCCTTAAGCCAGTGACACCGCTCACCGACCCGGCGGCGGACCTTGAGCGGAAGCTGCTCTCTCCGACCGGCACCGCGTCGCTCGTCGAACTCGCGCGCGGCAAACGGACGGCGTGCATCCTCATTTGCGACATCACGCGGCCGGTTCCGAACGAACTGCTGCTCACGCCGGTGCTGCGGACGCTTGAAGAAGCCGGCGTGCCGCGCGAGGGCATCTGCATTCTGATCGCGACCGGCTTACACCGCCCAAATGAGGGCATGGAACTCGTCGAGCTCGTCGGCCACGACGTCGCGACGACGTACCGCTGCGAGAATCATTTCGGCAAGGCCAGCGGCGAGCATACGTATTGCGGCGAAAGCCCGAACGGCGTGCCCATCTGGATCGACACTCGCTACGTCGAAGCCGAGTTGAAGATCGCGACGGGGCTCATTGAGCCGCATCTCATGGCGGGCTACTCGGGCGGTCGGAAGCTGATCTGCCCCGGCATCGCCGCCCTGGAAACGGTGCGGGCCTGGCATAGTCCGCGATTTCTGGAGCATCCGAAGGCCGATGCGGGCTACCTCGAAGGCAATCCGGTTCACGAAGAGAACACCTGGATCGGCCGGCACGTCGGCTGCGACTTCATCGTGAACGTCACGCTCGACGAGAAGCGGAACGTGACCGGCGTGTTCGCCGGCGACATGATCGAAGCCTTTCACGAAGGCGTGGCGTTCGTCGAGCAGGTCGTGAAAGCCGCCGTGCCCGAGCCGGTGGACATCGTCGTCACGTCGAGCGCGGGCTATCCGCTCGATCAGAACTTTTATCAATCGATCAAAGGTCTGACGGGCGTGCTGCGGATCGTGAAGCCCGGCGGAACAATCATTCTCGCCGCCGACCTCACCGAAGGTATCGGCAGCCCTGAGTTCCAAAGCCTCTTCCACGAGAACGCCGACCTCGACCAGTTCATGACGCGAATCACCGGAGCCGACGCCGAGCGCCCCGATTACTTCGTGATGGACCAGTGGCAGCTCGAAGAGCTGGCGAAAGTCTGTCGCAAGGCGGAAGTGGTCTACGTCAGCGGCGGTCTCGCTGACGACGTGCTGCGCACGCTCTTCGTGAAGACCGCGGCGACGGTCGAAGAGGCCGTCGAGGCGGCGCTCGAACGGCACGGTCGCGATGCGAAGATCGCCGTTGTGCCGAAGGGGCCGTACGTGATGCCGGTGCTGGCCGGAGGCGAGAGGGATTGACCGAGCTTATCGGTCAGCTATTCTCGATGAGACGAATTGAATCAATGACGTTCGTGGGGAGTCTGCATGAATTCAAAAGTCGAACAAGTGCTGGACGCCGCGCTGGCGCTGCCCGATGGCGATCGTGTCGAACTCGTCGAAGCGCTGCTTGCCTCATTTCAGTCGTCGGATCGTCCGCCCTTCGACGAGTCGTGGCGCGAGGTCATTCAACGACGATCGGCCGAACTGCGCACCGGGCAGGTCACGCCGGTTCCGTGGAGCGAGGTCAAGAACGGCGCACGAAGGAAGGCCCGTGGCTGACGTTCTCTTCCATCCGGAGGCTCAGGAGGAGTACGACGAGGCCCTGGCGTGGTATCAATCGCGAAGTCCGAACGCAGCCCTGCGGTTTGAAACCGAAGTGGAGCGGGCGCTCACATTGATCGAAGCGAATCCGGGCATGTTCCCGAAGTACGACGACGAACACCGTTTCGCAGTGCTGCTCCGGTTTCCATATAGCGTCGTCTACCAGATTCAGGCCGGCTGCGTGTACGTCGTCGCGGTCGCGCATGGGAGTCGGTTACCCGGCTACTGGGAGAGACGCGCCTGACTCGTTTCACGCGATCACCCGGTACCCGCACTCACGCTCCTATCGCCGTCGTGCCGAAGGGGCCGTATGCGTCGCAGGTGTTGGCGGGGATGACGTAGATGGCCACCGGCTCAGTCGAGCAACGTGGGAGCGATGACAATGGCAATGCAAGCAAGAATGACTCCGGCGGCGATCATCGGTAACTCGGGCAAACAACCTGGCTCGGAGATCGAGAAGATTAATGCTGTCATCATCAAGGCCGGCAAAGCCGGTTGCACGGCGGCAGAAGTGGTTGAAGCCTGCGGCGCGAACGAAGGCCTGATAAGATCGCATTTCAATACGCTTCATAGCAAGGGTCTCCTTGTGAAGCTCAATCGCGGACGCTATGCGGTGGCGAAGTCCGCTACGAACGGCGATGACTTCAATGCGCCAGAGGTCGGTGAGTACGACGCTAACACCCAGCTCGTCGAGCGATGGGAACAGGTGGAAGCGAACATTCGCACCCTGGAGGCTGCCCGCCGTTCAGAAGCCGCTCAATTGCGAGAGGAATATGGAGCGCTGATAACGAAAGGGAGACACTTCATCGCATATCAATCGGAATCCGGCGTCGCATTTGCGCCTTCGAAGTTCATCGGATACATCGACAACGACATAGCCACTCACCGCAACTTGCGAAGTAATGGCCGAAACGGCCGAGAGACAAGCAAAGCATTAAAGAGGATATTGGGTGGAGCCCCGGAAGCCGATGAATCAGCAGAAAAGGCTTATCTCAATTTCTGCGGAACGCTCGGTACTCCGGACGAACACGCTCGCAAATACTGGATAACGGATAAGGTCATACAGACTTCCGCGGTGCATGAGCTCAATCTTCCCGACTGGACTCCACCACCGGAAATAACTTCAACCATCACGCGAAAGATTCGCGATACTGCCACGACCAAGCGACTTAAAAGTCTGTACGACTACAAATGCATGGTATGCGGCATCCGACTGGGACTCTCAGGAGGGAAAGGCTATGCCGAATGCGGCCATATCCGGCCGATCGGCGGTCCGCAGCCAGGCCCTGATGAGCCGGAGAACATCCTCGTGCTCTGCCCGAACCACCATGTCATGCTCGATGCTGGGCTACTCGGAATCGACCCCGGCACTTTGAAGATACGACTCGCGCCAAGAGCGGAACCCGCTGACTTGATCCAGACTCGGCTCAGACTTTGCAAGGGACATACGCTTCGAAGGGAACACCTCGAATACCACCAGCAAGAGATATTCAATCGTCAGTGACGTGGGACTAACACTGCCAACCCTGTCGGTCTCGTGAAGTTGATCATTGCAAGTCCTGCATCACGATGGCCCGAGTCGCTCCGACACTCGTCCCTTGAGATACGTGTGATCAGTTCATCAAGCATGCTGGCGACGAGGCACGCGGCGAGTTTCATATCAATCCCCTCTGCACTGGTACCAGATTGCAGGTTGCGAGGACCGACGATGCGTTCTCACTCCCCTCTCCCTCGGGAGAGGGGGGTGAGGGGGGAAAGTTGACGTAGGTTGTCGCTTGCGTCTTGCGAAGTTGTGGCAATGTACGCGTTGAAAGACAAAGTGGTGCGGCAGGACATCCCCTCACCAGGGCCGGCGCACCAAAATCTGCGAGAAACTGGCGATTTCCCGATGAAAGTGACGTTCGACGTGAGTCCCAAAAATCGGTCGCACGCGACGGCAAGCGCGACTTGCTGTAAACAGCTTGGGTTTCAAGGGGTTTCGTCGATTTTTTGATGCGCCGGCCCTGATCCCCTCACCCCTGCCCCTCTCCCGAGGGAGAGGGGATCGTCATACGACCTTAAGAGCACGCATTGCAGATTGATGCGCCGATTCTTGATCGCTCCGTGGTCTTCCGCGCCGTCGCCTGGAATCAGATCCTGTGGACGGCCGGTTACTCGCTGACGACCGGCGGTTTCCTGCTCTACTTCGCGCGGGAACTGGGTGCGCGTGACGCCTGGATCGCGGTGCTGCTCGTGCTGCCGGAAACGGTCGGCGTCGTCGGGCTGCTGACGCGGTCGCTCATTCGTGAGTTCGTCGCGAGGAAGCGGCTTTATTTTATCGCGACGATCGCGGCACGCCTCGTCGCGCTGCCGATTCCGATCGTGGCGTTGCTGTCGTCTGGTTCCGATGATCATCGGCCGATGTTATGGCTGATCGCGGCGTGCGTCGTGGCGACGCATGCACTCGGCGCGGTCGCTTACACCGCATATCTGTCGTGGCTTTCGGACCTCATGCCGGAGGTCGCCTGGGGACGGATGTTCGCGCGGCGTGAGATCGCGAAGCTCTGCGTGCTGCTCGTGCTGCCCGTCGCGGCGGGGTATCTGCGCGACGTGTGGGCGGAGCACCCGCGGATCAGTCTCTTCGGCTACGGAGCGACGTTTCTTGCCGGACAATGCCTGTTGTTGGCGTCCGTCGTGCCGATGCTGTCGCTGCCGGGGCGGACCGCGGTCACTCAACTGCTGCTGCGCACCGACTGGCGACAGGTCTGGGCGGCGTTCGCGAATCGCTCGATGCGCTTGCTGCTGTTGCACAACTGGTCGCTGGCCTTCGCGAACGGGCTGACGCAGTCAGCGTTCTTTCTCTACAGCGCGAGCTTCGGACCATTGGGCATCGGCCTCGGCACCTACAACCTGATAAACGGCTTGATGCGGGCCGTGCAGATCCCGGTCAGCGCCTACGCAGGCCGTGTCTGCGACCGCGATCGCGCTTTAGCGGCTCGCGCGTGGGGCGTGTTCATCGGCAGCACGGGTCTTGTCTTCTGGCTGCTCGCGATTCGAGAGACGTGGTGGCTGGTGTTCTTCGCCTACCTGTTGTGGGGCGCGTACGCCGCGGCGAACGTTGCCGGCGACAAGCTCATGCTGGAATACGCGCCGCGCAGCGACAACGCGACGCACATCGCGATGTTCGCCCAGGTGGGCGGATTGATATCGGGACTCGCGGGCCTGATCGGCGGCGTGTGGCTCGATCATCTTCGCGACGGAGGCTTCGGAACGACCTTCAGCTCATCGTGGGGCGACTACCGCTTCGAGAGCTACCAACTGCTCTTCGCGGCGTCGCTCGCCGGACGCTACGCCTCGCTCGCATGGCTCTGGCCGCTCGCGAAGAGAAGGCGGAAGGAAGCCTCGTCAGCCTTGCCGTAGATCGTCCAGGTCAAGTGCAAGCCGCTTCATACCAACTCCCTCACCGGCTCCCCTTCGCTCAGCAGCTTGATCGGTCGCCCTTCGCCGTTCGTGAACTCGGCGCGGTAGTCGATGCCGAGTTGGTGGTAGACCGTGGCGAGGATGTCGGCCGGGCCGAGCGTGCGATCGATCGGGTGCTCGCCGTGGGGGCTGGTGGCGCCGACGATCTGGCCGCGCTTCAGGCCGCCGCCGGTCATCAGCACGCTCATCGCCTGCGGCCAGTGGTCGCGGCCGCCGGTGTTGTTGATGCGGGGCGTGCGGCCGAACTCGCCGAGCAGGTAGATCACCGTTTCATCGAGCAGGCCGCGATCGTCGAGGTCGCACAGCAGCGTCGAGACGGCCTGATCGACCTGCGGGGCGTACTCGGCGTACTTCTCCTTGATCGAGCCGCCCGCGCTACCGTGCTGGTCCCAGCTGCCGACGCTCACCGTCACGAAGGTCGTGCCGGCCTCGATGAGCCGCCGGGCGAGCAGGCAGCTCTTGCCCCACTCGTGCTTGCCGTAGCGCTCGTGGAACTCTTCCGGCTCTTTGGAAGGATCGAACGCCTCGCGGGCCTTGCCGCCGATGACGACGTCGAGAGCTTGGGCTTCGAGCGAGTCCATCGCGTCCATCATGCCGCTGCCGTCGATGTCGCGGGCGATGCGATCGAGCGACATCCGCAGGTCACGCCGGGCGGCGAGCCGCTCAGGCTTCACCTGCGGATCGAGCTGCATCTCCCATTGCCGCCCGTTGGAATAGAGCTCCAGCGGGTTGTAGGTCGCGCCGAGATAGGCCGCGCTGTTGTTGTGCAGGTTCGACGGCGGCACCGCGACGAAGGGCAGCATGCCGGGCACGTTCTGGCCGCGCATCTTCGCGACGACCGAGCCGACGCGGGGGTAATCGTGCGGCAGCTCGAACTCGGGCGAGCGACTGTTGTAGCCGGTCATGACCCAGCGTTCGCCTCCGCCGTGTCCGCTGTTGGCGTGACAGCACGAGCGGACGATCGAGAACTTGTGGGCGATACTCGCGAGCTTGGGAAACAGGTCGGAGATGTGCAGCCCCGGCACCTTCGTCGGAATCGAGCCGTAGGGACCGCGAATCTCGGAGGGAGCCGCGGGCTTCGGATCCCACGTCTCGAAGTGCGACGGCCCGCCCGGCAGCCAGACCAGGATGCCGGACTTCGCCTTGGGCTTTGGCGTGTTCGATGTCGTCGCCGCCTGAGCCCGCAGTAGATTCGAGAGCGACAGCCCGCCGAAGGCGAGGCTGCCGACGCGCAGAAAGTCGCGCCGTCCGACCCCGTCGCATCGCGCCGACCGGCGGCGTCCGTAAACGTCGAGCATCGCCCGCCTCCCGAAGAGAAGATCGGCCGATTCTCGCCTGCCGGTCCAGCGAGAACAATGGGGGAATCTGAGAGAAGAGGAGGACGGAGAATTGAGGAGTCACAATGGGCGGGCCAAGGTTTACGAGAATACCGCCCGACTTTCGCCGCTTTCGAGACAATACCGTGACCACGCCGCTCATCATGCTGGGACTGCTTGTTGGTCCGAGTGCGCTCAACGTTCTCATAGCTCGCCTCGCGGGTCGGCGGCTGCTCGATGCGGCGTCGGCAGGTTGCGTCGGGATCGCCCTTGTCTTCTGCTTCACGGGCGCCGGGCACTTCGTGCAGACGAAGCCGATGGCGGAGATGCTGCCGCCTTGGGTGCCGAGTCGCATCCCGCTCGTCTATCTCACGGGCGTTCTGGAACTGATTCTCGCCGCTGCCGTGCTCATCCGGCCGCTACGAAGGCTCGTCGGGCGGACGCTGATCGTGATGCTCATCCTGTTCCTGCCGGTGAATGTCTACGCCGCCATGAATCGGATCGGTATGGGCGGACACGAATGGGGGCCGATCTATCTCTTGATCCGGGTGCCGCTGCAACTTGTGCTGATCGTCTGGATCTGGTGGTTCGCCGTTCAAAAGACGTCTGATGCGGAACGGTACGGCGGGTGACTTCAAGAGTGCGACAGCGGAACGATTTCGCCATACTATCGGCGTCGTTGAGACATCCGTGAGCAACCGAACCTGATCTTGCCGCCATGAAAAGACACAGTGCCGTCTTCGGTCTCGTCATCGCGTGCGTCGTGGCTTCCTTGGGGAGCGCGATCGCTGCCGAGACGTCCGCGACGAAGCCGAACATCCTGTTCATCTTTTCCGACGATCATGCGCAACACGCGATCTCGGCGTATGGCTCGAAGGTAAACGAGACGCCGAACATCGATCGGCTCGCGGCGGGCGGCGCCCGGTTTCTGAATTCGTTCGTCACGAACTCCATCTGCACGCCGAGCCGCGCCACGCTGATGACCGGTCAGTATTCGCACCTCAACGGCGTGCCGGTCTTCAATCGCTTCGACGGCTCACGCGACAACGTCGCCAAGCACTTGCAGGCCGGCGGTTATCACACCGGCATGATCGGCAAGTGGCATCTCGGTTCCGATCCCACCGGCTTTGATCGATGGATCGTGCTGCCCGGCCAGGGTGCATATTGGAATCCGACGTTTCTCGTGCCCGGTCGCAAGCTGACGATCGACGGGCATTGCACCGACGTCACGGCCGACCTCGGCATCGAGTGGCTCAAGACGCGACCGCAAGACCAACCCTTCTTCCTCATGCTTCACCAAAAGGCGCCGCACCGCGCCTGGGAGCCGGATGAACGCAACAAGGCGATCTTCAAGGACAAAACGGTCCCCGAGCCCGACACCCTTTGGGACGACTACTACACTCGTGAGGCCGCGCTGCCTGAGAACCAGCAGACCGTCGCGAAAGACCTGACGCGTCGCGATCTCAAGCTCGAACCGCCGGCGGCTCTCAAGGGGCCGATGCTCGCCCAGTGGCTCAACACCAAACCGATGGAAATCGAAGTCGTTCAGCCCGACGGCGGCAAGAAGACCCTCACCGGCAAGGAACTCGTCAAGTGGAAGTACCAGCGATACATGCAGGACTACCTCGCCTGCGTGCAGGGCGTCGATGACAACGTCGGCAAAGTGCTCGACTATCTCGACGAGGCCGGATTGTCGAAGAACACGATCGTCTTCTACTCCGCCGACAACGGCTGGTATCTCGGCGATCTGGGTCTCTACGACAAACGTTTCATGTATGAGCCGGGACTGCGTGTTCCGCTCCTCGTCCGCGGCCCCGGCATCGAGGCGGGAAGCACGCCCGAGCCATTCGTCGCGAACATCGATCTCGCGCCGACGTTCCTCGACCTCGCCGGGCTGCCGATTCCCGATTCCATGCAAGGTCGTTCGCTCGTCCCCCTGCTGAAGGGCGAAACGCCCGACGACTGGCGCACCTCCATTTATTACCGCTATTACCACGACCCCGGTCACCACAACACGGCCGCGCATCTCGGCGTTCGCACGGACACGCACAAGCTCATTTATTACTGGAAGAAAGATGCCTATGAGATGTTCGATCTCACGGCGGACCCCACCGAACAGCGGAACCTCCTTCACACGGAAGCGAACGATCCCGCGGTTCTCGCGAAGTTCAACGAGCTGAAACAGGAAATCTCACGATTGCAAAAGGAATACAAAGACGAAGACCAGTACGCCGATTCCTCCGAATGGCCCGCCGGGAGCGCGGATGGTCCGTTCAATGACAAGCGACTGGTCGGCGTCAAAACCGTCTCCGAGGCCATCGCTGCGACGGTCGAGCCATGAGCTGCCCGCAACGGACACAGCCGGCGGCTCGCTTGATGGTATGATCGACGGAGCGTGATAATACTGGAGCCGTATACGCAACCGGCTGCATCAGCCGTCGGTAGGACCGTAGGGGACGTAGAACGTTTATGATTGCCCTGCTGCGAACTTCCAGTGCGAGACTACTGCGCCGGTTCTTGCCGTGGTTCGTGATCGTGATGCTGGCCTCGGTGACGAATCTCCGTGCCGAGGACGCGCCCTCGTTCTTTCGCGGCCTGAACTTGAACGGGCCGGCGGTCACGATTGACGGCCACGCCTGGGAAGGCGGTGATTCGAAGCATTACGTCTGCAAAGACAAAGCGTTTGAGAGCCAGAACGTGCCGCTCGTTCCTTCGACCGACGCCGAGCGGGCGAAGATGATTTGCAGCAGCCGCTGGGGCGGGAATCGCGTCGAACTGACGGACATCCCAGCGGGCACCTACACGCTGTTTCTTTACGTGTGGGAAGACAACAACGCCGAGACGTACTCGATCACCGTCAACGATCGACAGGTCGAGGCACGCTACAACAGCGGTCAGGCGGGAGACTGGGACAAGCTCGGCCCCTGGCACACCGAGGCGAGAGACGGAAAGATCGTCGTCACCAGCCAAGGCGGAGCGGCGAACTTCTCGGGAATAGAACTCTGGCGCGGCCGGCACGACGGCTCGATCGACGCCCCGATCAGCGACGACGATCTCGCGTTCTTTGAGAAGCGAATTCGGCCGTTGCTCATCAACCGCTGCTATGAATGCCACAGCGCCGAATCCGACGAACTCGCGGGCGGATTGCTGATCGACTCACGCGCCACGATTCGCCGCGGCGGAGCGAACGGCCCCGCCGTTGTGCCGGGAGATCTCGATCGCAGTCTGCTGATCGAAGCGGTGCGCTACCAAAGCGAGCATCTGCAGATGCCGCCCGACGATCAGTTATCAGCGTCCGAGATCGCCGATCTCGAACGCTGGGTGAAAATCGGGGCGCCCGACCCTCGAGCGACGGCGACGAAGCACGTCGGCAAGCCGATCGACGTGGCTGCTGCGCGAGAGTTCTGGTCGCTGCGGCCGATCGTTCAGCCGACGGTTCCGGCCGTGAAGGACGATGCGTGGCCGATCGACGACATCGATCGCTTCGTGCTCGCCAAGCAGGAGGAGCATGGCCTGCGGCCATCGGGTGATGCCGATAAGCGATCACTCCTCCGTCGGGCGACATATGACCTGACGGGGTTGCCGCCCGTGCCGGCGGAGGTTGAAGCCTTCCTGGCGGATGATTCGTCGGACGCCTTCTCGCGTGTCATCGAGCGTCTCCTCGACTCGCCGCGCTACGGAGAGCGCTGGGGGCGACACTGGCTCGACGTCGTGCGCTACGCCGACACGGCGGGGGACAACTCCGACTTTCCCGTTCCGCAAATGCATCGCTACCGCGACTGGGTGATCGACGCGTTCAACCGCGATCTGGCTTACGACGAGTTCGTGCGCGATCAGCTCGCCGGCGACCTGCGGGGCGGCGCATCGGACGAACAACGCGACCAACGAACCATCGCGACCGGTTATATCGCCAACGCCCGGCGGTTCGGCTCGCGTGTCGATGACTATCCGCAGCACCTCACGATCGAAGATACGCTCGATAATCTGGGTCGCGCCTTTCTGGGCACGACGCTAAGCTGCGCCCGCTGCCACGATCACAAATTCGATCCGATCCCCACACGCGATTACTACGCGCTCTACGGCATCTTCCAAAGCACGCGCTATCCCTGGCCCGGAATCGAGCTCGACAAGAAACAGCGAGATTTCGTGCTGCTGGTCTCGCCGGATCAGCAAGAGAAGGCGCGCCAAGAGTTGGCGGCACGCGAGAAAGAGCAATCGCGCCTCGATAAGGAAGTCACCAAGCTCAAGGACGCCCTGAAGAACGCCGCGGACGACGAGAAGAAGGAGCTTGAGGGCAAGCTGAAAGAGGCCGAGCGAGTCGCGAAGGAACATGGTGAACGACCGCAGCCGTTCGAAACGGCCTACGCTGTCGCCGATGCCGCCAATCCGACCGATGCAGTGGCGCAGGAAAAGGGCGATCCCGCTCATCCGGGCGACGTGGTTCGCCGGCGGTTTCTGACGGTCCTCGGCGGCCAGGAACTGCCGGAAGATTGCAAAACGAGCGGCCGTGAACAGCTCGCCGAATGGATCGTCGCCGATGACAATCCACTCACGGCCCGCGTGATGGCGAACCGCATCTGGCAGCACCACTTCGGCCGCGGCATCGTGCCGACGCCGAACGACTTCGGGAAGCAGGGCAAGCCGCCGACGCATCCGGAACTGCTGGATTTCCTCGCTGCGACGTTCCGCGACGGCGGTTGGTCGATCAAATCGATGCACCGGCTGATCATGCTGTCGCGGACCTATCGACAGAGCGCTGTCCGCCAGGCATCGGCCGTCGCGCAAGATCCCGCGAATGAATGGTTGTCCGGTTTCCCGCGGCGGCGGCTCGACGCGGAGTCGATTCGCGACACCCTGCTTGTTGTGGGAGGGAATCTCGATCTGTCGCCCGCGGGGCCGCATCCCTTCCCGCCCCAGCACACGTGGGGTTTCACGCAACACAACCCCTTCAAGGCCGCGTACGAGAGCAACCGCCGCAGCCTGTATCTGATGACGCAGCGCATTCAGCGTCACCCCTATCTCGCGATCTTCGATGGGGCCGATCCCTCGGCGAGCACTCCGTCGCGAACGACGAGCACGACTCCCTTGCAGGCGTTGTACCTGCTCAACGATCCCTTCGTGCACGAGCAATCGCAGCGTGTCGCCGAGCGGCTCATTGCGGAATCGGCCGACGACGAGGCCCGTACCGAAAGGGCCTACCAGCTCCTATTCGCACGCCCTGCGGATGCCGAAGAAATCGAAGTGGCGAAAAGCTTCCTCGAACGATCGAAGACGCTGCTCGAAGAGCATGGTGTCGCTTCATCCGAGATCGAACTCCAGTCCTGGCAAGCCTACGTGCGGTCGTTGTTCCGTCTGAACGAATTCGTGTATCTCGATTAGTGCCTTGAGCCAATGAATAAGCACCCCTCCCCTGCCCGTCGCGAGTTTCTCCGTTCGCTCGCGGCCGGTTCGTTGTTGATGCCGGGTTTGCTCTCGGAGTTGCTCGCCGACACGACTTCGGCAGCGGATGATCCGCTCGCGCCGAAGCAGCCGCACTTTCCGGCGAAGGCGAAGCGCGTGATCTTCGTCTTCTCGAACGGCGGCACGTCGCACATGGACACGTTCGACCACAAGCCCGAGCTGTTCAAAGCCGACGGCAAGAAAATGGGCGTCGGCGGCGGTCTTTCCAATCAGCAGAAGGTGCTCTTGAAGCCCTCGTGGGAGTTTCGGCCGGGAGGGACGTGCGGCACGCTCGTGAGCGATCTCTTTCCGCATCTCCGCGAATGCATGGACGACGTCTGCGTCATCCGCTCGATGAACGGGAACGACAACGAGCACTACAACGCGACGCTCGGCATGCACACCGGCTCGTTCTTCTTCGCGCGGCCGAGCATCGGCTCTTGGGTGAGCTACGGCCTGGGAACCATGAACCAGAACCTGCCGTCGTTCGTCGCTCTCGCCCCTCAGATGCCATACGCGGGCACGCAGATCTTCAACAACGACTTTCTGCCCGCCTATCACCAGGGCGTGCGCGTCGTCGGTGGCAAAGAGCCGATCGCCAACCTCGAAGCGCGTTCAAAATCACGCAGCTTGCAGGAACTCGAACTCGAGACCGCCGACATCCTCAACAATCGGCACCTGAAGGAGCGCGACGACGACTCCGATCTCGCCGCCCGCATCCGCAGCTTCGAAACGGCCTTCCACATGCAGACCGAAGCGCCCGAGGCCTTCGCCGTCGATCAGGAAGACGACGCGACTTTGGGATTGTACGGCTTGAAGCGAGGTCAGAGCGAAGGCTTCGGCTGGCAGTGCCTCGTGGCGCGACGCCTCGCCGAGCGCGGCGTACGGTTCATCGAGCTCGTCGACGGCAGCAGCAGTCACAACTGGGACCAGCACGGCGACATGGCCGAGCACGCCGTCCATGCGAAGAACATCGATCAGCCGCTCGCCGGCCTGCTGCGCGACCTGAAAGCGCGCGGAATGCTCGAAGACACGCTGGTGGTCTGGACGACCGAGTTCGGTCGCACTCCCGGCGTCGATGGCGAGAAGGGCCGCGGACATCACAGCGCGTGCTTCTCGTCGTGGATGGCCGGCGGCGGCGTGAAGGGCGGCATCGCCTACGGCTCGACCGATGAACTGGGAGCGACCGTCGCCGAGAACGGCGTGCACGTCCACGACTTCCACGCCACGATCCTGCACCTGATCGGCATCGACCACACGCGGCTCACCTACCGTCACGCCGGCCGCGATTACCGGCTGACCGACGTCCACGGACGAATCGTCCGCGAGCTTCTCGCGTGAATGACTTCGTGAGGCGCATCGTCCGTCGTTGCGGAGCGGGGAAAGGATCGGCGCGTGATCCTCACCGCTTCTCTTGTTACCCTCGGCGGCCGTCGTGCAGGTCACCGCACATGCGCGTGGCTGCGTGAAGTCAGCAACCAACGTCCAAGAGTCCTTATGTTTCGTTTGCATCGACCGTTAGCCGACATGGTGAGCCACGTGATGCCGTTGCGTCTACTGTCCGTGCTGCTGCTCTCGCCGTTACCGCTTGCCGCCGACGACTGGCCGCAATGGGGCGGACCGCAGGGAGATTGCGTCTGGCGGGAAACCGGGGTCGTCGATGAGTTGCCCTCGGGGTTGTTGCCGCGGAAGTGGTCGACGCCGGTCGGCGAAGGCTATTCCGGTCCCGCCGTCGCCGACGGTCTCGTCTACGTCACCGATCGGCAAAGCGAAGCCCGCACCGAGCGCGTGCTCTGCCTCGATGCGGAAACCGGGGCGGAGGTCTGGAAGCACGAGTATCCGGCACGCTACACGATCAGCTATCCGGCGGGGCCGAGAGCGACTCCGGTGATCGACGCCGGCCGCGTCTACACGATCGGCGCGCAGGGCGACATGTTCTGCTTCAACGCCCGCGACGGCGCGATTCTCTGGCAGAAGAATTTTGAAAAGGACTACGCGGCGAACATTCCAGTATGGGGCATGGCGGCGGCCCCCGTCGTCGACGGAGACCGACTGATCACGCTCGTCGGCGGAGCCGACGGAGCCACCGTCGTCGCGTTCGACAAAACGACCGGAAAGGAACTTTGGCGGGCGATCGACGACCCGGCGGTCGGCTACGTCCCTCCGCGACTCTTCGCGTTCGGCGGCAAGCTCCAGGTCATCTGCTGGCATCCGGAGGCCGTCACGTCTCTCGATCCCGAGACCGGAAAGGTCGTCTGGGAAGTGCCGTTCAAGGTCCAGCAGGGGCTTTGCGTATCGAGCCCGCAGCGGGCCGGTAATCGCCTCTTCTTCACGGCGTTCTACAACGGGCCGCTGATGCTGGAAGTCGCCGACGACGGCCAGTCAGCGAAAGTCGTCTGGAAAGGAAGCAGCAACAGCGAGATCCAGACCGACGGACTGCATTCGATCATGCCGACGCCGATCGTGACCTCCGAGAACATTTACGGAGTGTGCAGCTACGGCCAACTCCGCGGCCTCGACGCCGACACGGGAAAGCGGCTGTGGGAAACTTTTGAGGCGACGGGCAACGATCGCTGGTGGAACGCTTTTCTGATCCCGAACGGCGACCGGGTCTTCTTGCACAACGAACAGGGCGACCTGATCATCGCCCGACTCTCGCCTCAGGGCTACGACGAACTGAGTCGCGCAAAACTCGTCGAACCGACGCGGACGGTCCGTCGCCGGATGACGATCTGGTCGCACCCCGCCTTCGCCATGAAGAGCGTGTTCGCAAGGAACGACAGGGAGATCGTGCGCGTCGATCTCGCGAAGTAGCATCGTCGGCCGTCACGGCTTCGTTCCACGGCATAGGGCGGCGCGATCGCTTATCTCCCTCGTCGGATCTCTTGCGCGAGGCTCTCATATGGTCATCGTTTTGATGGGAGTTTCAGGTTCTGGAAAAACGACCGTCGGCAAGATTCTGGCCGCCGACTTAGGGTGGACTTTCATCGAGGGAGACGATTTCCACCCCACCGAGAACATCGAGAAGATGCGAGGCGGAACTCCCTTAAGCGACGAAGACCGCCGGCCCTGGTTTCAAGCGTTGCAGAGCCGCGTTGAAAAGGCATGTGAGCGGAACGAAGACGTTATCCTTGCTTGTTCCGCTCTAAAGGACGACTACAGGGACTTCCTGGAGCAGCAAGACCCAGAGTGTGTCCACTTCGTCTGCTTGACCGGATCTGAGGATCTGATCCGCCACCGCCTGGAGCAGCGTCGCGGACACTTCATAGATCCGGCATTGCTCAGGAGCCAGCTCGAGACATTAGAGTCGCCCGAGGGGAGCCTCAAGGTCGACATCACTCCGGCGCCCAAGGCCATAGCGAGCGAGATTCGACGTCAGCTAAACCTCTGATTCAGCCGCCTCGTCATGCCGTGCGACAGAAGGTTGCCCAAACATTCGTTCTGCGAGCGGAGTCGGCAACTGCATTTCGTGCCGGATGTCGTCGCACACCGCATCCTTCATCCGCCGGTGATGCCCATGACCTGGCGGTACGTCTCGCGAAGCGTCGCGTAGCATTCGCAGGAGACGGCCTCCAAGCCGGGCCGGTCGAGGATCTTCATGTTCCCCCGGCTGTAGGTGATCAATCCCGCCTCTTGCAGGATCGAGGCCGACAGCGAGACGCTCTGTCGTCGCACGCCCAGCATGATGCCGAGGAACTCCTGCGTCAGATAGAATTCGTCGCGCCGCACGCGGTCGTGGGTCATCAGCAGCCAGCGACACATCCGCTCCTCGACGTCGTGCCGCAGGTTGCAGGCGGCGGATTGACCGCACTGATGCGTCACCGTCATGGCATATCGCTGGATAATGCGGGCGAGCGGCCCGGCTTCCAGCAGCAGCGAGCGGAAGAAATCCGCCGGAACCCGCAGGCTCTCCCCTTCGACCTGACTGATCACGCGATAGACGCTCGCGGGCTTGTCGGTCAGCAGGTCGATGCCGGTCATGCCCTCGTTCCCGACGGTGGCCACTTCGATCGTCGAACCGTCCCGCAGAGGAATGAGCGACGAGAACACGCTCGTGAGCGGGAAGTGGACCTCTCGGCTGGGCTCGCCGGCCTCCGTCACGAGTGTTCTGAGCGGCACCGTCACCCGTTCAGCGCGTTGCAGTAGCCGGGCGAGGTCCGCCTCGGACAGCAGGTCGAGAAGTTGATTACCGGGACGTGCGGATTGCGACGGCTGACTCTGCGGCATGGCTCCCCCGCCCGGCTGGTGTTGAGAACGCAGGCGAGGCGGCGGGATTCCTCTCCCGCCACGCCTGAGTCGACTTTTCAATCTAAGCCCAGCAGGTGCCTGCGAGCAGGTGAAATTCGTGAATGGCCGAGCTTTTTCCGTGTTCCCGATAGCGGACAGACCGATTTCGCCTCCCGTTGAGGATGAAGCGAGAATCAAAGGTTCAGCCAAGGAGGGCGACTCTCGGGATATGGGAATCTTGTGATGGAGACTTCTCCAAAGATCGTCGGCATCGGGCGGCTGCGCAAGGCGGCGGCGAGTCTGCGACGTGACGGAGACGGTTCGCCGATGCTGCTGTTGGGCGGCGCGTCGGAGGTCTGGTCGGCGATGTTTGACCTCGACGCCTGGCCCACGGAACTACGGGCGAAGGCCGTCGAGTTGCAGACGAGCCTGTTCCGGTACGGCCCGATCCGCATAACCGTCGAGCAGATGGTCGAACCGGAGCGATGGCAGCTGCGGCGGGAGTTGTTGGAGTTCGTCGAGACCGCTGAGCAGCTCGAACACGACTTAAGGAGCCGCGCGGTTGACGCTCTCTCCGCGCAGGAGGCACGATGATCGACAGAGGCAAAGACGGAGCAGCGAGACACGCCACCGTGCTCGTGGCTGACGACCACCCGCTGACTCGCCGCGGCGTGTTGAGCCTGATCGCGGGAGAGGCCGACCTTACGGTCTGCGGCGAGGCCGATACGATCGCGAAGACGCGGCGGCTGTCGCGCGAACTGAAGCCGGATCTCGTGATCCTCGACCTCGATCTGCCGGACGGCGATGCATTCGATCTGCTGGAAGAACTCCGGTCGTGGGCCGAGCGGCCAAAGGTCGTGGCGCTTGCCGGGTGCAGCGAGGGCGACGGCGAGGCGGAGCGGGCGCTCCGCTCGGGAGCGGCCGCGTTCGTCAGCAGGCGCGCCGACGGCGAGGAACTGCTGCGAGTCCTCCGTTCGGCCCTGGCAGGGCACATCATCCTGGGCGACGCCGTCATCGAGCGACTTCTCCGACAGCGGCTCATGCGGCAACGAACGAGCGGCGTCGAGAAGAAGGGCGACGGCGTACACTCCCCCGTCGCCAGCCGTCTGACAGTCCGTTGAAGAATCGTGCGGTTCGTCAGCGACTGTCGCCGCCGATCGGGCGCCTCCTGAACTCGCTGACGACGTCCGGTCCGCCGTTGCGGGGTTCACCTAGCGGCCGACACGCAGCCGGACCGGTCTTCCGCCGCCGCTCGTCGGTCTATCATCCAAGCGACGATTCCATTTGCGGGCCAACATTTGTGCGGGCCAAAATTCGATGATCTCGATCCGACACTCCGAACTCTCCCCGAGTATTCGGAATGGCCGCGGTGCGGAACGCCGCTTTCATCCCGTGGCGACGCGCGGCAATGCGCGCGACGAAGGGGACCATACGGGCCGCTGGCGACCCTCGCTCGGGGCTTGGATCGAGGGCGACGGCACCCGGTTCCGCGTCTGGGCGCCGGAGCAAGAACAGGTCGAGGTCGTCCTCTATGAGCACGTTTTGGACGGGCACGGCTCTTATGCGCGGAACGGCCGCCAGGAGCAGGTCGTCCCGCTGGAGCGGTTCCACGACGGCACGTGGGGCGGCTGGATCGAGGGCGTGGGGGCAGGGGCAACCTATCGCTACCGGCTCGCCGCAGGTGCGTTCCCGGACCCGGCCTCGCGCTACCAACCTGAAGGCGTGCATTGTCCGTCGCAAGTCGTCGATCCGAGAGCCTTCGCCTGGACCGATCATGACTGGCGCGGGGTCGATCACAAGGACCTCGTCCTGTATGAACTGCATGTCGGCACCTTCACGCAGGAGGGCACGTTCGAGGGCGTCGCGCGAAAGTTGCCGTATCTGGCGGAACTCGGCGTCACCGCCATCGAGCTGATGCCGGTCGCCGATTTCCCAGGAGATCGCAACTGGGGCTACGACGGCGTGGACCTGTTCGCTCCGGCACGCTGCTACGGCACTCCCGACGACCTTCGCCGACTCGTGGACGAAGCGCATGCCGGGGGCGTCGCCGTGTTCATGGACGTCGTCTACAACCATCTCGGCCCCGAGGGCAACTACCTGCCGACCTTCTGCCCCTACTACTTTTCGCCCGAGCATGAGAACCCCTGGGGCAAGGCGCTCAACTTCGACCGTGAGCGGAGCATGATGGTGCGGCGGTTCTTCATCGAGAACGCCCTGCACTGGGTCCACGAATATCACATCGACGGCCTGCGTCTCGACGCGACGCACGCGATCATCGACGACAGCGGCGTGCAGTTCGTGGCGGAACTGGTCGCTCGTGTTCGCGAGTCGGTGCACGGTCGTCGCGTCTACCTGATCGCCGAAGACCACCGCAACCTGTCGTACATGGTCCGCTGCGAGGGAGAAGGCGGCTGGGGCCTCGATGGAGTCTGGGCCGACGATTTCCATCACGAGGTGCGAGTCGCCCTCGCCGGCGACAACGAGGGCTACTACGCCGACTTCGACGGCTCGATGACAAAGCTGGCGGACACCCTCAACAAGGGCTGGCTCTACAGCGGGCAGTTCTCTGAGCATTTGAACGAGCATCGCGGGACGGACCCGCAGGGCATTCCGCCCCGACGGTTCGTGTTCTGCCTTCAGAACCACGACCAGATCGGCAACCGCGCCCTCGGCGAGCGGCTGCATCACCAGATCGACCCGGCGATGTTCCGAGCGGCGAGCGTGCTCATGCTTTGCTCTCCGGCGACGCCGCTGATCTTCATGGGGCAGGAATGGGCGGCGCGCACGCCCTTCCTCTACTTCACCGACCATCCCGAAGAGCTCGGACAGCTCGTCACCGAGGGACGCCGCAAGGAGTTCCGCCACTTCCGCCTGTTCGCCGACGAGGCGGCCCGCGAGTCGATTCCCGATCCGCAATCGGAGCGCACGTTTCTCGAGAGCCGGCTCGACTGGTCGGAACCGGTCCGTGATCCGCATATGGCGATGCTCTGGCTTTACAGAACTCTGCTGACGTTGCGCCGGACCGAGCCGGCGATCCGCTACGCCGAGGTCGGCAGCTTCGAGGCCTTCGCACTGAGCGAAACGACGCTGCTCCTGCGACAGGACGCCGACATCGGGCCTTCGCTCCTCGCGGTGATCCAGATGCATGGCGCAGGCGAAGTCGATCTCGACGGTCACCCGGCCCTGGAAGGCCTGGCCTTCCCGCGCTGCCAACTGGTCCTGACCACCGAAGACCCGCCGTTCACGACCGATCCGCAGCCGCCGCAAGTGGATCTCGTCGGCCGGGCTCCGCGGATCACGTTCATCCGCCCCTCGGCCGTCCTGCTGCGGGTGTTGCCGGATGGCGATGGCCTGATCTGAACGGCGCGAGTCAGCAATCCACTCGCCAAACCACTAAAGCCCGTGTCCGGGCAATCGTCATGGCCGATATCGGCTTCCACTGCTCGCACGAACTGTTTCCGCCGAGCAGCTTGTTGCGATACGCGCGGCTGGCGGAGGCTGCCGGGTTTCGCGCGGCGATGTGTTCAGACCACTTCCTGCCTTGGGCACCGGTCCAGGGAGAGAGCGGTTACTCCTTCGCGTGGCTGGGTGCCGCGTTGGCCTCAACACATCTTCCGCTGGGCACGATCTGCTGCCCCTTCGGTCGATACCGTCCCGAGATCGTCGCGCAGGCTGCGGCGACGCTCGCGGAGATGTTTCCCGAGAGGTTCTGGCTGGCCATCGGCACCGGACAGGCACTTAATGATCATGTCACCGGCGAGCCGTGGCCGCCCAAGTCCGAACGGCAGGCCCGACTGCGAGAAAGTGCCGCGATCATCCGCGCACTCTGGTCCGGCGAGACCGTCACGCATCGCGGACGGGTGACCGTCGAAGCGGCCAAGCTGTTTACCCGACCGGAACGGCCACCGCTGCTTTTCGGAGCCGCGACGACGCCGGAGACCGCGAAGTGGGTCGGCTCGTGGGCCGACGGCCTGCTCACGGTGAACGCCGAGCCGGATGCGCTGCGGAAGGTCGTGGACGCCTTCCGCGCGGGCGGCGGCGAAGGCAAGCCGATGTACCTGCAGGCCATGGTCGGCCACGACCCCGATGAGGAGACCGCGTGGAGAGCCGCCGCGAAGAACTGGCCGATCGCCGTGCTCGACCAAAGCCAGCTTCAGAACATCGAAACGGCGGAGGAGATGGCCGCCGCGGCCGGCCGGCCTGGCCCTGGGGACATGAAAGAAAAGAAGCTGCGCGTGTCGTCGGATCTCAGCCGACACGTCGCCTGGATTGAAAGCGACCTTGCACTCGGCTTCGAGCGAGTCTTCCTCTACACGATCAGCGGCTATCCCGAACGGTTCATCGAGACGTTCGGCGAACAGGTTCTTCCGAAGGTGTCAGTACGTTGATGCGCTCCTGTTAGCAGGTCACCTGCTGCCGGCGATCTTCCGCTCATCTGGCTCTGACCCCGATAACAGCCGTGACGGCAAGTGCGGCGGATGGTTTCAAGAGTGGGCATGGACGTTGACGGGCTTTCACGACATGCCAAAACGCCGTGAAGAACCGGGATCGCGTTCCCGGTCGCTTGCGGGCAGCGGGCCTTCCGGTACGCTGCATCGTCAACTGCACCCGTTTCTGCACCACCCGCCGCAACGCGATCCACCGATGGTTTCTCAGGTCAAGCAGGTGCGTAGGTTGAAACGACTTCCGTCGGCGGGCTTCTTTGTCGTTTGCTCATGCGTTCTGGTCATTGCCGCGGGTTGCGAGGCGCAACGTGCGGCTCCCCTCGACCAGGATGCCTTAGCCCCCCCGGTGCCGGTCGCTCCAGCGACGCCGCCAGCGGGCATCTCGGCGTCGGAGTTGCGTCGTCGCCTTGGAGCGAACGAGAACGCGCAGTTCGATCGCAGCGGCGGCGATATCACACGGGTCGATCTCTACGACTCCGGCGTGACCGATCTCACGCCGCTGCGCGGAATGAATCTCGTCGCCGTCGGCATCAGCGGTCTGGACGTGACCGATCTCTCGCCGCTCGAGGGCATGCCTCTCGAACTGCTGACGGCCGAGAACTCCGCGGTCGTTGACCTGTCGCCGCTCGCGGGGATGCCGCTCACCGAGCTGTATCTGCGCGAGACGAAGGTCGCGGATCTCAGTCCGATCGCGTCGGCGCCGATTTCGAAGCTGAACATCGTGGGAACGCAGGTCGCAGATCTTTCCGCCGTCAAGGCGATGCCGCTCGACACACTTTGGGCCGGCTCGACGAAGGTTCGCGACTTGTCGCCACTCACCGGAAAGCGCCTCGTCAGCCTCGATATCGAAGAGTCGCCGATCGACGACCTGAGTGCGCTCGCCGACATGTCGTCGCTGCGGCGGCTCAATATCGCGAAGTCGTCGGTCAAGGATCTCTCGCCTCTCGCCGGGCTGAATCTCGAGCGATTGATCTTCACTCCGTCGAACATCGAACGCGGCATCGAGGCCGTCAAAGGCACGTCGTCGCTGCGAGAAATCGGCACCAGCTTCGAGGCGGTCATGCCTGTCGCCGAGTTCTGGCAGCAGTACGACGCCGGGGCGTTCAGCGAGTCGGCGCAGCCCTGAAGGTGGTTCAACCGCGTCAGTGGACCGCGCAACCGGCCGCGGCGGCACATCCGTTAGCACTGCGGTTCGCGGACTTTCCGGCAGCAAGCGATCCACGTTCAGAACCGGCCTCGAAAACGACGAGTCGCCGTCTTTTCGTTCGGGCGTCCGGAAGGCGCAGCGGTCCGCCGGTCGATCGGTGACGTAGTCCGCACGGATCTCGACAAAACGAGAAAACCGTGGAAGGTCGGGGCGAAAGCCCGTTGCCAGGGCCAAGCGGCGGCCGGTAGGCTGTTAAGGTGGGAACTTCGTGCGGCGGGATCATTCCAGCTGCCCGGTTCCGCCGGCTGTGTACGAAAACGTCTGTCGCAGCCTCTTAGATTTCGCTCGTATCGCGAGAAGTGAAATGCCACGTCGTCCCTTCGCATGCGCGGCCCGCCTGTTCGCGGTCGCGGCCTTGATCGCCAGCCTTTCGGTCGGAGCAGCGGCAGGCGAGCGGCGCAAGCCCACTATCACCAAGCTCGAGGTCGATCCGTCGGCGCGCGAGGTCGAACTCTTCGCGGCGATCGAAGAGGGCGATCTCGACGTCAAGATGATCCCCAAAGACTCAAAGGGCGGAAACCTGCTCATCGAGAACACGACCGATGAACCGCTCACGGTCAATATGCCGGCCGGCTTCGTCGGCGTGCAGGTCTTCAAGCAGATCGGTGGGCTCGGCGGCGGCTTGGGCGGCGGACTCGGGGGTGGTGGACTGGGA
>JACCRE010000236.1 GCA_013813775.1 Planctomycetaceae bacterium
ACTAGCGTCCTGTTGAAGTAATCGACGGCACCGGCCGACGAACCAGCCAAATGTCGAGAAATGCAGGGAATTCGGCTCATGACTCAGACGCGTCGCGAGGCATTTTGAATACTTCAACGGGCTGCTAACAGGTACTCGACTGCAAAGATGCGGTAAAACATCACTGCATCTTTGCGGTCGAATACGCAATTGTCAATGTTGATGCATCGTGGCGCGAGAGGTGGTGATTCAACAGATTCGACTCGTTCCCACACTTTGTGTGGTAACACCTTACGTGGAACAGCCCAAAAACGTTCCCACGGAGGACCGTGGGAACGAGTTCGATTCTCACTTCTCACTCCTACGTTCTCGCTTCTCCTTTCCTCACTGCTTGTCATCCGTCACGCCCGGCCATTCATCCGTGCGGAACGGCGATGCCGGCAGGTCTTCGGCGTTGTAAAGGGTCGCCTCCGGGTTGTCGGCCCAGGCGTAGCGGACGGCCGTCGGGTTCTTGACCTCGGGTGACGAGACGACGATCGTGTCGCCTTCGATGGTCGCGTCGGCCCATTTGAAGACGCGATCTTCGCCAGCGATCGCGAAGCCCTTGAGGGCGTCGCCTTTGGCTTCGAGTCCGCCGCCGACGTGATCGAACGACAAAACGGCTTTGCCGTCTTCGAACGTCACGTCTTTGAAGACCGGGCCGGACGAGACGACGTCTTCTTTTTCGTATGCGACCGCGAGCGCCGAGAGGGCGAGACGCTTGCCGACATCCTGCTTGTTCTTGGGATGGATGTCGGCCACATCGCCGATGTCGATGATCACGGCCTGACCGGTGTTCGGCAGGTCGAGCGTCAGGCTTTGGGCTTCACGCAGCTCGGCCCAGGCGCTGTCGGCGGGTTGATCTTTCCGCTGCATGAAGTTCGCGAGTTGCACGAACAGGAACGGGAAGTCACCCTGGCCCCAACGCTCGCGCCAGTCGGTGATCATCGCCGGGAAGAGCGTGCGGTATTGATAAGCTCGCCCCGCGTTCGATTCGCCCTGATACCAGATCGCACCGCGAATCGCGAAGGGCACGATCGGCGCGAGCATGCCGTTATAGAGGCCCGCCGGGTGATGCGGGCTCTGACGCGATTTGTTTTCGCCGGCTTCTTGCTCCCTTTTATCGAGTGCATCCCAATTCGTGACGAGCGGTTTGAGGGCTTCATCGCTCTCGAGCTTCTCGCGACTTGTCCAAGACTCGGCCGGCGTTCCGCCCCAGTACGTTCCGATCAGTCCGACCGGACGGCTGGTCGCGTTCTGGATTTCGCGACCGAAGAAATACGCGACCGCGCTGAAATTCCCGACCGTTTCGGGGCCGCACACGACCCATTGACCGACGACGTCTTCGGCGGGAGCGTCGGCGGCGACTTTCTTCTGCACCTGAAAGAGGCGGATCGTCGGGAACTTCGCCTCGGCGATTTCTTTCTCGGGGTCGTTCGAGGCGCGCACCGGCCATTCCATGTTCGATTGGCCCGACGCGACCCACACCTCGCCGACCAGCACGTTCTCGAGAGTGACCTTGTTCTTCCCCGTGATGACGAAGCCGATGGGTTCGTCGGAAGCGGGCAAGGGATCGAGAACGACCTTCCATTGGCCTTTGTCGTCGGCCGTCGTTTGCTTCGCCTGAGTGACGGCGTCGGTCGGTGCGGCGTTCGGAGCATTCGGTGCGTCCGGCGTTGCGGCCGTGTCGATCCCCACTCGAACTTCGATCCTTTCCCCCGGCTCAGCCTTGCCCCAGACGGGCACTTTGGCATCGGCCTGCAACACCATGTTGTCGCCGAAGATCGCGGGCAGCTTCACGTCGGCCCGGGCGGTGGCGGCCGCGGTCACGGCGACCGCGAATGCCAAGGCGGCGAAAGAACAGCGGCTTCGCTTCATGGTGTCGTCCTCGACAGTGGGAAACTCGACAGTGGGAAACGCGGGCAAACGTCAACGAATGTAACGCGTTCGCGGTGCGTGCCGTAGTCTCGACGGCTTCCGCGGTCGCTGAACGACCATTCGGGTGGCGATTCATCCGTTCGCGGACATAGAGTGACGCCAGCGGAAGTTGAACGCCCTTCGTAAATTTGCAGCAGGCAATGCGGATCGCACGGATAGAATCAACTCCGCACTTGTTTTCCGAACCTGTTTCGCGGCCGACGTGTCGTCTTCTGCCAGTCGCGGGAGCATTGGCCCGCGGATTGCTTCGCGGCACCTGCTGCGACGCCGTGAGCAGTCGTTTTGCCGCCGAGAGAGCGATATGTCCGCCGAAATCGCCAAGGATGGCCCGAGCGTCTCGGACGACGAGGCTTCTTGTACACGCGCTCCCGCGGGGAGCATGCGTGAACTTCTGCGCGTGGCGTTGCCGCTCGTGTTGAGTTCCGGATCGCTGTCGTTGATGAACGTCATCGACAGGATCTTTCTGACCGCCTATTCCACCGACGCGCTCGCCGCTTCGACCCCCGCCGGTCTCCTTCACTGGACCGCGATGAGCCTCGTGATCGGCACCGCCGGTTGCGTGACCACGCTCGTCGCCCAGTACGAAGGCGCGGGACGAAAGAATCGCGTGGCCTCGGCGGTGTGGCAAGGTGTGTGGCTGTCGCTCACCGCAGGCATCATCTTCCTGGCCATCGTGCCGCTCTCGCCCATGATCTTCCGCTGGGCGGGACACAGCGCACCCGTGCAACGTCTGGAAGTCGAGTACTTCAGCGTGCTGTGCTACGGCGCGGTGCCGATGACGCTGTGCTCGGCGCTCTCGGGCTTCTACAGCGGTCGCGGTCGCACGCTCACGGTGATGTGGGTGAACGTGGGACTCGCGGTCGCGAACATCGTGCTCGACTATCTTTTGATCTTCGGCAAGGGGCCGTTTCCGGCAATGGGCATGCGCGGGGCGGCCCTGGCGACGGTGATCGCGTATGTCGGAGCTGCCGTTGCCTATTTCCTACTGCTGGGTCGCAAGCTCGAACGGACTGAATATGGAGTTTGGGCGAGCTGGCGCTTCGACCGTGAGCTGTTCGGAAGGCTCCTGCGATTCGGCTTGCCGACGGGAGGTCAGTTCCTGATCGACATCGCCGGATTCACGATCTTCTTGTGCCTCGTGGGACGGCTCGGACCACTGTGTCAGAAGGCGACGAATCTCGCGTTCAACCTGAACGGCCTGTCCTTCGTTCCGCTGATGGGACTGGGAACGGCGGTGATGGCGATCGTCGGCCGGCGCATGGGCGAAGGTCGTCCGGAACTTGCGTCGCGAACGGTTTGGTCGGCGTTCCTTTTGGGCGGCGGCTGGATGATCGTGTTCGGCCTGGTTTACACACTGCTGCCCGACATGATCCTCGCGCCCTACGCAGTCGGCGCGAGTCCCGCGGAATTCGCGGAGATTCGAGAGACCGCAGTCGTGCTGTTAAGGTATGTCGCGTTCTTCGCGTTCTTCGACGCGATGGTCGTCATCTTCAGCAGTGCGGTGCGAGGCGCGGGAGACACACGTTTTCCAATGCTGGTGATGCTGGGAACGAGTTGGGGCATGATGCTCGCTCCCGTGGCGGTCGCCGAATGGTACGGCGTGAATTCGCTGCACTTCAGTTGGATCATGTGCACGCTCGCCATCATGACGAGCGGCATGGTGATGTGTTCGCGATTCCTGCAGGGCCGTTGGAAGACCATCAAGGTCATCGAAGCGGAAGCATCATCGGAGAAGCCGCCGGCCGACGGCTCTGCGAAGAAGCCGCTGCGAAACGTCGTTCGTCCGCGGCAGGGGCAGCCCGCCCTCGAAGCAGCGGCGGTGTGAGCAGCGGCGGTGTGAGCAGCGGGATGTGGGATTTCGGATGTGGGATGTCGCGAGACGCCCCCGTCCTTCTCATTCCTTCCGTTCTCCCGTCCCTCCGTCCCTCCGTTCTTCCTTGCACAGCCGTCAGGCGCATCAATCGCCCGTCGGCTGTGCTTTTGCGCCGTCGGACCGGGGAATTCCTGTCAAAGGATTCCGAACGTGAGGATCGCGACGGATCGGCCTTGACACACTCGGCCCTCTCGCCTCGCACGAGCCGCAAACGTCCTAAAGAGCGGTCGATCGGCCGGTCGAAAGTATAGGTCAGACGGTTCGGCGCGAACGCCCCGTCGGCAAGAGATGCGCCGGTCGCAAGGAAGGCGACCGGCGGCGATGGGCCGACAAAGCGTTCACGGTGCACCGTTCGCCAGGGGGGCCTGGTTCTTCCGTGAGTGTCTTAGTTTCGGGGACGAAGGTCTCCGTGACGGCCGCAACCGGTCTTGGCCCGCTTGGCGTCCAGGGATCGGCACTCACGTCGCCGTCCCGTTCGGCGGGCTTTGCGAGCATGACGTTCGCGACCCGACGACGGGCCTTCGGCGGGAATACCGGTCCGACTGGAACGACCCCCGTTCCCGTTGAGCACGGCCGCGGCGATCCGCCCGGGCCGTCCGGTGGGACGACCGACCTTGAGTCAAACGCGTTGCGCGATCGACCGCCGAAGCCTCGCCCGTTGACCCGGCGGGCGGATGACGGTGGCAGCGAACGCCTTGATCTCGGGGAAGGCTCGTCTCGGAAGCCGGAGGCCGGCCGGGTTGTACGGACACTGTTTGGAGAGCCCGCATGAGGACGATTTTTACGACCGGACAGGTCGCCAAGATCTGTAAGGTTGCACCCCGCACGGTCAGCAAGTGGTTCGATTCGGGCCGCCTGCGCGGCTACCGAATTCCCGGGTCGCAGGACCGACGCATCCCGCGAGAGCACCTGATTCGGTTCCTCAAGGAGCATGGCATGCCCCTTGGAGAGCTCGAAGACGAAGCGATGGGCAAGCTGCTCGTCGTCGGTGCCGACGCGACGACCCGCGCCGGTTTGAGCGAGATGCTCGGTGAAGGCGACTTCAAGATCGAGACCGCCTCGAGCGGATTCGAGGCCGGTATTCAGGCCGAAAGCCTTCATCCCGATTGCGTCGTCGTCGACTTCGCGATGGGTCGCGGCGAATCGCTGATGATCGCCGCGAACCTGAAGAAGAACGCCGAATACACCGACACCGTGCTCGTGGGACTCCTGTCCGACGAGGACAGTGCCAGCGGCTTCGACCGGACGATCTTCAACGAGACGTTCCGCAAGCCGTTCGACGCGGCTCTGCTTGCCGAACGCATCAAGACGCTGATCAACCGCAAGAAGCAACTCGCCTGAGCGAACCTCGGGGTCGCACTGCCCCGCGGGGCGATCGCAAGATCGATCCTCGGGATACCGGCTCTCGTCCCGACACCCCTCACGGTGTAGTCACGACCCCGCAAGCTCGATAAGTCCAAACCGGACGGACGACGGAAACGTCGCCCGTCCGATTGGCATTTAACGAGAGTAAAGTATTCAGAGCCTCGTCCGTCACCAAGCGTTTCAACGCGGCAAATTGCTTCCTAACGTTGCGTGGTACTGATTTCGGAACGAGCTTCTCCACGAGACGCCGGCGTCAGTCTTGCTGCGGTGCATAATCGTGCATACGATTGCTTGAATGGATTACGAATGGGATCCACGGAAAAGCGAGGGCAACGCGACGAAGCACGGCATCCGTTTCGCCGATGCGGTCGCCGTATTCGACGATGAACGAGCGTTAACGATCGAGGACCCGTTCAAGGACGAGCGGCGGTTCGTCACCATTGGCTCGATGCCTTCGCTCGCGTGCTGGTCGTGGTTTACACATGGCGCGGAGATACGATTCGATTGATTTCCGCACGCAAGGCGACCCGCCGCGAACGAGCGACTTATTTGAAGGAACTTCCATGAAACGAGAATACGATTTCGTCAAAGGCCGGCGTGGCGCCGTCGCTTTGGTCCCTCCAGGAAAGACTCGAATCACGATCCGACTGGATGACGATGTGCTGGAGTGGTTCCGTGATCGAGTGGAGAAAGCCGGAGCGGGCAACTACCAGACGTTGATCAACGTCGCCCTTCGACGGCATGTCGAAGAAGAACAGGAACCGCTTGCAGACGTGCTGCGACGGGTCGTGCGCGAAGAACTGCGTTCAGTCTCCACGACATAACGGCGGTTTCGGAATGAATGAAGACGGAGCCGTCGTGCGAAATTGCGCCAATGGTGCGACAGAGACAGTTTTTGGCGTGAACCAGCCGCCGATGCAGAGTGTCCCACCGAACAATAATATGGCCGGGGAGGTTATTCGCGGTGGACATTACTCCTCTGCTTGAGCGGCTGCGGGCGATCTCGAACGACGAATTGCATGCCGCACTCCGCGCCGAACGACTGGAGATCAGCGACGAAAAGTTCGAGACGGCATTCCAGTGCATTGGTGCTAGCCACGACCTGTGGCGGCCCGATGTCGATTTCAAGGGTCCGCCCGACGTTCCACCGGATGTGATCCGAGGACTACGGATGAGAGCGTCAGTGGTTTTCATGACGTTCTCGGCACTTTGTTACATGCGTAGCGAACATCTGGAGCGCGGCCTCGACAACATTTCGGAGACTTCTCCGCTCCGTCCCTTCCGTGACATCTATCGTGCCGGATGCATGAAACTCGGTGAGGGCACCCTTGTGCAGCACGTCCGAAACTCTCTATCGCATGGCACGTTTCGTATGAGCCGCACGCCGGATGTCGTGTTTACCGATCGATGCTGGCAGGAGACGCTGGCAGTCGCTCAGTTGAAGGAACTTTGCGAGCACGTTCACCGCCTGTACCATGAAGCATTCGACAAGGAAGTGCCGAGGCCCGCTCACTGGTCGCTCTACGGTGCGAGCAAGTAGCCACACCGGATCGCTCCGCCCCAGCAGGTGGCCGGGACTGGAGGGGACGATCGTCCGAAGCCCCGGTCAAATGTCTGACGCGATGAAGTCCCCGTGGAACGCCGGGTGCCACTGGCGTGTCGCCAGTGCAAGGCAGCTTGCGTCTGCCTACGACAAGTGACCACCATCGACATCACGTTGCTTGCATCCGGCCCGGCAAGTGAACGCAGTCGCGATCGGTGATGGACTGTCGAATGGATTTTGAATGGGATCCCGCGAAAGCCGCAATCAACATCCGCAAACACGGCGTCACGTTCGAAGAGGCCGAAACCGTATTCGGCGACCCTTTCGGACGTACCCGCTTTGATCCGGATCACAGCGACGACGAAGCTCGTTTTATCACTCTCGGGATGTCCCTGCGCGGTAGACTATTGGTCGTTTGTCACACCGACCGCGGTGAAGCGATTCGACTCATTGGTGCCCGAAAAGCATCCCGAAACGAAGCCAGATCCTATGGAACCCAATGACTCTGATCTTGGTGACATGCGGGCTGACTACGACTTCAGCGATGAGGCCGGCGTTGAAATCGGCAAGTATTCCGGAGCCTATAACTCACGGCTTCGCATCGTAAAACTGGACGACGACATTGCCGAGCGGTTTCCTGATGCCGAATCGGTCAACGCCGCACTGCGCGAGTATTTGGCCGGCCACGAGCCTGCCCGCGGATGACGCCGCGTCGTCCGCAATCACCCTCCGCGGTGAGTAAAAGAGAGGTCGAGCCGTTAGACTGTCTTCATGGCGCGACGGCGGACTTCACGGACGATCGAGTACCCAAAGACCGTTCTCACGGCTCGCTTCCGTGGCGTTACGCCGAGTCTTCTCGCCGGCTTCATCGCCTTCTGTCTCGTCGTCGCCGATCTCGACCCCACAGGCGCGTATGCCTGGCTGCCCGACGGCCCCGGCCTCACGGTCGACGAGATGTTCAACGTCGAGCAGGGAGTGCGTCTCGAAGTCGGTTCGCGTTACGTGGCGTTAGGCGCGATGTCACTGCGGGAACTGTTCGGAACGCCGGACGAACTCGGCCCGAACGCTCCGCACGGCTATCATCTGCCCGATCATCCACCGCTGGGACGCTACCTGCTGGGCGTCGCGCACGGCATCGTGACGGCTGTCTCGATGCCTTCCGACTGGCCGTCGCCGATCGTGACCGCTGCGGCACGCTTCGGTTCCGCGATCGCCTTCGCACTCACCATCTTCATAGTCGCGAGCTCCGCGAGACGACATTACGGCATTGTCGCCGGCTGCACCGCGGCCGCTTCGCTGGTGCTGATGCCGCGGGTGTTCGGCCACGCCCACCTCGCATCGCTCGAAACCATGATCGGGCTGTTCTTCACGGCGACGGTGCTTGCCGTCGCCGATCGCTGGAAGCCGGGCGAGCCGATCGCGACTCGGGCGGCGATTCTCTGCGGCGTGCTGTGGGGACTGGCCTTGCTCACGAAGGTGCAGGCGGTGCTCCTGCCGATTCCGCTGGCGATGTGGGCTTTTTGGCATTGGAGAGCCGCCGCCGTCAAATCGCTGGCCCTCTTCGGCGTTGCGGGTGCTGCCGTCTTCTTCATCGGTTGGCCGTGGCTCTGGTCCGATCCGATCGGGCATGCTTTTGAGTACCTCGGACGCACGACCGACCGCATCAGCCTGCCGGTCTGGTACGCCGGACAGGTCTTCGCCGATAAGGCCGTGCCGTGGCATTACCCGTTCGTGATGTTCGCGGTGACGGTGCCGGTGGGATTGCAGGCGTTGGGACTGATCGGAGTGATTGGGTCGAGGGTTCAGGGTCGAGAGTTGAGAGTTGAGAGTCGGGGGCTGAGCGTTGAAGGTCGAGTGACCGGATGGCGTGATTCGGTCGTCCCATTGCTGTTGCTGTGCATGACGTTCCCGTTGATCGTCTTCGCCGTGCCCGGCGTGGCCGTGTACGACGGCGCGCGGCTCTTTCTGATCTCTTTTCCGCTGTGGGCGGTACTCATCGGCCGCGGCGGCGCAGTCGCCTTGGAATGGATCGCATCAAGTACGACACGTCGCATGGCGACCGTCGTTCTGGCGCTACTTGTCAGCTCTCAAAGTTACGGAGTCTTCGCCTTCCGACCCGCCTCTTTGAGCTATTACAACCTGCTCGTCGGCGGAGCTTCGGGTGCCGCGCGACTCGGATTCGAGCCGACGTATTGGGGCGATTCGGTGACGGCCGAACTGCTCGATGCCGCTTCTAACGAACTCCCCGATGGTGGCACACTCGCCGTCGCTCCCGTGCTGCATCAGTTCCAACTCGACGATCTGCTGAACCAGTCGCCGGCACTGCGACGTCGCGAGATTCGTCTCGTCGAATACGGGAGCGAAAACGCGGCTTCGGCCGATGGCCTCTTGCTCTTCAATCGGAAGGCATCGCTGTCCGACGATCTCAAACGGATTGTCGAGAGAACGGAACCGACCGCGGCCGTCCGCCGGCAAGACCTGATCCTTGCCGCGTTCTACCGAACATCGGATCTTGTCGAGGATCAGAGTCCATGAAGCCTCGCGCGGCACGCCGGCGCTTCTTCGGGCTCCTGGACGCGTATGGCGCTGAACTCGACGTCCTGACTCCGCCGCGGGCGCTGGAGCTGATGACGCGCTTCCATAGGCGCGATCGGTTCGGCGGTTGCGATCCGCTGCTCGGCCACGACATTCTGTTCTGTCGGTGGGGGCCGCGGCACCTGGAGCGGGGCGACTGGTTCGATCTCTCCGTCGGTCGGCAACTGACCGACGGCAGCAAGATCGGCCGCAGCATCCGTCAGCTTCGCGTGTCGTTTCGGTACACTCTCGATGACGAACTCGAGCATGTCGGATCGGCGAGCGAGTTTTGTCGCCTGCCCGGCGATGCCGATGCCTTTCGACACTCAGTGACGAGCACAGCGGTATTTCGAACCATTATCGAGCGGCATCATGCTCACGTCGATTTGTTCTTCGGCCCCGTTTGAGACGGGCGGCGAACGGGGAAATGGCGAACAGAGGAATGAATAACGAAGGTGAAAACGCCTGACTGCGGGACGTTTCCAGTCTCCTCCTCCCGATCCTTTCCTTTACCGTTCCCCGTTCCCTGTTCCCCATGAATGACCCCCTGACGCATTTCGACGACGCGGGCGCGAGCCGGATGGTCGACGTCTCCGCGAAGCCGATCACTGTTCGAATCGCTACGGCCGAAGGTCGTGTGACGATGCGTCGCGAAACACTCACGCTCATTCAGAACAGGCAGCTCGCGAAGGGGGACGTGTTCGAGGTCGCGCGGCTCGCCGGCATTATGGCGACGAAACGCACGTCCGATCTGATCCCGCTGTGCCATCCGCTCGCCATCGACGGCGTGAAGCTCGACTTTTCGAGTTCCGACGGCACGCTCTCGATCATCGCGGAAGTCCGAACGACCGCCCGCACCGGCGTCGAGATGGAAGCCCTCACCGCCGTCACGGTCGCGGCCCTCACGATTTACGACATGTGCAAATCGGTCGATCGCGACATGTCGCTCGGGCCGTTCCGGCTGATCCAGAAGTCCGGCGGCCGTAGCGGCGACTATCGGCGAGAGAGCGCCGGGAACGAAGCCGTCTAGCCGCGGAGGCAGGGCCGCGATCTTCCACGACCTTTACTACTGGCACACCTTCGGCGCAGCAGAACCGAAGCTGCCACCGTGAGGCGCGCAGAGATGACCCATCGCATCGCCGGCGATTCGGAGTTGGCTATTCGCCCTCAGCTTTCACCTCTCTTTCAGTCTGACTCCTCTCTCGCGACTTCTGTCTTCTCCCCTCCTCCGTTCTCCCGTCCTTCCGTTCTCTTTCCCTCCAAGGAAAGAGTGGAGCGCGCTCCCCTGTCCCGCCCGTTTCGACGCGGCGACACCGGCCCCGGCCGGTCGGACACCCCCAATGGGGCGAGCCGAACGACACGTCACGCACTACGCGTGACAAGCCGCCGTCGCGTGAGGTGGACGTCCGCCGCCGGGGGATGCCGCTCTCGAGCACAAGCGCTCTTGCCGACAAAGGCCCCGGGTTTGGTCATCTGCTCTCGACGCCATGGACCGGCGCAAGGCCGGGCACCAC
>JACCRE010000327.1 GCA_013813775.1 Planctomycetaceae bacterium
TTCCAGAGCCGCTCCAACCGCTCGCGACCGGCGGGATCTTCGCACAAAGTGGCCGCCACGCGATTGCAGACCTGCCCCCACAAGCGGGAAGCCGACACCATGCGGCTGACCTGACCGTCGAGCAGCACGCGGACCATCTCGGTGCCGATCGCGGCGTCGAAGGGCTCCGCAGGATGCGCACGGGCAACGTGCCGCAAATCGGCGATGATCGCCGAACCGTCCGGATCTGGGGCGATGAAGGCCGTTTCTGTTTCGCGAAGAACCGCGTCGAACAGGGCGCGATCACCGTCGCTTGCCACCGTGTTGTCAAGCCGCGATCCGCTTGAGGCGTCGCGGCCCGAGGCCGAAGCTGACATGCGGATTCCCGAAGCGCGTACCGAACCGCGTTCCACCGCCCACGCGGCGGTGCAGGTGCGGTCACGCCTTCAAGCTACCGGGTGGACCCCGGAAAGCAAGCAGGAATTTTACCGGATCGGGTCGGCCTCCGCGTCGGTGACATACCGTGCCGGGTCGGCGACGAACAGTCCACATGTCTGTTCGCTGCGGAAAAGATAGAGGCGATTCCGGTAGTAGGTGGCGTGTCGTAAGGAGCCGGCGACCGAGATCTGACCGGCCGCCAGCACGACATCACGGCCTTGGTTGGCTGGTGCATAGCGATCGGGATCCGCGTCGAAAATCGCCTTGGCTTCTGATGTGGCGAACGTGAAGGTTGCTTCGCGGTAAACCGTCGTAAACTCTTGGAGACCGTCAACGAGTGATTTGTGATCGCGAAGCGTGACAGGACAGAAGCCCATGAACCCGTCGCGGTCCGACCGCGAGCCGAGCTTCTGTTGTTCGGTCTGCGGTTGATCGAACTCGGCGAAGTGTCGATCGCGCGGCGGCGTTTCCAGGTGCGTTTCGATGTCGTTGATGCTTTGGAGAGGAGCGTCGCTCGGGATCGATGACTGACTGACGGATCGTGCAGAGCCGTTGGCGACGACCTTTGCGCCTTCATCCTCGGTGTCGATCTTCGCGGCCCCCTTTGCGAAAGCTGACGCGGCCGAAGATGGGCTGGCGAGCGGACGGGTCGCGCGGGCGGATTCGATAGGTTTCGAAGCCGACGTACTGGCAGCGACATTCCTCGCCGGTTCGGCGGACACGTTCTGCGAAAGAAAATCAAGCACCGAGATGGGTTGGTCGGCGCCGAGTTGTTCGCTCTTCGAGCGTCTGCCCTTTGCAGAGGACGTCGCAGCGATTTTCTCTTGTCTGGGAGCCGGTGCGACATCGGCCTTCGGCGTCGAGGATCTCTCGCCGACCGTGTGAGCGGGCCTCGCCTCGTGTTGAACCGCAGTCGGTCTCCATTGCTTTGCCTGAGCATCGACGGCGAACGGATTCTGCTCTGAAGCAGGCAGTGTTTCCGTCGCTTTCGGCGTCTCTCCCGTAGACGCGGCGGGCGTCGGCGCTGCCGAGGTCTTCGAGGCGCCGACTTGTGAAGCCGGCGTCTTCGTCGCCTCTGAAACAGCCTCTATGTTGGGAGGATTCGTCGAATCCGATAGGGCGGGAGTCGTGATCGAACGTGCGGCGTGTTTGGTCGGCGACGTCGATTCTTCCACTGCGAACGGAACCGCGGACGAGTCTGGCTTGGAGGCGGGCGTCCTACTTGTCTCGACCGATTCAGTCACTTCGTCCCACGGGTTCCAATTCGCGGGACGAGCGCGTATCGCTGGCCGCACGATAGCTGGACGTGCCGGGCTGATGGTCGGTGCCGCGTCTTCGTCGACCGTGTGCCGTGCCTGAACCTCCGGATGGAACGGATCTGCGGCAGCGTCCGTGGTAACCGAAGGTTCCGTAGACTTTGCCGTTTCGCCAATGAGAGTCTCAGGCTTTTGCGGAGAAATCTTAGCAGGCGAAGACGCGGGTGTCGCGATTTGCGCTGCACGAGTGGCGAGATTGGCCTTTTTGCGCGGGGCCGTCGACGGCGCTCGATCGAGCACGCGGAGTTCCTGCAAGGCCCGCTCGCGCACTGATTCTGGAAGGTCATCGGCAACGCCGCTGGCGCCCCACACGCAAAGGCCGGCGGCCACGAGGGGGCCGA
This sequence comes from Planctomycetaceae bacterium, assembly GCA_013813775.1. GTDB lineage: Bacteria > Planctomycetota > Planctomycetia > Planctomycetales > Planctomycetaceae > JACCRE01. The sequence continues at coordinate 2,075 of JACCRE010000327.1, forward strand.
ACTTTCGCAGGCGGTTCTGTGGGTGTTTCCGCATAGCTCAGTACCTTCCGACGTGAACGCGCGGCGCGGCAGCATGACGAGGCGATCACCGCCTGGACCCTCTCGTATATCGAGCGGAGAGCCTTGCGGGTCATGCCGGCAATGACGTTCGTGCCGCAAAAGCCGTCATGCCGAGGCGTCACGGCGGTCATTGTCGGCATGATCGGTTGAGACGATGCGGATTACGCAGTTTGCCAGATCCGATTTCGCCGCATCCGGAAATTCCGTCAGGAGAATCTGTGACGGCGTAGGTCGCGGGATTCTACAAAGTCCCTGCATTCGGAGCTTGACCTTGCCAAGAGGCCCATTCCTCGCGTCCGAAACCCGACTGTGAGAGATCACGACGACGGATTCGTCCGGGCTCGGACGACGTGACGAGATCGATCCAATGGAATGGAGGTCCAGCCGGTGTCCCGGAGACCGATACGATTCATCGCCGGTGTCGCGGCGTGGGCAGCGCTCGCAGTGACCGCTTCCGCTCAGGAAGAGTTGGTGCCGACGGCCCCGCCCTTCAACCCCCCGCAATTGACCCCGAGCCTGTTGGATTTTCTGACCGGCCAGCCGATCGCGACGCAGTGCAAGCTGGCGAAAACGCCGCTGCTGTTGCAACCGCCCTTTGCCGGTGCGCCGATCGATACGCCGAAAGGCCTTGCCGCCGACATCAAGGCGAAAGAGGTCGACGTACCGAACCGCATCGCGGCTGCGCAGTATCTCGGAACGCTCGACTGCGTCGCCTTTCCGGAAGCGCGCAAGATGCTCATCGCGATGGCGATGGAAGATCCGTTCGAGCCGGTGCGCTACGAAGCGGTGATGGCGATCCGCATCATGCTCGCCCGCGGCATGGATAACCCTCGCAGCGCGGCGCACGTCGCCGGCTGCGGCTGTGAGAAGTGCAAAGACCGCGAGAAGGCGATCAAGAAATCGGCCAAGGAGACGAAGAAGCACGCCCACCACGCCGAGGTGATGGCCCTTTGCCCGAAGAATCCCTGTGAGCTCGTCCACAAGACGCTCCCGGCGATCATTCACGCACCATGCGTGCTTGCGGCCAAGATGAAATTGCGATGTCAGACCGGCGTGAAGGCCGAAGAGCTTCGCTACGACTTCTGCAAGGGCTGTTGCGACGCCGAGACGCTCAATGCGCTGTCGAAGATCGCCAACGAACTCGACGAGCAGGGCTGCCCGATCGAGCCGTCGCCGCGCGTTCGTGAAGCCGCGGCCGACGCGTTGCTGCTCTGCGACTGCATTCCGGTGCCGCCGACTCCGATGGTGCCGGTGCCGGCTCCGCCGATTCCCGACACGAAGCCGCCGGGTGAAGGCACGCCGCTCATCGAAGGCGAAGGCGTTCCGGAAGTGGAGGGTGAGTTTCCGATTCCTGAAGTCCCAACCGTTCCCGAAACCGAGCAATTCGACGACCTCGACCCGAACGCATTCGCGACGCCGCGATTGCTGAAGACCGGTGCGAAGAGCCGCAACAGCACGGTGCGTCCGACGGCTGGCACTTCAAATCAGAACGAAGCCCCGCCGCTGGCCGCCCTCCGCGACTACTGCGTCGTCGCGCTGCACGACCATCGCTTCGCGAAGGCCAACAGCGAGATCTTCTCGATCTACAAGAGCCGCACGTTCTTCTTCGAGAGCGAAGAATCGAAGATTCGCTTCGAGGAGAACCCAGAGGTGTTCGCGCCGGTCTTCTGCGGCATGGACCCGGTCTGCTATGTGGAATCGGAGGAACTTCGCGAAGGCCGTGTTCTTCGCGAACACGCCGGGCGTTTCTACCTCTTCACCGACGAGGCCAACTGGGAGACCTTCCAGAAGAACCCGGCGCGCTACTCGACACGTTGATCGCGAACGAGCGTCGCGAGGGAGACATGAAACGGGCCGGCGATTCTTCGCCGGCCCGTTTCACTTGGACGTTGCGTTCAAAGCGAGGCTCAACCAGCCAAGCACGAAGATCACAAAGGGCGCAGCCGGGGCGGTCTGTTTCCGAGAGTTCCGTTTCTTGCAGCTCCTTCGATCTTCGTTGAATCCTTCCGTGACGCCGTCGTGCAACGGCCATGAGCTTCCAATGCGGTTTCGCGTGTTTCGAGATTCTCCCGGTGGCTCCGAACTTGGATTGACCTCCGCAGCGTCGTAGGGTGCGGTCTGTTGCACGCATTCCCCCGTAAAGGACGCTCCTATGGCGAAGAATGTCAAAACCGACGTCGAAGCCGCCCAGAAGGACCTCGCTCTCGACGGTAAGCAGTATCAGGCTGTCATCGACACGAGCGAAGGCACGATCACGCTCGACATGTTGCCCGACGTCGCTCCAGGCCACGTCAAAAACTTCCTCGGACTTGCGAAGACCGGCTTCTACGACGGCGGCGTGTTCCACCGCATCATCGAGGGCTTCATGATCCAGGGCGGTTGCCCGGAGGGCAGCGGTTTCGGCGGACCCGGCTACACGATCAAGGCTGAGTTCAACAGCACCCCGCACGAGCCGGGCGTGCTCTCAATGGCCCGTTCAAACGACCCCAACTCGGCCGGATCTCAGTTCTTCATTTGCCTCGCGAGGCACTCGCATCTCGACAACCAGTACACGGCCTTCGGTCGCACGGCCGACGCGGCAAGTCTGGACGTCGTCAAAAAGATCGGCAACGTCGCGACCGACGCGAACGACAAGCCGAAGAAGCCGGTCCAAATCAGGTCGGTGAAGGTCGTTGAGAAGTGAACCAGGGAATCTGAACGCTTGCGGTTTCGCGGAGCCGCAAGCGAGGAATCGTTTACTCGGCTCGAACGACGTCTCCCACACGAACTGTTCCAGCTTGAATCACGCGCGCAGTGATGCCGCCGTGGCCGCGGACGGCGTTATAACCGCCGGGGCCGAAGGTTTCTTCCATCCGCGAGCAGGGATGGCACTGCCCGGTGTATTCGAGCAGCGTCTCGCCGATTCTGAAGTGACGGTCCTTGAGAGCCAGAAGGTTGATGCCGCTGACGGCGATGTTCCGACGCAGCAGCTCCGGCCCGACGCTCTCGCGACCAAGCAGCGAGGCGATCACCGGCAGGTGCTCCCACTGGATGAACGTGACCTGCCGCTTGCCGCGCCCCGTCGGGCTATGGTGATCGCCGTCGAGACCCGTGCCGATGCGCACGGTTGCTTCGGTCACAGGTGTAATCGTCCCTCGACGCTCCGCTGAAAGACCGATCCATTCGACGCGGCCGACCTGGTGGAGCGAGTTCAACAGTTCCGCGACGGTGGGCATGATGTCAGGATATTAAGATCTCGATCGTTGAACGTGTAGCGAGGCGCTGACTGATGCAACTTGGAGCGGGAAGATTGTCCGCGAGCGATGTTCGCCTCGCCTGCCGTCGTCGCGAGCTCACCGGCCAGACCTCCGGCCTCGCGCCGGGGTTCGCGCAGGCGAATCTCGTGATCCTGCCGCAATCCGATGCCGGCGAGTTCCTGCTGTTCTGCCAGCGGAATCCGAAGCCGTGTCCGTTGCTCGAAGTCACGGACGTCGGCTCGCCCGTGCCGAAGCGATTCGCTCCGGACGGTGACCTTCGGACCGATCTGCCGCGTTACCGCGTTTGGGAGCAGGGAAAGCTCATCGAGGAGCCGAACGACATTACCCATCGCTGGCGTGACGACTTCGTGTCGTTCCTGATCGGTTGCTCGTTCACGTTCGAAACGCCGTTGCGAGCCGCCGGCATTCCCGTGCGGCATATCGACGAGGGACGCAATGTGCCGATGTATCGCACCAACATGTCCTGCGAGCCGGCCGGCAAGTTTCGCGGTGAGCTCGTCGTCTCGATGCGTCCGCTGAAACCCGCCGATGCCATCCGTGCGATTCAGATCACGAGTCGTTTCCCCGGCGTGCATGGCGCTCCGGTCCACTTCGGCGACCCCGCAGCAATCGGCATCGAGAATCTTTCACGGCCGGACTTTGGCGAATCGGTGACGATTCACGCGGGCGAAGCACCCGTCTTCTGGGCCTGCGGCGTGACTCCGCAAGTCGCATTGATGAACGCCGCGCCCGAGATCGCCGTCACGCACAGCCCCGGCTGTATGTTCGTGACGGACGTGCGTGACGAAGACCTCGCAGTAAGGTGAACGCGAACCGCTGTCGGACGATGACATCGACGCATCGAGAAGCCGAGTAGCTACGCCACCGGCAATCGGATCGTGAACCGCGTGCCCTGCCCGACGGCGCTTTCGCAGGCAACGCTGCCGCCGTGGGCTTCGATGATTTTGCGGACGGTGGGCAGACCGAGACCGCTTCCACCAGGCTTCCGGCTGAAGAAGGCGTGCCACATTTTCTCGAGCGTGGCTTCGTCCATGCCGCAGCCGTTGTCGATCACGCGCAGCTCGATGCAGCCGTCGTTTTCGCTGGCCTGAATCTCGAGCAGGCCGCCGTTCGGCATCGCGTGTTGAGCGTTGATCGCGAGATTGAGCAGCACCTGACGCAGCAAATGCCGATCGATCCGCACCGTCGGCAAGTCGGCGGCGAGATGCGGGCTGACATCGATGCCCGCGGCCTCGGCGGCGGGCCGGTAGAACTCCAGAAAGTCGCGGATGACCTCTTTGAGGTCACACACGTCGAGTTCCGGCTCGCCGGCCTTGGCGAACTGCAGGAAAGCTTCGAGGATTTCGCCGAGATGCTCGCACTCACGCTGGACGTTGCGGACCTTCGTGAGCATGCGATGCTCGCGAGGGGTCTGCGGCTCTTCAAGATCCTCAGCGAGCAATTCGAGGTTCAGGCCGATCGTGGAGAGCGGGTTCTTGATCTCGTGGGCGAGGCCGCCGGCGAGTTCCGCGATCTCGGCGTACTGCGCGCGGAAGTTCTGACCTTTCAAAGTTGTCTCGAACGACATGGTCATTCTTCGCAGATCAGAAACGAAAAACGCCGGCGGGGAATCGCTCCCTGCCGGCGTGTCATAATCGCACCTCGGTCATCCGGAAGCGGTCAGTCCTCGTCAACGCCGGCTGCCACGGGGGCCGTGCCTGCTTCCTCGGCGATGACGGCCTTGCGGCTCAGCTTGACGCGGTTCTGCTCATCGACGGCGATGACCTTCACCTTCATCTTATCGCCGATCTTGCAGATCTCGTTGACGTTCTTCACGTATCCGTCGGCAAGTTCGCTGATGTGGCACAGGCCGTCTTTGCCCGGAGCGATCTCGATGAACGCGCCGAAGTCTTTGATGCTGCTCACCGTGCCGTTGTAGACCCGGCCGACCTTGATGTCCTCGGTCAAGGCCTCGATGCGGGCCATGGCCGCCTCGGCGCCCTCGGCGTTGGCCGATGAGACCGTGACCGTGCCGTCGTCCTGCACATCGATGCTCGCGCCGGTCTGCTCCTGGATCGCGCGAATGGTCTTTCCGCCGGGTCCGATGAGCAGGCCGATCTTTTCGGGATCGATCTTCGTTTGCAGCAAGCGAGGCGCGCTCGCCGCGATCTCCTGCCGCGGCCGGCGGATCGCGGTGAGCATCTTCTTGAGCAGTTCGATGCGTGCCGTGCGGGCCTGTTGCAGCGTGTCGCGGATGATCCGGTGGCTGATGCCGGTGATCTTGAGATCGAGTTGAATGCCCGTGATGCCCTTCTGCGTGCCCGCGACCTTGAAGTCCATGTCGCCGAAGTGGTCTTCGTCGCCCATGATGTCGGTGAGCAGCGTGAAACGATCCTCCGTCTCGCGAACCAGGCCGATCGAGATGCCAGCGACAGGTTGAGTGATCGGCACGCCGGCATCCATCAGGCCGAGCGTCGCGCTGCACACGCTTGCCATCGAGCTGCTGCCGTTCGACTCCATGATGTCGCTGATGCAGCGGATCGTATACGGGAACTTCTCGGGCGACGGCAGGATGGGGTACACGCTGCGCTCGGCGAGCACGCCGTGCCCGATCTCGCGACGACCCGGTCCGCGAATCGGCTTAACCTCGCCAACACTGAACGACGGGAAGTAGTAGTGCAACATGAACCGCTCGGCGTATTCCCCGAACAGTCCGTCGACCCGCTGCTGGTCGCGCACCGTGCCGAGTGTGATCGTGCACAGCGACTGCGTTTCGCCACGAGTGAACAGTGCCGAACCGTGGACGCGCGGCAGCACGCCGACCTGGCAGTCGAGCGCTCGCATTTCGTGCGGCTGACGACCGTCGAGCCGGCGGCCCTCGAGCAACAGGTCGCGAACAACCAGATCTTCGAGGCTGTAAAAAGCGTCTTTGAATTGAGCGCGGGTGTGGCCGTCGTGCGTGACCTCGGCCTCATTTGGAAAGAACTCGTCGAGCAGATTCTGCCGAACTTGACGCATTCTGTCGGCGCGTTCGTGTTTCTTGCCGCTCAACTTCGCATCGCGAACGGCATCGTAGGCCTTCTCGCGAAGCGGAGCTTTGAACGGATTCTCAGGCGGCGCCTCGAAAGCGGGCGGCTCAACGCCCAGCTTCTTCAGCAGTTCGTTTTGCAGCTCGCACAACGGCTTGATCGCGCGATGCGCGAATTCGATCGCCTCGGCCATCTCCTCGTCGGGAAGCTGGTTGGCGAAACCTTCGATCATCGAGATCTCATGCTCGTTGCCGGCGACCGTCAGATCGAGATCGCTTTGTTGCATCTCGGCATGGGTGGGGAACAGCACAAGTTCGCCGTCGACGCGACCGACTCGCACACTGGCGATGGGTCCGCGGAAAGGTGCCGAGCCGACCATCAGCGCCGCGCTCGCACCGGTGCAACACATCGGCGAGGGGTCATTCTCGCCATCGGCCGACAGCACGTTCGCCTGAATCTGCACCTCGTCCTTGTACCCCTTCGGGAACAGCGGGCGTAGCGGCCGGTCGGTCACGCGGCACGTCAAGATTTCGCGGGTCGTCGGGCGGCCCTCACGCTTCAAGAAGCCGCCGGCAAACCGGCCGGCAGCAGCCAACCGCTCGCGGTAGTCCACCTGCAGGGGAAAGAAATCGATACCAGGGCGCGCCGGACCGGTCTGGGCCGCGACGAACAGGACCGTCTCTCCGTGTTGCACGAGAACGGCACCGCTGGCCTGTTTGGCGATTTCGCCCGTGGTCAATCGAAAGGTACGCCCCGCGATTTCACGTTCGACAGAGACTTTCGTCCCAAAAATGGATTCGGCCATGCTGAATTCCTAACCCGGCTTAGCCGGTGTACGCCATCGACCTCATGCTTCGCCAGCCCATGAAAACAAGGCTCGACAGGGTGAAGCGGCCGACAGCAGGGGGCGGACGACGTCAACACGCCGAACGAACCCGCCCGAACGACAGGTAACAGAGAAAATGAACGATTCGTCCCCATCCGACGCCGACAATCGCGACCGGAGCCGCGAAGCGCCTCGGGTGGACGGGCTTGAAGCCCATCCTGCGAAGGCTTGACCTGAAGCCGGTGCCGAATGACGCAAAGAGCGTTTTTCCGAAACCGCGGCAAGGCCTTCGAGTCACGCGAGGCGGGAAATGACACGAGCGGCCGCGTTGGCCGCCCGTCCCTTTACTTCCGCAGTTTCAAACGCTGCACCAGATCCTGATACGTCTGCGGCGCCGTGCGCGCCAGATAGTTCAGGTGACGGCGACGCTTGCTGACCATCGCGAGCAAGCCCTTCCGCCCGGCATGGTCTTTGTTATGGCCCCGCAGATGCTCGGTCAGGGCATTGATGCGGTGCGTCAGAACCGCGACCTGGATTTCGGGGGAGCCGCTGTCGGCTTCATCCCGACGGTACTCACTCGTCAGCCGCGACTTGTCTTCCTTCGTGATCGACATTCCAACCCTTTCCGCAGCCGTACTTTCCGACACGGCCTGGCTCAACCAGACAGCTTGCCACGACGGCTTCAACCCTGTTTCCACACGTTCTAGTGCCCAGCACTGTAACAATACGATCGAAACTTGCAACGCTGGCGCGAACGACGGGCCGCGATCGCGCTTCGGGGAGAGTGGTCGGTGGTCAGTGGGTTTTTCATTCCGACTTCCGACTTCCCAAACATTTCCTTCTGACCGACATTTTTCTTCCGCTCCACGAGCATCGCGTAAGGACTTACGTCGATTCCTCAGCGATGCGCCGCATCGGGTAGAGGATGCGTGCGAGACGCGCACGGCGAACTCCCGCGGCGGCAACCTAGGCTCTGCCGCCGGACTGGGAACGCCTTGCACTCGTGCGCATCTGAACGGCCGGTGCGACGTTTCCTGCCACGTGCGTCGCCCTGAGCCGTTCCGGA
>JACCRE010000328.1 GCA_013813775.1 Planctomycetaceae bacterium
TGCCGTTTGTTCATATACGAAAAAAGCCCGGTTGCTTTCGCAACCGAGCCTCTCTGCGGTTCCTCCGTGAAGCACAAGCTTCAGTGACGGATCACTGACGCTCGTTTTCAACTTGCTTCATGAGTTCCTTGGCCTTCTGCAGGTGTTGCTTCGTGGCCTGCTGGGCCTGTTGCAGGGTTTGCTTCAGGTCGGCCGAGGCATGCTGATCGACGACTTTCAGGGTGTCGATCATGCCCTGGTGAGCCATGATCTGCTGGCCGAGATAGCACTTGTCGAACTCGGCGCCGTTCTTCGACTGCAGCTCTTTCGTGAAGGAGGCGACGCATTCCTGCTTGATCTGCTCGTGCAGAGCGACGGCGGGATTGTTCGCACCTTGCTGCTGTCGGTTCCCGCCGGCCGTGCGGGTCTCGGTCTGGATCTCGGTCGTCGTGCGGTTCGCGTTGCGGGCGTTCGGAGCGTTGTCTTGTCCGGGCGCGTTCGCGTCGTCGCGGTCGGCATTCCGCTCGTTGCGGTTTTCGGCAGCGTCGCGATCGGTCTCGTTCTCGTTCTCGTTCTCATTTGCATTGCGCTCGGTCGCATTGCGACGAGTCGTCCGTTCCTGAATCGTCGTCGAACGATTCGCGGCGTCACCCTGGTTGCCTTGGCCCTGCGACGCCTGCTGCAACTGCTCGCCGAGCTTGGTGTGCTCGTCGACCATCATCTTGGCGAACTGCTTGACTTGCTCGTTCTGAGCCTTCTGCTGCGCGATTTCGCTGATGCGAATCTCGGCCTCGTTGTCGGCGCCGATCCAGCGGACGAGCGCCGCGTCACCGAGCTGGCCTTGGCCCTGACGGCCCTGAGCCCGTCGATCGCTCTGCGGCGGGAAATTCGCAGTGCGGGTTCCCGGCTGAAGCGTCTCCTGCTCTTCGGCGATCGTGCCGGCCTGCGGAGCCCCCGGTCGCTGCGTCGCTCCCGGTTGAGCCTGCCGTGCGTTCGGACGAACCGTGCCGGCTTCGCCTGCGGCCCCGCGGGCGGCGTTCGGCGACTGCGGCGTTCCGCCTTCAGCCGTCGGCGCGTCTTGTGCCATCGCGGGTACCGCCAAAGCGGCTGCCACGGCGGCGGCGCACATGTTACGCAATGTTCCGATCTTCATCACCAACTCCTGTTTGAAACGAAGCCACTCTGCCACGGCTTCCAACGAATGCGACCTGCCGTGCGGCAGCCGGCCCGAACCGGCTGACAGGTCGCCTGTCGGTCAGCGAGCCGACACGGCTCCGCAACACCGACGGCACACACTGTAAACTCCAGCCGTTACAGTCCTACCGGGGTCTTCCCGCGTCACGGGGCAGGGACCGCGGCTGAGATCGCATCAGGCCGGCATCAGCCTGCCCCCGGCGTTGCTCATGCAAAATTCATGGGCGGTGGCATGTCCGGCAACGCGACAGGGGCGGGATAACCCCGCCGCTCGCGGTTCCCTGATTCGCCATTCCCCGCTCTTCCCGCCGCTTGTTACCGCGACTGCCGGTTCGCCGTTAGGATACGCACGCCAACCCCGTCCATGCTCGCCCGACATTCTTTCCGCCGGCCTCATGCCCGACCGACCCGCTTTCCGGCCGATCAAAAAGCTTCTTGTCGCCAACCGCAGCGAAATCGCGATTCGGGTCTTCCGAACGGCGACGGAGCTTGGCTTGCGCACCGTCGCGATCTACACCCACGAAGATCGTTACGCCTTGCACCGCTTCAAGGCCGACGAGGCTTACGAGGTCGGGCAGGCCGGCGAGCCGCTCAAAGCCTATCTCGACATCGACGGCATCATCGCCATCGCGAAGCAATACGAAGTCGATGCGATTCATCCCGGTTACGGCTTCCTGAGTGAGAATCCGAAGTTCGCCGAGGCCTGCGAGAAGAACGACATCACGTTCGTCGGCCCGTCGCCGAAGCTGCTCGAACAACTCGGCGACAAGACGGCCGCAAGATCCATCGCCAAGCAGGCCGGCGTGCCGATCTTGGAAGGCAGCGGCAGCGTTCGCACGGTCGCAGCGGCTTCGAAAGCCGCGGAGAAGCTCGGTTACCCCGTCATCGTCAAGGCCGCCCACGGCGGCGGCGGACGCGGCATGCGAATCGTTCGCACGCCCGCTGAACTCGCCAACGCCTTCGAAAGCGCGCAGCAGGAAAGCCAGAACGCCTTCGGCAGCCTCGACCTGTTCGTCGAGAAGTTTATCGAGCAGGCGCGTCATCTCGAAGTGCAGCTCCTGGGAGACTGGCACGGCAACCTCGTGCATTTGTGGGAACGGGATTGCTCGGTGCAGCGGCGGCATCAGAAGGTCGTCGAGATCGCGCCGGCACCGAATCTTGATGCGAACGTCCGACAGGGGCTTTGCGATGCCGCCGTCGCGATCGGTAAACAAGTCGGCTACGCGAGCGCGGGCACGGTCGAGTTTCTCGTCGACGCCGACGCGGGCAGCTTTTATTTCATCGAGGTGAATCCGCGCATTCAGGTCGAGCACACGGTGACGGAAGAAGTCACCGGCTACGACGTCGTCCGCACGCAGTTGCTCGTGGCGCAGGGCCGTCCGCTGGACGATCCCGACATCGGCCTCGGCAACCAGAACGACATCAAGACCACCGGCTTCGCGCTGCAATGCCGCGTGACCACGGAAGACCCCGCCAACAACTTTTTGCCCGATTACGGGCGCATCGCGCACTACCGCTCGGCCGGCGGCATGGGCATTCGTCTCGACGGAGGCAGCGCCTTCAGCGGAGCGGTCGTCAACCCCTTCTACGACTCGCTGCTCGTGAAGGTCACGGCGCGCGGTCGCCGCTTTCCCGACGCCGTGATGAAGATGACGCGAACTCTCCAGGAATTTCGCGTCCGCGGCGTGAAGACGAACATCCCGTTCCTGCTCAAAGTGCTCGGCCATCCGGCCTTTCTCGCCGGCCGCTGCACAACGCGGTTCATCGATACGACGCCGGAGCTCTTCCTGCTTCCCGAACGCAAGAACCGGGCGACGAAGCTGCTGACGTTCCTCGGCGAGACGATCGTCAACGGCAACCCGCTCGTGAAGGGCCAGCCCGTCGCCACCCGCCGCGAGCCTGCTCCCTTACCTGCGTATGACGCCGCTCAGCCGCGGCCGGAAGGCACGCGCGATCTGTTCAAGAAGCTTGGTCCCGAGAAGTTCTGCGAGTGGACGACCAAGCAGAAGCGGCTGCTGATCACCGACACGACGTTCCGCGACGCGCATCAGTCACTGCTCGCCACGCGGATGCGCACCTACGACATGCTGCGCATCGCCGAGGCGTACAGCTACCTGCTGCCCGAGCTGTTCAGCCTTGAAATGTGGGGCGGGGCGACGTTCGACACCAGCATGCGGTTCCTGAAGGAGGGGCCGTGGCAGCGGCTCGTCGAGCTACGCGAACGGGTGCCGAACATCCTGTTTCAGATGCTGCTGCGGGCCTCGAACGCCGTCGGTTACACCAACTATCCCGACAACGTCGTGAAGGCGTTCGTGAAGGAGGCCGCCGACGCGGGCATGGACCTCTTCCGCGTGTTCGACGCGCTGAACTGGGTGGAGAACATGAGGGTCGCGATCGACGCGGTGCTCGAAACGGGCGCGTTGTGCGAGGCCGCGATCTGCTACACGGGAGACGTGACGAACCCGGCGCGATCCAAGTACGATTTGAAGTATTACGTCGAGCTTGCGAAGGATCTGGAGCGGCGCGGGGCGCATCTGCTGGCGATCAAAGACATGGCGGGCCTCTGCAAGCCGGAGGCCGCCCGTCTGCTCGTCAAAACGCTCAAGCAAGAGATCGGCATTCCGATCCACTTCCACACGCACGACACGGCGGGGATTCAGGCGTCGAGCATTCTCAATGCGGCCGAGGCGAAGCTCGACGTCGCCGACGCCGCGATGGCGCCGTTCGCGGGCGGCACGAGCCAAGTGAATCTCAACACGCTCAACGAAGCGCTGCGCTTCGGCAAGCGCGACACCGGCCTGGGAACCGATCCGCTCGATGCGATCGCCGAGTACTGGCGGTCGGTCCGTGAGTTCTACACGCCGTTCGAAAGCGCGATGCTGCCCACGACGGGCGACCTGTACCGTCACGAGATGCCCGGCGGACAATACACGAACCTGTTCATGCAGGCCCGGGCCCTCGGCCTGGCGCACAAGTGGGCCGACGTGTGCCGAGTCTATGCGGAAGTCAACGAAATGTTCGGCGACATCGTGAAGGTGACGCCGACGTCGAAGTCGGTCGGCGACATGGCCCTGTTCATGGTCGCGAACAACTTCACGAAAGACGACGTGCTCAACGGCACGCGCGACATGGCCTTTCCCGAGTCGGTGATCGACCTCATCTCGGGGGCGATGGGACAACCGCCGGGCGGTTTTCCGAAGAAGGTCCGCGATCGCATTCTGAAGGATCGAAAGCCCTTCAAGGGCCGGCCGGGCGCCAGCCTGCCTCCCGCCGACTTCGAAGCGACCGCCGCGGAACTGCGAGGCGTGCTCAAGCGAGAGCCGACACGGCGCGAGGTCGTGTCATCGATCCTCTATCCGAAGGTCTTCAAGGATTTCGCGGTTCATCAGCAGAAATACTCCGACGTCTCGCACCTGCCGACGCCGGTCTTCCTCTACGGCATGGAACCGGGCGAAGAAGTCGCGATCGACATCGAAGAAGGCAAGCGGCTGATCGTGAAGTTCCTCGCGACGGGCACTCCGCACCCCGACGGCAAGCGGACCGTCTTCTTCGAACTGAATGGTCAGCCGCGCGACGTGACGGTGACCGACCATTCGCTCGAAACGACGGCCGTGCAAAGCGTGAAGGCCGACCCGACGAACCCGAATCACATCGCCGCGGGCATGCCCGGCATGGTGGTCACGGTGAACGTGCAGGTCGGTGACGCCGTCAAGAAGGGCCAAAAGCTGCTCGCGCTGGAGGCCATGAAGATGCAGACGATCCTCACCGCCGAACGCGACGCCAAGATCGCCGAAGTCCACGCCGCAGCCGGCACGCAGGTCGAGACGGGAGACCTGCTGATCGTGCTGGAGGGATAAACTCCGTCGGGCGGATGTCGCGCAAGGGACATGAACGAGTTTCGGTTATTTGCACACGGCGTTGCGTTCGATGTCGACGCCTTCCTGGCGTCTTCCACTCTCCGGCCGGACTACGTCTGGCGGCGCGGGGACCAGCGGCGATATTCGTGTGTCGAGAGCCGGCACCCGACGAGCGGGGTCGAGTTCGTGCTGGGCGACGGGCTGACGGTCCCTTTTCTGGAGCAGGAAGCCATCGCGGTTGCCTACCTGAAAGCACATCAAGATGAGTTGCGGGCCTTGGTAAAGGCTCCCGGTGCGGACACGGTCATCCTCGGACTCCAGTACCGCACGGCATTCGAGAGGAATGTCATTGGTTTCTCGCTTGGTCCGTCCGCGTCACTCATGTGGCACTGTCTCAATGTTGGAGTCAGGCCGGTTTACTATGTCACCTTGGACCGGCCTTCCAAGCCCGAGCAGGCGTGCCCCTGCGGTGCGCCTGAATGATGCCGCAAAATCGCATTGCGTGGCATGCTGTTCTCGTTCCCACGGTCCTCCGTGGGAACGCTTTCTGCTTGATCCACGCGCGGCGTTCCCACGCGGAGCGTGGGAACGGGGAGAAGTTTCACGCAGAGGCGCAGAGAGCGCTGAGAAGGACGACGACGTACACGTTCGCACCGCCGGAAACCTCGCTGCGATCTCCGCGCCTCTGCGTAAGACATTTCTCTTCTTTGCGTCTTTGCGTGAGGCTTCTTTCGAATGACTGATGAGCCTCACTGGCCGGACATCGCGTCTCGCGTCAGGTCGGAGACGTTCGTCCGCCACGTCGAGCGGCACGACGAGATCGGTTCGACGAACGATCGGGCACTTGACCTTGCTGCGGAACACGACCTTCCGATGCCCGCGCTGGTGATGACGGCGAGGCAGACGGCGGGGAGGGGGCGGGCGGCGAACGTCTGGCGGAGCGGGCCGGGCGCGCTCACGTTCTCGCTCGTCATCGAACGCCCGGCGACTCTGCCCGCCGAGCGGACACCGATCCTCTCGTTGCTCGCAGGGCTGGCGGCACGACGGGCCGTGGCGGCGCTCGCACCCGGCCGTGAGGTCAAAGTGAAATGGCCGAACGACGTGTATCTCGACGGACGGAAGGTGTGCGGCATCCTGGCGGAGGTGCCGTCGCCGGCGTCTGGCCGCATCGTGATCGGCATCGGCATCAACGCGAACAATTCGCTCGACGACGCCCCCGATGAGGTTCGTCGCCGCGCCGTCTCGATGCGCGAAGCCACGGGACGGCCGATCGATGTCGGCGAACTGCTCGTCGCCGCATTGATCAATCTGGAAGAAGAACTCTCTTACGCTGCTCGAGCCGGGGAACTGCCGGTCGAGCGTTGGCTGCCGCATTGCCTTCTCGATGGGCGGGCAGTGTGCCTGCGGACACCGCGGGGCGAAGTCACGGGACGCTGTGTAGGTGTCGCGAGTACAGGCGAATTGCTCCTGGAAACGGCTACCGGGAGGCGGTCGTACACGACCGGCGAGGTGATTCGCTTCTGAGAAAAAATTTCGTGTCGCGATTGCGTGGTTTTGGGCATTTGAAAGGCATGCCCGACTCTTATCACTTTCAGAACGGAACTCCATTAGCTTCGTCGGCGAAGCAGCCTGCGCCGACGAGGCTGCTGATCGCCGACCCGCAGCGCGTGGTCGCCGAGGCGATCGCCGATCGCTTCGGCCGCGAACGCGACATCGTCATCGCGGGCATCGCGACGACTCCGGAGGAGGTGCGGACGCTGGAGGCCGCGACGTCTCCCCACGTGTTGCTGCTCGAAATCGACTTCGAGGGCTGCGGTGTGTTCGGCCTTTGCTCGGAGATCGCGACGCATTCTCCCGACGTGCGTTTTGTCTTTCTGACGACGAACGACGCCGATGTTTCGCTGAAGGCCGCGCTGGATCTCTCGGCCGGCTATCTTTTGAAGACCGATTCGCTCGATGACGTGGTCGCAGCCGTCGGCGGGATGGAGGGCGATTCGCGGCCATTTTCCACCCGGATCGCGAATCGAATGCGGTTCGATCGCGTGCGAAATCGATATGTCCTCAAAAAGCGTCCACCAGTGACGGACCTGACATCGCGCCAAGTCGAGGTGTTGCGGCACATCGCGCGGGGACGCACGACCCGCGAGATCGCCGCCGACCTGCAGCTCACGCCCAACGGCGTCGAGAGCCAGAAGCACCGCATCATGCACAAGCTGAAAATCCACGACCGCGTGGGGTTGGCGCGCTATGCGATTCGAGAGGGGCTGCTGCTGCCGTAAGCTCAGCCGGTTTCCTGGTCGAAACCCGGCACTGAACCGGTGTCGGTGATCGGTTCGGCGATTCGTCGCAGCGCGACGGCGAGGTCCATTTCCAACCGCAGCAATCGCTGCCAGCCTTTGCCGGGAACTCGCATGTCGGTGAGGCCGGTGCCGGAGCCCGCGGTCGGCGTTTCCTCTGAGGCGAGCAGGGTGCGACGGATCTCGTCGTGGATGTGGCCGAGCATGTCAGCGAGCTGGGCTCGCTGACCGGGCTTCAGGCCGGCGGGAAGCTCCGGCGCCAGTTCGGGCAGTCGGCCGCTCAGGCGGAACGACCCGTCGGACTCGGCGCCTTCTTCGTCGCCGATGACGAGGTCGCTGGCCGCGGCGGCCTCGGCCTTGCCGCGTTCGGCTCGCAAGACGATCTCTTCGGGACTGCCGAAGAGCAGCAGGCAGCGGCCGATCGTCACCTGATCGCCGGGCTTCAGCACGCGCATCTGCACGGGTCGCCCGTTGACGCGAGTCCCGTTCGTGCTGTCGAGATCCGTCAGGATGATGCGGCCGGCGTCTTCCTGCAGCTTCGCGTGAAAGCGGCTGACCCGTTCGTCGTTCAGGCGGATCGTGTTCTCGTCCTCGCGCCCGATCGACACGGGCGGCACGAGATCGTGGTAGAACCTGCCTCGTTCCAGCCCTTCCAGCACCTGGAGCGTGATTGCGGGCATGACGGACCGACGAGACAAGGACGACACGGGTCCATCCATTATCGGTTCTCCGGCCTCGACTGCAAACAGGGGGCGATACCGAGTCGCGTCAACTCCTCGGACCGGCATGATCGATTCTGCCGCGCCTGACGAACGCCACGCCGCGCTGATGTTTCGCCTCACCGTGTCGTCGACTCGAAGCCGATGCGGGCTCCCAACGTCATCGCCACCCGCCGACGCCTTAACCGGGAGGAACTCGATCAAAACCTTAATCGCCCGTTCACACTTGTGCAAGTCTCATCAGCGTGAGCCGATATAAAATCCGACTTGAGCGCCCGTCTTTATGAGCGGCAGACGCAAATCACCCCCGCCATGATCAGCACCACGCCGGCGATGCGTCCGAGGCTCGCGGCGTGCACGTGGTAACCGGCCCAGCCGAAGTGATCGAGCAGCACGGCCGCCGTGAACTGCCCGCACACGAGCAACGAGAGCCACACGGTCGCGCCCACGCGCGGCGCCATCAACAGCGAGGCCGTGACCACGACGCACCCGAGCATGCCGCCCGTCAGCGACCACCAGGGGCCGCCGAAAACCGCCGTCGATCTGGGAAGCGACCTCGCCCAAACCAGACACAGAATCAATAGAGTCGAGAAGCCGACCGTGAACGAGACGAGCGAGGCATGCAGCGGATGCTCCATCCGCTTCCCAAGCGTCCCGTTGATTCCACCCTGAGCCGCGAGCGCGAAGCCGGACACCAAGGCGAACGCGATCGCGGTCAACAACAGCTTCGACATTAGACTTGTTCCTGTTCTTCTTCATCAAAGTGCCACCCCATGAGATGTTTCACCTGCAACAATGCATCGAGCGCGCTTTGCGCCATGTTTCGATTGGCATAGATACAATCGCGGTATTTTGAGCTGGCGAGGAAGTCATGGAACCCTACTAACCGTTCTGGTGAGACTTCTGAATACGCTTGGAGCAATTCGACGAACCCGAAGTGCTCGATAGACGTTTCGAGCAACTCCAGATCGTCGATTGAAAGCACCGAAAGGGCGGCAACACGAAACATGCCCTTTCGCATGGCACCATTTGGCAGAATTTCATCAGGATCGAGCGCGCGACGAAACTCCTCCGAGAGGAGCCATGGATGAGCCGCTGACTGTAAACGGGCGTCGTAGGCAAGCAGGACGGGATGAACACGCACGACCGATCCAATGTCCTGGTATCTCGGCGTCCATTCGCCTGAAGCAAGACTGCTTATTGCCGCTGCCAACTGCCCCGCTCCTTTCGGCCGTTCACCGCCTTCTCCTGGCCGAGCGTATGCCGCGATCATCTTCCGATGGTATTGCTCTGGATCACCTTTGCCTAAAAGGTGGTCCGGACTCCAGACTGCCTTCATCTCAAAAAGAACGAGGTCCGCGACATCGTTGAGGCATGCATCGGCAATCTCCACGTCGCTGCCGCTCTTGTTCTTTCCAGCGAAGCCGATCTCCAATCTCTTCGCAAGCACACCAGATGACGTGCTGAACATACGCCGGAGAATCTGGCCGGCATACTCCTCAAAGGCTTCACCAAAATTCTTGAAGAGTTCGTTTACTTCGCTGTTTGTCTTCTTCGGGAGAATAGAGAAGAGCGGACCAGTCGCAGCATGTTCTGAGAACACTACTGGATCTACGACGATGTAGCGTCCATCTCTTGTGCGCAGGAGCGGCTTGCGGCGAAGCGCCTTCTCCAATGAAAGGTGCGTCCGAAGGGTACCCCGAAGAGATCTCGCAAGCTCTTCGGGAGTCTGTGCAGCGAATTCGGCGTAGCGTCGAAAAACATCGCTAAGACTCCCGCTTTGTTCAAAGGCGCTTTGGTGAAACAGGCCGGATCGAGCTTCAGGCACGCCACCCCATTCCGGCGATTGGAGTAAATACGCAACGGAGAGGAGAGTCAGAAGGGTATAGAACTCTTCAAGTTGCAGTCCGGATGCTTCTGAGAACTCTCGCCCGAACTCCGGGCGAAAACGACTCATACAATCCTTGAAAAGGATTCTCCCGCGGGCGACCGCCAGCATCGGAGCTAACCCCGCCGACAGGGCTGTCGTACCGAGGCGTGTCGCGTCCAGGCTTCGTCGCCTCGCTTCGGCAATCGAGACATGGGCAGGAAAGGCGTTTCCGTAAGTTCTGTGTCCCCACATTTCGGACACAATCAACGCCGCCTTGCCGAAGGCTGTCCGGATTTCTGGATCTTCGAATGTAGTTCCATCTTCCGGGTGATCAACAGCGAGTTCCGCGATCCACCGCGCAAGCTCGAGGAGCTGCGCGCGAAAGAACACGGCCGTGCTTTCTGGTTGGTTCCTCGCCGTATAGAACTCGGCGATCCGTTGAATCTCCGGTCGGCTAAAAATCTGTTGAATACCGAACCGCTGCTGCTCAAGACGGCTGCCGCGGGTCGCGTTCGCAACAACGAGGTTGAGCCTCGCGCACCAGATCAGAGCGTCTGTTCGGCTCAGCCTTCTCAGCTGTTTCGTGAGTTCTTCGACAGAGGCATCAACGGCAGGGAAAACGGCATTGAGCGGGAGAAAAACGCCGACGGCCGATTCGGGCATTCGGCGTTCCACCTTCGAGTCGTCAGAGATCCAAATACTCTTGCTCATCGCTCGGCATCGGCTACCCGTTGTACTTGAGGTACACCGTCTTCCGACGCAGATAGTGCTCGAGGCCGTATTTGCCGTCGTCGCCGCCGTTGCCGCTTTGCTTCCAGCCGGTGTGATAGCCGTGGATGCTCTCGCCGGCCCCGCGGTTGATATACAGCTCGCCGACCTCCATGTCGCGAATCCCGCGCATGATCTTGTGCACGTCGTTCGTGAAGAGATACCCCGCGAGGCCGAACTTGCTGTCGTTGGCGTAGGCGATGCCCTGCTCGAAGTCGTCGAACTCCATGACCGGCACGACCGGTCCGAAGATCTCGTTCCGCATGATCGCCATGTCCTGCTTGACGTTCGTCAGCACCGTCGGCTCGTACCAGTAACCTTTCTCGTAGCCGCCGCTGCGGTCGAACGTCTTGCCGCCCGTGACGGCGGTTGCCCCGGCCTTCTTCGCTTCGTCGACGTACCTCGCGACCTTGTCGAGTTCGATCTTGCTGACCTTCGGGCCGAGCTGCGTGCCTTCGTCGAGCGGATTGCCGACCTTCACGCTCTTGATGCGATTCACGAACTTCTCGAGGAACTCGCTCGCGACCTTCTTGTGGACGTAAGTGCGTTCGTTCGCGATGCAGATCTGGCCGCAGTTCAGCAGCCGGCTGAAGACCGCCGCATCGACGGCCGCGTCGATATCGCAGTCGTCCATCACGATGAACGGAGCTTTGCCGCCCATTTCGAGCGACACGAGCGTCACGTTGTCGGCCGCGGCCTTCGTGATGAGCTTTCCCGTCTCGCAGCTTCCCGTAAAGCTGATGACACCGGGGATGTCGCTGCGCACGAGCGCGTCGCCGACCGTCTCGCCGGTGCCCGTGACGACGTTGCACACGCCCGGCGGAAGCCCCGCTTCGTCGGCGAGCTTCATCAGTTCCAAAGCCGTGATCGGTGTGTCTTCGTGCGGCTTCAGCACGAGACTGCAACCGGCGATGAGGGCCGGCGCGATCTTGCGAATCGCGACGGCGAACGGAAAGTTCCACGCGATGATGCCGACGGCCACTCCCGCCGGCTGCGGCACGATCCACATCTGCTCGTTGGGACGGTCGGCGGGCAGGATGTCGCCTTCGATGCGTCGGTCATACTCGGCGTAATAGCGGAACCAGCTATTGCCGAAATCGACCTCGCCGTAGGCCTCTTTGAGAGGCTTGCCGACCTCCATCGCGAGCAGCTTCGCGAAATGATCTCGCTTCTGATCGACGAGGTCGGCCCATTTCCGCAGCACCCGGCCGCGCTCGACGCCCGTCCGCCGCGCCCAGCCCTTCTGCGCTTCACGAGCCGTTTCGAGAGCCTCCTGCACCTGCTCTTTGCTCGCCGCGGGAGTCGTGCCGATGCTCTCTTCGGTGGCCGGGTTGAGCACGTCGATCTTCGACTTCGACGTCACCCATTTTCCGTTGATGAACATCGCATAATCGTGTGCAGACGCGGTGGCGGTGGCCATGGAGAGCGCTCCGGGATTGGGAGAAGCGATGCGGGACGTATCGGCATCGTGTCGGGTGACGACGGCGTTTGCAACGGGCCGCGACAGAGGTGGTATACTAGGACGGCTGATCCTTTGACGGCGAGCAACTTCATGGCGACCATCATCACGCGGCCCGTCACGGCTGAAGAATTCGCAGCCTTCGTCGATCGATCCGAGAACGTTGGTCGCTACTTCGAGCTGGACGAAGGGGAGATCATCGAATTGCCGCCGCCAAAACCGCCGCACGGATTCATCTCCGCGAACGTCGCATTGGCACTGGGGCTTTACAGCCGTCAGCGTGGTCGCGGCTATGTCTTCTCGAACGATACGGGCGTCGTCGTCGGACGCGATCCCGACACCGTCCGCGGCCCCGACGTCATGCTCTATGACGACGACACGCCCGCCGACGACATCGTCGCTTCCCAATCGTATCTCGAAACCCCGCCCGCTCTGTCGGTCGAGATTCTTTCCCCCGGAAACCGGCATGGCCAGATCGTTCGGAAGGTCGCGCAATACTTGAGCGCCGGGGTGAGTCTCGTCTGGGTGATCGACCCGCCGGCCCGTGAGGTCACCGTGCATCGCCGTGAAACCGAGCCGGACGTGCTCGGCCCCGACGGCATTCTCGACGGCGGCGATGTGTTGCCCGGTCTCGCCATCAAGGTCGCCGAACTGTTCCGCAAGCCGGGGGAGACGTGAAGGTGCCCATCCCGCCAAGTGACGGTACCGCGATGGAACCGCCGATGACGTCGGTTCGCGTCTTGATCCTTGCAATGCTGGTTGTCATCGGTTGCTCGTCAGAGTCCGGATCGCCGCCCGCTGGAACGACATCCGGCACCGCCATGGCCGAATCGTCTCCCGATGTTGACGGTTTTATGCCGATCGACGCGAACGATCTCGTTCTCTTCCATCCGCCGACCGAGAAGGGATCGCTCAACGTCTCACAGGACGGCGACTCAATCCTTCTCCAGGGCGACGCGCGCGGTTACCTGCACTCGAAGAAGCCCTACCGCGACTTCACCCTGCGCCTCGACGTCCGCTGGCCGAACACCGCCGAGCTTCCCGAAGACGAACGCGCGAACGCCAACACCGGCATGCTCGTGTTCATCACCGGCGCAGACAAGATCTGGCCGAAGTGCCTGGAGGTGCAGGGCAAGTGGTCGGAGCTGGGTCACATCAAGTCCAACGCCAAAGACGTGACCGTCGAAGTCCGCGACGATCAGGCCGCACGCGAACGGGCACGCAAGCCCGTCGGCGAATGGAACAGCCTCGAGATCGTCGCCAAAGACGGCGCTCTCACGAGCATTCTTAACGGCGTGAAGATCGCCGAGAGCGATCCGACGGAACTCCGCGAAGGCCGTATCGGCTTCCAGGCCGAGCGGTTCGACGTCGAGTTCCGGAACGTGCGGATTCGGGAAGAGTAGCTCACTAAACGACCCGAAACGCAGCCGGTCCTTCAATCCGCGTCGTCGGCTTCAGCAGCCTGTTCCAACTGCTCTCGCGTCAGGAAGCGGCGCTGCGCTCGAAGAATGCGCAGAACGCGAACGGACTCATCTTCGATCGTGAAAATCACGCGAAAGACGTGTGGCCGCTTTCCGAAGAGGTGCTCGCGAACTTCGATGCCGACTTTGCCGTTCTCTCGGGCGAACGGACAGCGTTCGGGATTGTCCGCGAGCGTCTCTAGCGCCGACTCAAACCGAATCAACCAACGAGCAGCCGCGTCGGGCATCTTCGCTGCCGCCCAACGATACGCCGCGACGAGATCATTCGTCGCCAGCCGCTGGAGAACGACGCGACGGCTCATGTCTCGGGAGTGACGGCGTATTTGGAGCGGATCGAAGCGAACGCATCTTCCAAAGGAACACCCTCATCGCCCGCTTGTCGCTCAGCGACGGCGTCGCGAACGAAACGCAGGTGTTCCTCTTCGTCGGTGAGCGCCCGTAATGCCTCGCGAAGCACGTCGTCTTCCGACGCGTAGTCGCCACCGGCCATGCAATGGGACACCAACTCTTGAACATCGCTCGGAAACTTGTACGGCATTCCTCGATCTCCCGTCAGGCTGCCACACCCAATTCTACCGAGTGCGTCCGCCACCCGTGAATGGCTTCGGACGACGCTTGCGGCTTCGCGGTCGGCGAAACCGCGAGCGGTCATGCGATGATCCCCTCGATCACCTTCCCATGCACGTCCGTCAAACGCATGTCCCGGCCTGAGAACCGGAACGTCAGGCGTTCGTGATCGATCCCGGCGAGGTGCAGCATCGTGGCGTGGAGGTCGTGCATCTCGGCCCGGTTCTCGACGGCCTTATAGCCGAACTCGTCGGTCGCTCCGTGGATCGTGCCGCCTTTGATCCCTCCGCCGGCCAGCCACGCGCTGAAGCCGCTGGGGTTGTGATCGCGTCCGTCGGAGCCTTGCGCGAACGGCGTCCGGCCGAACTCGCCGCTGAACACGACGAGCGTGCTGTCGAGCAGTCCGCGCTGGGCGAGATCCGCGAGCAGCGCGGCGATCGGTTGATCGACGGTTCTCGCGTTCTTCTCGTGACCTTCCTTGAGATTGCTGTGTTGGTCCCAGCGGTCGCCGTTGCCGGCGGGGCAGGTCAATTCAATGAACCGCACACCGCGCTCGACGAGCCGCCGCGCGAGCAGACAACACCGGCCGTAGATGCGCGTTTGCGGGTAATCGGCTTCGAGGCCGTAGGCCCGTTGCGTCTCGGCCGTCTCGCCGGAAAGGTCCATGAGGTCCGGCACGGCGAGCTGCATGCGGGCTGCGAGTTCATAGTTGCCGATCGCCGATTCGATCGCGTCGTTCGGACCGGTCCGCGAGAGCAGCGACGCGTCGAGCGAGCGCATGAGGTCGAGCTTGCGACGTTGAACGGCGGCGTCATCGGCCGGCGTCACATTCGCCACGGGCGGATTCGACGACGTGAACATCGACCCCTGATAGCTCGCCGGCAGAAAGCCGCTGCCGAAGCAATCGAGTCCGCCGGGCGGAATCAACCCGCCGTTGAGCACGACGAACCCGGGCAGGTTGTCGCACTCGCTGCCGAGGCCGTAGCCGAACCAGGCCCCCATGCTCGGCCGGCCGACCTGCCCGTGCCCGGTGTGCAGGAAATAGTTCGCGCTCGTGTGCTCGGGGAAGCTCGCGGTCATCGACCGCACGACGGCGAGCTTGTCGGCGTGCGAGGCGATCTGCGGGAAGAGGCCGCTCACGGGAATGCCGCTCTCGCCGTACCGTTGGAACTTCCAGGGCGAAGCGAGCACGCTGCCGTCGTTGTTGAACTGCGTCTTGTCCTTCTTGAGCGGAAACGCCTTGCCGTTCCACTCGTCGAGAGCCGGCTTGGGATCGAAGCTGTCGAGATGCGAGACGCCTCCGTCCATGTAGAGAAAGATGACGCTCCTCGCCTTCGCCTCGAAATGCGGTTGCTTGGCAGAGAGGGCGTTGCCTTCCGACGCTTTCGCGTTCTGACCAAGCAACCCGGAGAGGGCGACGGAGCCGAACCCGCACGCGGCCTGGGCAAGCAGTTCGCGGCGAGAGAGAGGCGTCGGCAGGTAGCGATGGCAGTGAGGCATGTTGTGTAGGGTGGGCTGTGCCCATCATTAACGCGTTGCTGGCGTGGAAGAGCGGTAAAACCGTTCAGCGGTGGGCAGAGCCCACCCTACTTCATTGATCCCGTCGTTGACAAAACAATTCATATCGTACTCTCAGAGCATCCGGAGAAGGCCGAAAACGCCGCTTGCCGCAAAGTAGCGTGGGGTGAACTACTTCCTGGTATTCGCTGGCGATGCAGGAGTTCAATTCGATGCCGAGGTCTTTCGGACGAATGCCTAGCAGGTCTAGATCAAACAGCGTGTGGATGTCGGCCCTTAGCAGCACGCCGTTTTGGGGATGGTTGTCCTTCTCACCTCGGTAGGGCTGGATATGCGCTGCCTCCAGGATCGAGGGGATGCGACATCCCGTGACCATGCAGCGATCATCGTACTTCTTTCGCAACTTTTGCCGGAAAGATCGTTGCCCGCGCCGCTCATGGATTTGTTTCGTCACGCGCTCCCGGTGATCAGTTCCATCGGGCCGAAAGTCTTCATCACCGTTTGACTCAAAATCGTCCGCATCATCATCGTCAATGGGCAACGGCATCTGAAAAACGCCGACCTCAGCGGCGGCATGGTGCTGTCGCCAGACTTTCATCAGCGATAGGCCATGCGGAGTGAGTTTCCAGTCACCTCCAATCTTTTCCGCAAAGCCCTCCTTTTTTAGTCGCGACAAATGGCGCAAAATGGCTTTCTTGCCATGCTTTTTTACCGCCGTCACGATTTGTGACACGGATTGAGGAATGTCGTTCAGTACCAGGTTAACGGCGTGGGACTGAGTGTTCTCGCCGCTGCGTAGCGGGTCCATCTGCCCTCGCGGGCCTGTGAAGTGAGGCATGAAACGCTTTCCTTCTGTAGCGAGCATCGAGAGATCGCGTCGGTGGATCTTCGCTCGGCGCGATCCAACCTACCGCCGCGCTCACCGATCGGATGCGATCTCATCGGGCGGGTCGCCAAGCATCGCGATGATATGCCGAGCGAGATGATCCTTGATCTCGCGATGACGCGGAACGGGCTGCGATGCGCCGGTGGCCGGATTTCGATACCAATCGTGCCGCGCGCCGTGTCGGACCAGCACGCATCCCAATCTCTCGATCGTTCGGATCAGGTCGACCCGCTTCACTGGATCACCAGTTCGTCGACCTTACGGATGCCCGTCAATTCGCCGCTCGTCAGATCGTGGTAGAGGTCGACCAGATGGGCCTTCAAGTCATCGAGTGATTCGCCTTGGGTCCAGTAATCAGGATAGTCGAGCAGGTATCCCAGATAGGCGTCGCCGTCCTGCCAATGCACGAACTTGAGCGTTTGCATGAGAGTCTCCGAGTCCGTCGTCCTCGACGGCCGCACGTCTTGTTTATCGTATTCTTGAGACACAGCCCGAGGAAAGCATTCTTCTCTACCGCACAAACACGAACTCCTTCCCGTTGAACAGCACATGGCACAGGTCGGTCCAGGCTTGTTCGTCGGTCTCTGATCGTGCTTCGAGGAACGCGACGGCGGTGGTCGTCTCTTCGGCGCTGGGCGGTCGTGAGTACGCGGCTTCGTAGAGCCTCGTGATGCGATCTTCGGTCGAGAGAGACGGTTCCGCGGGAACCTGTCGCGCCCAGAGCTTCGCCTGATCGATCACGAAGGGATCGTTGAGTAGGATCAGGGCTTGGGCCGGCACGTTCGAGACGTTGCGGCGGCCGACGGTCGTCGCGGGGGGCGGGTAGTCGAACGCGCTGAGCATCGGCGTGAGGAAGTTGCGCTGGACTTTGATGTAAAGGCTGCGCCGGCCGTCGCCGTCGAGCGGGCCGGAGTCTTTCGGTCGGCCGCGGCCCTGCATGAACTCCGTGAGATGCACGGGAACGCTCTCGCCACCGAGGCGCGGATCGAGCTCCCCCGAGACGGCGAGCATCGCATCGCGCAGGGCCTCGCCTTCGAGCCGACGAATGCGCTGCGCATGCAGCAGGCGGTTCGACGGATCGACTTCCGCGATCTTCGAGGCACTGTCGGGGTGCGGAATCGAGGCCATCTGATAGGTCCGCGAGAGCACGATCCTGCGGATGAGCCGCTTCACGCTCCAGTCGTCTTCGCGCAGAGAGATCGCGAGATCGTCGAGCAGTTCCGGGTGTGAAGGAGCCTCGCCGAGCACGCCGAAGTTGTCGACGCTGCGAACGAGACCCTCGCCGAAGAGATGTTGCCAGATGCGGTTCGCCATCACGCGAGCGGGCATCGGATTGTCGTCGGCGAGCAGCCGGTCGGCGAGTTCCAGCCGGCCGGAACGTGCTTTGATCGTCGGCTGATCGGAGCCGGCGATCGCTTCGAGGAATCGGCGCGGCACCGGCCCCGCCGTGTTCTCGTGGTTGCCGCGGATGAAGAGCAGTTCGTCGCACGCGGGACCGTCCTGCAAGGCGTGGACGAAGATCGGTTGCGGCAGGGCCGCGGCGATCGCATCGGCCTCGGCCGTGAGGCGGGCGAGTTCGCTCTGCGAGGGGGAGAGTGGGCGAGGGGGAGAAGGGGTGAAGGCAACGGTCTCCAGTGAACTCACCCCGCTCGTTTGATCGGAAAATTGCAGTTTTTGAACGTCGTTCACGCGTTCTCGCTCCCCTCTCCGCTGGGGAGAGGGGCTGGGGGTGAGGGGCCGGGTTCGCGTGACTTCTCGTTTTTCAGCCTCCGTTGCGCGCGTGCCGGTGCAAGAGATTGGGGAAGCGTTAGACCTCCCCTCACCCCTGACCCCTCTCCCGAAGGAGACGGGGACTGGATTCGCGTATGAGCTTGATGCCGTTGCCGGCACGCCGGGCTCGTTCGTCAGGCGGATCTCATCGACGGCGAGCCAGCCCGCGCCTTCGTCGAGGAGTTCGAAGTAGGCGCGGTGGCCTTTGTGATTCGCGAGATCGCCGTCGATGCGAAGCCACTTCCATTCGCCGCCCGTGTCGATCGTTTGCGTGAGTTCCGCGAAGAGGAGGGCGCTGAAGACGTCCATCTGGTAGCCATCGACGACGAGACGGATGCGTGCCTTCTCGCCCGCGACGCGAATCAGCACGGCGTCGTGTTCGATGATGAAGTTCCGCGAACGGAGAGTGCCCGCGAGCTTCTTCGCGAGACGACGTGAATCGGCGACGCCGTAGGGTCCGCTGTGCGGACCAGAACGATTCTCGCCGCGCTCGGTGGTCCGCACAGCGGACCCTACGGGACGTTCCCCGAAGGCCCAGCCGCTCGTGAACCAGCCGTCGAACGAACCGTCGTCGAAGTTCTCGAACAGGACATCGCCGTCACGCAGCGGAGCCGATCGAGGAGGTTCCTCGGTCGAGACGGACTGTTCTTCTAATGCCTCGATCTCGTCGCGAATCTTCGCAAGTCGGCGGGCGGCATGGGTGATCTCGCCGTGAGGATCGAGCGCGGCGTCGTCTCGACGAGAACTCTTCAGGAAGCCGGCGAGGGCGTAGTAATCGGCGGCGGTGATCGCGTCGAACTTGTGGTCGTGGCAGCGGGCGCAGGCGA
The DNA here is from genome assembly GCA_013813775.1 of Planctomycetaceae bacterium. Lineage (GTDB taxonomy): Bacteria > Planctomycetota > Planctomycetia > Planctomycetales > Planctomycetaceae > JACCRE01. The sequence goes on from JACCRE010000328.1 coordinate 19,193, forward strand.
CGGTCAGGCCGAGAAACGTTTTGCCGAAGACGTCGATCTGATTGTCGTAACGCGTCGCTTCGGCGAGCCGCACGTCCACCGGCGCGTGCACGTCTTCATGCAGGTGCCAGAAGCCGGTGGCGATGATCGATTCGTTGTCGCCGTCGGTGATGTTCCGACGAGGAGTCGGAAGAAGATCGCCCGCGATGTGTTCGCGCACGAAATCGTCGTAGGGCACATCGTCGTTGAGGGCCCGCACCACGTAATCGCGATACCGCCAGGCGTGCGGCAGCGGATAGTCGAACTCGTGGCCCAGCGTCTCCGCGAAGCGTACGAGGTCGAGCCAATGGCGTCCCCAACGCTCGCCGAAGTGAGGTGAGGCGAGCAGTTCATCGACGACCGTCTCGAAGGCATCGGGAGAGACGTCGGCGAGAAAGGCTTCGACCTTGTCGGGAGGTGGCGGCAGGCCGATGAGGTCGAAATAGACGCGGCGGAGCAGCGTTCGCTTGTCGGCGGGAGCGGAGGGACGCAGACCGCCGGCTTCAAGCTTCGCGAGGATGAAGCGGTCGATGGGATCACGTGGCCAATCGGCGTGTGAGACGTCGGGCGGGGTCGTCGCGGCGATCGGCTGGAAGGACCAGTGCCGCTTTCGCGCTTCGAGATCGAAGTCGTTCGCGGCTCCGGAGGCCTGAGCGGCTTCATCGGGCCACGGCGCGCCGAGTTCGACCCACTTGGTGAGGATCGCGATCTCTTCGGGCTTCAACTCGCCCGTCGGCGGCATTTCATACGAGGCATAGTTGATCGCTTCGACGAGCAGGCTTTCATCGGCTTTGCCCGCCACGATCGCGGGGCCGCTGTCGCCGCCCTTCAGGAAGAAATCAGGATGATCGAGACGCAAGTTGCCGTTCTGCTTCGTGACTCCGTGGCATTCATAACAACGAGCCGCGAGCAGCGGGCGAACGGACTTCTCGAAGAACTCGAGATCGGTTGGAGAGAACTCAGAGCACAGCCCTGTTGCTGGCAGCGAGAGCAGACCAAGCACGAAGACGGCGGAGAGTCGCCTTAGAACCTTTACCGAAACCGTCACTGCTCGGAAGAGGTCACGAATTAGGTCCCCCTCTCCCTGGGGAGAGGGGTCAGGGGTGAGGGGACGCCTTGCCG